>RFGI01000182.1 GCA_003696725.1 Planctomycetota bacterium | reverse complement strand
GACGTACACGATCACGTCGCCGCGCTCGAGGTCGTCCGGCTCGATCTGGTCCGGCGCCTTGTCCACGATCACGATCGTGAGGACCGACGCCCCCGGCGCCAGGGCGCGCAGCCGCTGCGCCAGCCCGCCGTCGCGTTCGACGTGGAACCGCCCGACGACCTGCACCACGGGCCGGCGGCCGGCGTCCAGGGCCCGCGCGATCGACTCGGCCATCGTCGCGTCCCACACGTTCTGGCCGACATAGAACGACTCGATGAGCCGCTGCTCCTCCGCCTCGCGCTCGGCGCGGGCCTCATCGGACTCGGGCTCGCCTTGGTCCTCAGCGTCGGGCCCGCCGTGGCCCGTCATGCCCGCGAGCTGCTCGAAGAACCGGTCGCGGTAGCCGCCGGCGGTCAGTGACTCGGGGATCGCGACCAGGGCCCGCTGGGCTTCGGTGAGGTCTCGCAGGCGGTCGAGCCCCTCGGTCCGCGCCAGGCGCACGTACCGCCGGGGCGCGTTGGCCGCGATCACCGGCGCCCCCGCGTCGCGGGCGGCGAGCACCATCGCCCGGTGCCCGGGCGGGAAGTTGCCGGCCGTCCGACCGGTCGCGTCGCGGAGCGCCCCTTCGTCGGTCACGCCGGCGAGGAAGTCGTCGAGGTGGGCCTGATCCTCGCGCTCGAAGAACTCCAGGGACAGGGCCGCCGAGGCCGGCTCGCGGGCCAGGACCGCGTCGAACAGAGCCGCGGCGAACGCCAGGCCCACGGGCTGACCGTGCAACTCCCCGACGAAGACCACGTCCGCGGCGGCCGCCCGGTCCGCGAGGTCGTCAAAGCTGATCCGCTCGCCCGTCGCCGCGTCGATCGCCGTCACCTGCCAGGGGTTGAAGCGGGACAGGGCCCACTCCTGCGCCTCCAGCGGGTCAGCCGGGCGACACACGGCGCACCCCGCGCACAGCGCAATTGGGAGGATCGCCGCGACCGCCTTACTCAACGGTGTCATGCCCAGAGCGTCTGTCCGAGCGGCCGGGCGGTCAAGCCGGCGCGGGATTCACGGTCTTTTCACGATCGGGGGTTGTCCCGGCGGGCCGGGCCGGGAGAATGCCACCGGCCGCGCCAGTTCCGGCGGTCGGTCGGCTCGGAGGGATCCCGCCCATGGCGTCGGTCGTGTTCTATTTTCAGGTCCACCAGCCCTGCCGCATCCGCCGGTACTCGGTGTTCGACCAGAGCCCGTTGTACTTTGACGACGAGCACAACCGGCAGGTGCTGTGCAAGGTCGCCGACAAGTGCTATCGACCGGCGACGGACACGATCCTGGACCTGGTCCGCCGGCACGAGGGGCGGTTCCGCGTCTCCTACTCGCTGACCGGGGTCGTGCTGGACCAGCTCGCCGCCTGGGCGCCGGACGTCCTGGACCGGTTCAAGGCCCTGGCCGACACCGGCTGCTGCGAGTTCCTCGCCGAGACGTATCACCACTCCCTGGCGTTCCTCTACTCCCGCGAGGAGTTCGTCGAGCAGATCGATCTGCACTCGGCGAGGATCCGGGAGCTCTTCGGCGTCACGCCGCGCGTCTTCCGCAACACCGAGTTGATCTACAACAACGACCTGGCGCACTTCATCGCCGGGCTGACCGACGAGGCGGGCGCCCCGCGGTTCGACGGCGTGCTGTGCGAGGGCGCCGACTCGGTCCTGGGGTATCGCTCGCCGAACTACCTCTACACGGCGCCGGGGCTGAGCCGTGAGGCGCTCGGGCGGCGATTCGGCCTGCTCCTGAAGAACTACCGGCTCAGCGACGACATCGCCTTCCGGTTCTCCGACCGCAACTGGTCGCAATGGCCCCTGACCGCCGAGACGTTCGCCTCGTGGGTCAACCAGATCAACGGCGACGGGTACGTCTGCAACCTCTTCATGGACTACGAGACCTTCGGCGAGCACCAATGGGCGGACACGGGCATCTTCCAGTTCCTCGACGCGCTGCCCGAGAAGGTCTTCGACGTGGCGCCGGGCGAGAACCACTTCTGCACGCCCTCCGAGGCCCTGGCGAGGTTCGACCCGGTCGGGGAGTACGACGCGCCGCACATGATCTCCTGGGCCGACACCGAGCGGGACCTCTCCGCCTGGCTGGGCAACCCGATGCAGTCCAATGCGCTGTACGAGCTGTACCGGCTCGAAGCGCCGATCAAGGCCCGGCTCGCCGAAGCGTCGACCGACGCGGAGCGAGCCCACGCCGCGGCCCTCCTGGCCGACTGGCGCAAGCTCACCACCAGCGACCACTTCTACTACATGTGCACCAAGTACTTCGCCGACGGCGACGTGCACAAGTACTTCAACCCCTACGAGTCGCCCTACGACGCGTACATCAACTTCATGAACGTGCTGGACAACGTCCGCAGCCGGGCCGAGCGGGTCAAGGGCGAGCCGGTCCCGGCCGGGTCGTAAGCCGGCGCCCGTCAGAAATCCCGCCCGAGGAACCCGTCCACGGTGTTCATGAGCACGCCGGAGAAGGTCCCCGCCGGGTAGAACGGATTGATCACACGCTCCGGCAACTCCACGGGCGGGACGATCCGCCCCGACCCGTCCACCATCACCGCGGGCACGGCCCACGAGCCGTCGATGCGATCGGCGAAGCCGGGGACGCCGCCGCGATCCGCTCCCGCGTCCTCGACGAGGTGATAGGGCACGGACTCGAAAAACATCACTTTCTGGGAAGGGAACGCGACCGCGTCGGCGGGGACGGGCGCGAGCTGGGACACATCGAGCGTCGGCGAGGCCGCGGACCACATCGAGGCGCCGGTGAACAGCGCCGTCGACAGCGTGATCGAGTTGCCGACCGCGGCGCCCGGGCCGAACTGCGCGTACGGCCCGTCCTGGAGCTCCGGCCGATCCTCCAGCGCCGCCCGCAGCGGATGCCAGGGCGAATAGGCCTCGGGGTTCTGGACGTGCTCGCCGTCCCCGATGTAGGGATGCAGCGCCAGCATCCAGTACCACTGCTGGTTGAAGTACGGCAGGCCCACGCCACCGTTGTAAAACGCGTCGAGCAGACGCGGCTCGGCATAATGCGGCCAGCGCCCGGTGTCCGCGGCGTACTGCTGGGCCGCTTGGCCGTCAGCGCGAACGACGGTCAGGACACGCAGCGCCCGGGCGGAACCGATCGAGGGTTGAAGCGCGACCGCTGCGAGCGAGATGAGGATGGCGATGATCGAAAGTGAGACGAGAACCTCGATCAGCGTGAATCCGCGACGGGGCATGACCAGGAGTGTCGGCCGCTGGCGAGCGGAGTCAAGTCTTTTATTGGTAATCTGCCAAGAACAACCTTGACAGGGGGGGGGGGTAGCATGGACTGGGCTGCCGCTCATCAGTGCTCCCCAGTAGCGGCGGACAGGATGAGGATAACAAAGGAGCAGAATCATGCGGACAATGGATGTCAAGGGCTGTCGGTGCGCGATGCCTGCGCTGGCCGCGGCGCTGCTGGCGTCGGGCTACGCCCTCGCGGCCGGGATCAACTCCACGCTCGTGTGCTACGATTGCAAGAACGGGAACTCGGCGGGGAGCTACCGCCAGTGCGGATTCTGCGATGACGAGGTCGACGGCCCGAAAGGCGCCGGCACGAACGCTGATTGCCAGGCGTGTTGCAACAGCTTTGACGGCGAGGGGACCGTCAGGAATGAGAGATGCCGCACGCTCGGGGGTTGCTCATAGATTAGATGATGAATCGGTGATCGTTCTCACGTGCGGATCGGATGAGGATCGTCCATGAATGCGCGGCTCTTGCGAGGCTCGGCGCTGGCGGGGTGCATCGTCGGCGCCGGCGCCATCGTGTGGATCGCAACCCACGGGCCTCGCCTCAGCGGTTCGCTGTTGCCGCCCGTCTCGGAGCAGACCTTGCGGGCCGTGCAGCCGGCGCGGCGCGCCGATCCTTACGGTCGGTTTGAGGAGGTCTTCGCGGCGCTCCCCGAGGGGGAGATGCGCGACCTGGTTCGGATCACGTATGAGAAGGATCCCGTCGCCGCGGAGCTCCAGGCCCGATCATGGGCGATGGCCAAGGATTCCATGACCGGTCGGGCGCGCGAGGTGGAGCCGTTTCTCGCCGCTCTTGAGGCGCCGCTCGCCACGCTGCCCGAGCCCGGTCCGCTCGATACGGAGCCGCCGCGGCAGCCCGATGAACGGCGCCGGCGCGCGGCGATGTACGGCCTTTCCAAAGCGATGATCAGCGGTCTCGAGTACGGCGACGCCCTGTTCGATCGCATCGAGGCGGCGGCGGTGGCGAACTTCGACGTCCAAGATTGCAGGCACAACGCCACGGTTGTTCTGATGTTGCTCGCGGAACGCCGGCCGCTCTCGCCGGCGGGCGCCGAGGCCCTGGCGCGGGCGCTCGACGAGTTGCCCGTCTATTTTCACGATCACCTCCGCCAACAGCGGGAGGATTTCGCAGCGGGCAGGCAGGGATAACGGCTCGGCCGCGGTATGATCCCAACTTCTTCCGGAAGGAGGCGATCATGGCGCACGACACAGCCAGAGCCACAGCGCCATCTGTCCAACCCACATTCTCCGAGTACTTCGCCCGGCTCTTCGAGTACGACCGCTGGGCCAACCGGCGGGTGCTCGACGCGATGCGGTCGCTGGGGACGCGCTTGCCAGCCAAGCCCCTCGACCGGCTCTCGCATCTCCTGGTCTGCCAGAAGATGTGGGTCGGGCGCATCACCGGAGCCGGCGAACCCGTGACGGACTTTTTCCCGTCCTGGCCCCTGGACCAGACCGAGCGCGAGGCGGGCGAGATCGGCGCCCTGATGGAGCGCTTCATCGCCCAGACGCCGGAGGAGCGGCTCTTCGCCGAGTTCCGGTACACCTCCAGCGAGGGCGATCCCTACACCAACCGCATCGCGGACATCCTGACGCAACTGTCCCAGCACGGGTGCTACCACCGCGGCCAGATCGCGGTCGAACTCAACCCGCTGCTCGCCGAGCCGCTGGCGACGGATTACGTGTTCTTCTGCCGCAAGGGCTGAGCGCGCCTACCCCACCGCGGCGGCGACCTTGCGGGCCGCGTCGGCGAGGTCCGTCGCCGGCTGCATGGTCGGGATGTCGCCCTTGGCGGCCTGGAGAATGCGCCGGCCCTCCTCCACGTTGGTGCCCTCCAGCCGGACGACCAGCGGGACGGTGAAGCCGACCTCTTTGGCGGCGTTGACGATCGCCTGAGCGATCACGTCGCAGCGCATGATCCCGCCGAAGATGTTGACCAGGACGCCCCGGACGGCGTCGTCGGCGAGGATGATGCGGAAGCCCTCGGTGACGGCTTCTTCCGTCGCGGACCCGCCGACGTCGAGGAAGTTGGCCGGTTCGCCCCCGTAGTGCTTGATGATGTCCATGGTGGCCATCGCCAGCCCGGCGCCGTTGACCAGGCACCCGATGGTTCCGTCCAGGGCGATGTAGTTAAGCCCGAAGCGCTGGGCCCTCAGCTCCATCGGGTTTTCTTCCGCCGGGTCGAACATGGCCGCGACGCGCTTCTGGCGGAAGAGGGCGTTGTCGTCGAAGTTGAACTTGGCGTCGATCGCCAGGACCTGCCCGTCGGGGTGGTCGCCCACCGGGGGCGTGACGATCAGCGGGTTGATCTCCGCCAGGGAGCAGTCCAGCCGGTCGTACGCGCCGGCGAGCGCCAGCATGACGCGCACGGCCTGGCCTACTTGCTTGCCGCTCAAGCCCAGCCCGAACGCCACCCGCCGGGCCTGGTGCGGCTGGAGGCCCATCAACGGGTGGATCGGCTCCTTGAGGATGGCGTCGGGGTTCTCGGCGGCGACCTTCTCGATTTCCACGCCGCCCTCGGCCGAGGCGATCAGGATGTTGCGCCGGGTCGCGCGGTCCGTGGTGACCGCGAGGTAGTACTCGTGGGCGATGCTCACGCCCGCGGCGATCAGCAGCTTGCGGACCTCCAGCCCCTCGGGCGGGGTCTGCGGCGAGATCATCCGGTGCGTGAGCATGTGCCGCGCCGCGGCGGTCGCCTCCTCCGGGGTGCGCACCAGTTTCACGAAGCCCGCCTTGCCCCGGCCGCCCGCGTGGACCTGGGCCTTGACGACGGCGAGCGATACGCCCGCTTCGGACGTGACGGCCTTGTACGCCGCGGCGGCGTCCTCGACCGACTCGATCACCCGGCCCGGCGGGACCGGGACGCCCGCGTCGGCCAGCAGCTCCCGCGCCTGATACTCGTGAACCTTCATCGTGTGCGCCTCCGGTGGCGCCCGCGATGATACGGCGCCGGGCGGATCGAGGCGGCGCGCGCCACAGCGCCCCGGATGATCGGGGGCGGCGCCGTCCTGTATCTGGATGGATCAGCGCTTGTCCGCGACGTTCAACCGCCGGCCGATGCGGCGCTTGCGGTTGATCATCTTCCGGCCGTTGCGGGTCCGCATGCGGGCGCGGAACCCGATGCTGCGCTTGCGCTTGATTCGGCTGGTGCGGCGTGGGTAGTGCATGGGTGCGGGTCCGTCGGCCTCGAACCCCGGCCGGTGGCCGGCTGGGGGCGAGAGAGCATATCGGGTCACCGCCGGCGCGCCAAGCCAGAGAATGGTTCGATCGCGGCGGGGTCTTCGCTAGAATCGGGCATCCCCGGCCGTTGGACCCCGACCCTTGGAGGCTCGGGGCATGGGCGACTGCGCTCGCCCGCCGTCGGTGAGGCCCGCCCCGCCCGGGTGGCCCCGCTCTGACGACGCTCGAGCGCCCGCGCCCCCGGCCGGGGCCGAGGCTCGGCAGTGTCGATCGGCGAGGCCGATCCGCCGAGGCCCGGGTGGTTGGGGCCGGTCCGGGTCGTTCGTGGTCCGGGCTCGGTCTGTCGCGGGCGGGTGATGACGACGAACGATTCGTTCAGCCAGGCCGAGGCCCTCATCGGGCGGAGGTTCCTCGACCCGGGCCTCTTGCAGACGGCCCTGACGCATGCCTCCTACGCCGAGCACCGCCGGGCCTCGAACGAACGGCTGGAGTTCCTGGGCGACGCGGTGCTGGGGCTGGTGGTGTGCGAGGAGTTGTGCGCCCGGTTCCCGGATCTCTTGGAGGGGGATCTCACGAAGATCAAGTCCGCGGTGGTCAGCCGCCGGACATGCGGGCGGATCATCCGCCGGCTGGGCCTGGACGAGCACCTGCGGCTCGGGAAGGGGATGCTCACGCATGAGCGGGTGCCGGCGTCGGTGGCGGCGGCGGTGCTGGAATCGCTGATCGGCGCGATCTATCTCGACGCGGGAGGGGGCGCCGGCGGGATCGAGGCCGTGCGCGAGTTTCTGATGCCGCACCTGAGCCCGTTGATCGACCAGGCCGCCGAGAGCGGGCACCAGCAGAACTTCAAGTCGGTCCTCCAGCAGCACGCCCAGGACACCCTGGGCCTGATGCCGGAGTACGTGCTGCTCGACGAGAAGGGCCCGGACCACGCCAAGTGTTTCGAGGTGTGCGCCCGCGTCGGCGCGGACCGCTACCCGCCGGCGTGGGGGGCGTCAAAGAAGGAGGCCGAGCAGCAGGCGGCGCTGCTCGCGCTCGAGGCGCTGGGCGTGATCACCCGCGACGGCGAGGGCCGGGTCACGCTGGCCCGCGACCGGGCCGGGCCCCCGCCCGCCGACGGACACGGGGACGATTAGTTTCAGATCGACGGATCACCAGTGAGCACCCTGACGCCGCGGCCGACCGGTGCGTCGGCCTTCTCGGCTGTGATCGCACTCACAGCGACGGGCGAGACGCCCGTCCCACT
>RFGI01000181.1 GCA_003696725.1 Planctomycetota bacterium | reverse complement strand
GGCGCACCCCTCGGGGCTGATGACGGAGTACCACGCGTGCTCGAGCATGGCGACGCGGTCGGCGACGGCCAGCGCCAGGGCCCCGCCCGACCCGCCCTCGCCGATGATCACCGAGACGATCGGGGTGCGCACCCGGCTCATCTCGCGGAGGTTCACGGCGATGGCCTCGGCCTGGCCGCGCTGCTCGGCGCCGATGCCGGGGTACGCGCCGGGCGTGTCCACGAGCGTGACGATCGGCAGGCCGAACTTTTCCGCCAGCTTCATCAGCCGCAGGGCCTTTCGGTACCCCTCCGGGTGGGCGCACCCGAAGTGGCACTCGATCTTCTCCTGCGTGTCCTTGCCCTTGCGGTGCCCGATGACCAGGCACTTGATCGATCCAACCCGGGCCAGCCCCGCGACGATCGCCGGGTCGTCGCCGTAGCGCCGGTCGCCGTGGAGCTCGCAGAAATCCTTGAACACCATGCCGATGTAGTCGGCCGTCTGCGGGCGTCTGGGGTGCCGGGCGACGCGCACCGTCTCCCACGGCTCAAGATCCCGGTAAATGGATTCGAGCAGGCGGTCGCGCTCGGTGCGCAGCGTCCGGGCCAGGGCCGGGTCGCCGGCTTCCTCGCTGTCGAGGCGGGAGAGCTCCGCCTCGAGATCGACAACCGGCTTCTCGAACGCGAGCTCGTAGGTGACGGCCGACTGGGTCATGCCGCCAGTGTACGCTCGGGGCGCCGGGCGAGGCGGGCGGCGGACCGGCCCGCGACCGGCTTGAGGAGGCGCCCCGTGACGACGAGCGTCGGCGTGGATCTGGCCGTCATCGGCGGCGGGACGATGGCCTGCGCGATCCTCCGCGGCGCGTTCGACGCGGGCATTCTCGAGCCCGGCCGGGTCGTCGTCGCCGAGCCCGCGCCCGAGCGGCGCTCGGCGCTGGCCGATCTCGGCTGCGCCACCGTCGCTCGCGCCGGCGGCCTCGACGCCCAACTGCCGACCGGCGCCCGAGTCCTGCTGGCCGTCAAACCACAGATGCTCGCCCAGGTCGCGCAGGAGCTGGCCGGCCGGGCCCGCGGCCGGTGTGTGATCTCCGTCCTGGCGGGCGTGACGCTTGCACGCCTCGAGGGCGCCTTGGGCCCGGGTCTGCGCGCGATCCGCACCATGCCCAACCTGCCGGCGCGGGTCGGGCGCGGGATCACCGCGATCGCGCCGAGCGCCGGCGTGGGTGAAGACGACGCCGCGTTCTGCCGGCGGCTCTTCGGCAGCGTCGGCCAGACCATCGACCTGCCGGAGGACCTGATCGACGCGTTCACGGGCGTCGCCGGGTCCGGGCCCGCGTACGTCTTCTACTTGGCCGAGGCGATGCTCGCCGGCGCAGACGCGGTCGGCCTCCCACCCGATCAGGCCGGTCGGATCGTGCGCGCCACGATCGCCGGCGCGTCGGCGCTCCTGGACACAGACGACGCGGATCCGGCGGCCCTGCGCGCCGCGGTCACCAGCAAGAAGGGCACCACGGACGCCGCGATCCGCACGCTCGAGCGCGCCGGCGTGCGCGACGCGGTGGTCCGGGCCATCGTCGCGGCGCGGGACCGCGGGCGGGAGCTCGCCGACCCGTGACCGGGCCGACCCTCGCCTACTGCTCGAACATCCACCCGGCGGATGGGCTGGGCGCCGTCACACGGGCGCTCGTCGGTGTCGGGGGCGAGGTTCGCCGGCACGTGGCGCCCCGGGGGCGGCTCGCGATCGGGCTGCGCCTCAGCGACGCCGAGGCCCGCGAATTCGAAGCGCCCGGCGCCCTGAGGCGCTTCTCCGACGCCGTCGCCGGCGCGGGCCTGCGCGTGGCGTGCCTCAACGGTTTCCCCTTCGGCGCGTTCCACGGCGGGCGCGTCAAGGAGGGCGTCCATCGGCCGGATTGGCGCGACGAGCAACGCGTCGCGTACACCGAGAGGCTGGGATCGATCCTCGCGCGGCTGCTGCCCGAGGGCGCCGCCGGCGGCGTCTCCACCTCGCCGCTCTCCTACGCACCCTGGGGCGCGCCGAGCCCCGGCGACCTCGGATCGATGACGAGGAACATTGCCCGTGTGGCGGCGCGGTTCGCACGCCTGCGCGACCAGGCCGGGCGCACGGTGCATCTCGACGTCGAGCCCGAGCCGGACGGGCTCATCGAGACCGTCGCCGGCTTCGCCCGCTGGTTCGAGCGCGACCTGGCGCCGGTGGCGCGGTCGGTCGGGCTCAGCGGCGCGGCCCTGCGCCGGCACGTGCGCCTGTGCCTGGACGCGTGCCACCTCGCCGTGATGTTCGAGCCGGTCGCCGAGGCGCTGGGCGCGCTCGAGCGCGTCGGGGCGCGTGTCGGGAGAGTGCAGGCGTCCTCCGCGATTCAGGCCCAGATCCCCGGCGCCGAATCGGGTCGCGACTCGGTGCGCGCGGCGCTGGCGCCGTTCGCCGAGTCGACCTACCTCCACCAGACCGTGGGCGCCACCGACGGCCGGATCGTGGAGCGCTGGCCCGACCTGCCCGACGCCCTGGCGTCGATCGGATCGGCCCGGGCCCGGTCGTGGCGGGTCCACTACCACGTCCCGATTTTCTGGTCCGGCGCGGGCGTCGTCGCCACGACCCAGCCCGAGCTCGAGGCGGTCGTCGGCGCGGTCCTGGCGCGGACCGACTGCCGGCTCTTCGAGATCGAGACGTACACCTGGTCGGTCTTGCCGGCGGATCTACGGCTCGAGCTCGCCGCGTCGATCGCGCGCGAACTGGCGTGGCTTGAGGGAGTGATCGGAGCGGTGAGCCCGGGAGCGTCCGGGTGAACCGCGTCGCGGTGCTCAACATCGTTGGGCTGACGCCGAGGCTCCTGGACGGGGCGCCGAGCCTGGCGCGTCTGGCTCACCGCGGCGCCGCCGCGACTCTTCGGCCTGTGACACCCGCAGTCACCTGCCCCGTGCAGGCGACGATGCTCACAGGGCGCCCTGTGCGCGAGCACGGCGTGGTGGCCAACGGCTGGTACGAGCGCGACGCCGCCGAGGTCCGGTTCTGGCGCCAGTCCAACCGCCTGGTCGCGGGCGAGAAGGTTTGGGAGACCGCCCGGCGGCGCGACGCCGGGTTCACGTGCGCCAATCTGTTCTGGTGGTTCAACATGCACTCGTCGGCGGACATCGCCGTCACGCCCCGGCCGATGTACCCCGCCGACGGCCGCAAGATCCCCGACCTGTGGACCAACCCGGCGCCGCTGCGTGACGAGCTCCAGGCCGACCTCGGCCGGTTCCCGCTCTTTCGGTTCTGGGGGCCGGGCGCGGGGATCGAGTCCAGCCGGTGGATCGCGCGGTGCGCACGACTGATCGAGACGCGGTTCGAGCCGACGCTGTCGCTGATCTACCTGCCGCACCTGGACTACAACCTCCAGCGGCTGGGGCCCGGCGATCCGGCGATCGGGGGCGACCTCGCCGCGATCGACGCGGTGGCCGGCGACCTCATCGACTGGCTCGAGGGCCGGGGCGTGACGCCCGTCGTGCTCAGCGAGTACGGGATCACGGCCGTGTCGCGCGCCGTGTTCCCGAACCGCGCGCTGCGTGAGGCCGGCCTGCTCGCCGTGCGCGAGGAGCTCGGCGGCGAACATCTTGACGCGGGCGCCAGCCGGGCGTTCGCCGTCGCGGACCACCAGATCGCGCACGTGTACATCAACGATCCGTCATCGGCAGGGCCGGCGCGCGAGGCGCTGGCGGCGCTGCCGGGCGTGGAGCGCGTCCTGGATCAGGCGGGCCAGCGCGACGCGGGCCTCGATCATCCCCGCTCGGGAGACCTCGTCCTGATCAGCGACGCCGACGCGTGGTTCGCGCACGACTGGTGGCTCGACGGCGCCCGGGCCCCGGACTTTTCCCGCACCGTGGACATCCACCGCAAGCCCGGCTACGACCCCCGAGAGTTGTTCATCGACCCGGCGATCCGCTGGCCCGCGGCGCGGATCGGGTGGACGCTCCTCAAGAAGCGCCTCGGGTTTCGTGCGCTGATGCGCGTCGTCCCGCTGGACGCGTCGGTGGTCCGCGGCTCGCACGGGCGCCCGACCGACGACCCCGCCGACGGGCCGATCATCCTGTCGCCGGACGCCCGGCTGATCGGGCCGGACGCGATCGACGCGGCGGGCGTGCGCGATCTGATCCTGCGGGCGGTCTTCGGCTGACGGGGCCCAAAGCGCCGGCGAGGTCCTGTTTGGCGACTCGATCAGGCGTCACCCGAGGCGGGGACAGCCGGTGAAACGGCCGTCTCAGCCGTTATCTGTGACAGCCACGACGGGTGAGACGCCCGTCCCACTGATCTGTGACAGCCACGACGGGCGAGACGCCCGTCCCACTGATCTGTGGCAGCCACGACGGGCGAGACGCCCGTCCCACTGAACTGTGGCAGCCACGACGGGCGAGACGCCCGTCCCACCGGTCCGCCGAACAGAGCCTAGGCCGTCGCCCGCGCGCGGCCGATCGGCGCCCCCTCGATGAGGGGGGGCCAGTCGCGGACGGGCTCGCCGCTGGGCGCGACGCCCGGCGCTTTGGGCCTGGCGTCGAAGAGCATCCCGCCGGCGTGCTCGCGCCGGTCGCGCCCCGGGTCGCAGTTCGCCAGCCAGTGGAAGAGCGCCTCGTCGGGGCGGCGCACGTCCACGTCCGCGCCGAGCAGGATCGCGCAGCGCGGCGGGGTGCGCATCGCGCCGATCTGGCGCGCCAGGCGCTCGGCGAGCGCGGGCTCATTCTCGTCGAGCGACAGTGCGACCCAAAGGCCTGAGTCTTCAAGCGCCGCCGCGTCACGCACGCCCGGCATGGCTCGCAGGGCGTCGAGGTCCACTGGCTCGCCGGGCGCCGCTGCGCTGCGCCGCTCGCCCGGCCCGGGGCGTGTCGCGTCCAGCCCGATCTTGGTCCCGGCCCCGAGCGCCGGCGCCGCGTGGTCCAGGATATCCAGGGGCCCGCGGACCAGCTCCACATCTGTCGCCGGGTCGCACCGCTGGGCGACGGCGCGCATCACCGCCCGGGCGTCGTGGGCGTCCACGTCGTCGTCCACCACGATGACGCACTTGGTCCAGGCCATCTGCCCCGCGCCCCACACCGAGTGCATGGCCCGGCGCGCCTGCATGGGATATACCTTCTTGATCGCGAGCACGGCGCAGTTGTGGAAGCAGCCGAACAGCGGCAGGTCGTAGTCCTCCACGTCCGGCGCGATCGTGCGAAAGAGCGGCAGGAACAGACGCTCCACGGCCTTGCCCATGAAGTAGTCCTCCTGCGGCGCCAGGCCCACCACCGTCGCCGGGTACACCGGGCCGCGCCGGCTCGTGACGGCCGTCACCTCAACCACCGGGTACCGGTCGGGCAGGGAATAGAACCCCGTGTGGTCGCCGAACGGCCCCTCGAAAAAGGCGCCGGGGCCCAGCGGGCCGGCGGTCTCGTCGCGCGGGTCCCACCCGGGCGGGCCGGCGTCGTGGCGGACGTAGCCCTCGATCACGATCTCGGCGTTGGCCGGGACGCGCAGCGGGACCGTTCGGGCGCGGACCATCGGCACGCCGCGACCGATTAGGAACCCGGTGAACAGCAGCTCGGAGATCCCCGGGGGCAGGGGGGCGATCGCGCCGAAGGGCAACGCCGATTCCCCCCCCAGGGCGATGGCGACGGGCATCGGCTCGCCGCGCGTCGCCCACGAGCGCCAGTGCCGGGCGCCGTCGTGATGCATGTGCCAGTGCATGGCCAGGCGCCGGCGCCCGATCAACTGCACGCGGTACATCCCCACGTTGTGCGAGGCGGGCCTGGCCACGCCCGCGTCGTCGGCGTGGATCGTGTGTACGTGCGCGAAGGTGATGTACCGCCCGGCGGACGTAGGGTCGTCGATCAGATCGGCGCCCGCGACCGCCGCGTTGACGCCCGCCGGGAACCCGACCGCGGCCGGGTCGCCGTCCCTCGGCCAGCACTTGAGGATCGGCAGGCGCGTCAGGTCCACGGCGTCGCCCGTCGTAACTACCTCCTGGCACACGCCCCGGCGGACGGCGCGGGGTGGGATCCGCACCAGCGGCGCGAACCGCCGGAGAGCGCCGACGACTTCCCGCGCCGAGCGCGGCGGCTCGGGCTTGATCAGTTCGGCGATGCGGGCGGCGATCGCCTCGAACCCGTCGGGCCCGCCGGGCGTGACGAACCGCGCGCACCCCAGGGCCATCTCCATCCGCCGGTAGGAGCCCAGGGCGTTGATGAGCACCGGCAGGCCCGACCCTTCAACGTTTTCAAAGAGCAGGGCCCTGCCGCCGAGGTCCCACCACGCCGGGTCATTGCGGCGGGCCGCGGCGCTGGGTGGATTCGGCGCGGGGCGCTTGGACTCGGCGTCGGCGCGGGCGGCGATCTCGAGGACGGGCGAGACCGGCTCGCGGACGCGCAGCAGCTCGCCGGCGGCGTCGAGCTCATCGATGAAGTCGCGTAGAGTGGGCCGCATGACGGGTGAGCCGCACGCCGCCGATGGCCCGGCGCACGGGGCCGCATACTACGCGGACCGGCGCGACTGGCGCGGGTACTACGACGCGATGGCGGGGTCGCCGCCGCGGCCCCTGTTGCGGCGCGCCCTGGAGATGATCGGCGAGCCGGCGCCGGGCGATCTGGCGATCGACCTCGGCTGCGGCGAGGGCCGGGACTCGGCCGAGCTGCTGGGCCGGGGCTGGCGGGTTTTGGCCATCGACGCCGAGGCCGAGGCGATCGACCGCCTGCGTCGCAGGGCCGACCTGACCGGGACGGACCGGCTCGAGACCCTCGCGGCCCGGTTCGAGACGGCCGACCTGCCACCGTGCCGGCTGCTCAACGCGGCGTACGCGCTGCCGTTCTGCCCGCCGGGAGCGTTCGGCGCGGTGTGGGACCGGTGCGCCGGGGCGATCGAGCCGGGGGGCCTCTTCGTCGGGCAGCTCTTCGGCGAGCGCGACGGCTGGGCGGCCCAGCCCGACGTGACCGCGCACCGGCGGGGGGCGCTGGACGCCCTGCTCTCGCAATTCATCATCGAGCATCTCCAAGAAGAGGAGCGCGACGGCGCCGACGCGCTGGGGTACGCCAAGCACTGGCACATCTTCCACCTGATCGCGCGCAAGCGCGACGGGTGAGGGCCTGACGGGGCGACGATGAGCGAGCTGACCATTGACATCCGCCAAGCCGAGAAGACCTACCGGGGCCGTGTGCGCGCCCTGCGAGGGGTGGACCTGCGCGCCCGTCGCGGCGAGGTGGTGGGGCTCCTGGGGCCCAACGGCGCCGGCAAGAGCACCCTCGTCAAGATCCTGATGACCATCGTGCGGCCGACGCGCTGCGAGGGACGGATGCTCGGCCGGCCCATCGGCGACAAACGCGCCCTGGCCCGCGTCGGGTACCTCCCCGAACACCTGCGTTTCCCGGACTATCTGACCGGCGATCAGGCGCTCGACTACCTCGGCGCTTTGGCCGGCGTGCCGAGGCCGGTCCGCCGACGCCGCGCCAACGAAGCGGTCGACCTCGTCGGCATGGCGCCGTGGCGGAAGAAGAAGATCGGCGGCTACTCCAAGGGCATGAAGCAGCGGCTGGGCGTCGCACAAGCCCTGATCAATGATCCCGATCTCATCGTCCTCGACGAGCCCACCGACGGCGTGGACCCCGTCGGCCGGCGGGACATCCGCAACGTCCTCATCGAACTCAAAGAGCGCGGCAAGACCGTCTTCCTCAACAGCCACCTGCTGGGCGAGGTGGAGATGGTCTGCGACCGGGTGTCGATCTTGGTGCAGGGCTCGGTTGCGGCTCAGGGCACGCTGGACGAACTGACCGAGGGCGGGCGACGCTACGAGGTCGAGGTCCGCGCGGGCGGCGATCTGCCCGGCGCCCTGTCGAGCCTGGCCACGCTCACCCCGACGGACCAGATGCGGGCGCCGGCGGCGTCCAGGGTCTGGCGCGGCGCGATCAACGACGGCCCGACGCTGGAGTTCGACGGCCGGGTCCTCCGCGTCGGCGCGACTGAGGC
>RFGI01000180.1 GCA_003696725.1 Planctomycetota bacterium | reverse complement strand
TTGCGCCGGAGCTGGTCGCGGAGGACGCCCGTCTCGTGGCGGATGATCTTGGCGGTGCTGCCGATGAGGTCGTCGAACGTGACGTCGTCCTTGACGCGGTAGTGGGCGCCGTAGTGCGTGCGTTGGCGCAGCCCGGTCAGGTGGAGGGTGGCCTCGCGGAGGGACTTGGAGGGGACGGTGCCGGTGATCGCGGCGGCGCCCCCGGGGTCCTCGGCGGCCTCGATCGCGACGACGCGCTTGCCAAGTTTGGCGGCCTGGATGGCGCCGAAATGGCCCGCCGGCCCCAGGCCGATCACCGCGAGGTCGTAGGTCTGCATGGCGAGGCTCCCGCCCGGGCCACGCCGGGCCCGGCAGGTCCGCATATCGGCTCGATGCGCCGGCGGGTTGACCCCCGATGGCGGGATCGGGCGGCCCCCGACGGCTGCCGCAAGCCGTAGACTTCCGGCCGTGACCGCCGGCCGCACCGTCCATCTCGAGACCTTCGGCTGCCAGATGAACGAGCTCGACTCGGAGCTGGTCCTGGGCCAACTCGCCTCGCTCGGCTACCGGTTGACGCCCTCGCCCGATGACGCGGACATCGTGCTGTACAACACCTGCTCGGTGCGCGACCACGCCGAGCAGAAGGTCCGGTCGCGGCTGGGCGAGATGGCCCGTCGCAAGCGCCGCGAGCCCGGGCTCATCGTCGGCGTGCTCGGGTGCATGGCCGAGCGTGACGGCGAGGACCTGATCCGCCGGATGCCCGTCGTGGACCTCCTGTGCGGGCCGGCGGAGCTCGACCGGCTGCCCGCCCTCTTGGACAACGCGGCCCGGACCCGCGCCGCGATGCTGGCGGACGGTCACGCAGCGGACCGCTCGGCGCGGCAGGTGGCGCTGCAGGGCGCCGCCTCGCGCCGCACGGCCACGCTCGCGGCCGCTGAGGATCGGCTCGAGCTGCTGGACCTCTCCCGCGCGATCTCGCCGACCGACCACAACGGGTCGGCGTACGTGCGGATCACGCGAGGGTGCAACAAGTTCTGCACGTATTGTGTCGTGCCGAACACCCGCGGCGCCGAGATCCACCGCCCGCCCGACCACATCGTCGACGAGTGCCGGCGTCTCGCCGACGCCGGCGTGATCGAGGTCACCCTCCTTGGGCAGACGGTGAACCACTACCGGTTCGAGCACGGCGCCGCGGTGACGGTCGGCGGGGTCACGCAGCCGCAGAAGGGCCGGGCGTTTACAGCGGGTCGCCGCCGCGATCCGCTCGCCGGCGTCCGCGCGACGACCTTCGCCGATCTGCTCAAGCGCATCCATGACGAGGTCCCGGCGATCCAGCGCCTCCGGTTCGTGACGAGCTACCCTCGGGATTTCGGCGACGACGCCCTGGCCGTGATGCTCGACTCACCCAGGATCTGCCGGTACCTGCACGTCCCGGCGCAGTCGGGGTCAGACGCGGTCCTGCGGCGGATGAACCGCGGCTACACGGTGGGGGAGTACCTCGAGTTCGTCGACCGGGCCAGGGCGTTCCTACACGAGCCGGAGAATGGCCGGCCGCTGATGCTCGCGGGCGACATGATCGTCGGGTTCCCGGGCGAGACGGACGAAGATTTCGCCGCGTCGGTCCGGCTGTTGGAGCGCGTGCGGTACAAGAACTGCTTTATCTTCAAGTATTCGCCCCGGCCCGGGACGGCGGCGCACGACCGGCTGGCGGACGACGTGCCGGAGACGGTCAAGCGCCGGCGGAACAACGCGCTGCTCGCCGTGCAGCACACGATCAGCGACGAGATCGCACAGGGGCAGGTCGGACGGACCGTGGGCGTCTTCGTCGAAGGGCTCAGCGCCCGCGAGCGCAAACGCCGGCCCGCGCCGGGCGGGGCGGTGGCGCTGACCGTCGGCGGCCGAGAGCGGCGGACGGCGGCGCTCGTCGCTCAGGGCGCGTCGCCTCAGCTGGCCGGCCGGACCGACGGCGACCTGATCGTCCTGTTCGACGCCCCGCCGGGCGTCGCCGCGGACGACCTCATCGGCCGGATCGTCCCGGTGCGGATCGAGCGGGCGGACACGCTGACGCTGTTCGGCTCGCTGATCGACCCCGGCTGAATCGAAAACCGGCGCTCGCGCGTGACGCGAGCGCCGGGGCTCTCTCCCCCTCTCAGAAGGGGTCTGTTGTCATCGGGCCGACGCGACGATCAGCGGCGTCGGCGGGTCATCGAGAGCCCGACACCGCACACCAGGAGGGCGGCCGGGCCGGGCGTCGGGATGGCGCCGAGCTCGGCGTTCCCGGTGAAGGCGCTGTTGGCCGTGAAGGACTGGACGAAGCCGTCCTGGGTCAGGGTCACGCCGCCGCCCCCGTTGAGCGTGCGGATGTTGGTGAGGGTGAACGACATATCGAAGACGGGGACGAGGTCGGCGCCCCCGAGGATCGCGTCGAGGACCGGGCCCTCGATCAGTTCGAGCCCGCCGAAGGTGCTTGTGGAGAGGACCGCCCCCGTCGTGGAGAACGTCGCGACGCCCCCGCCGGTGATCACGCCCGCGAGGATCACGTCGCTGCCCAGGCCCTCGGTGGCGGCCTGCGGCGCCAGGCGGAACTCGAACGAGCCGCCGAAGACCGAGGACACCAGCAGGTTGTTGACCTGTGACTCGACGGCGCCGATCTCGATCTCCAGGACGAGCTCGGACTTGAACTGGTGCACGCCCAAGCCTTCCTCCGAGGCGTCGACGATGAGGTCGACCTGACGCCCGACGTAGGAGAGATGGCCCGGGTTGGTCAGCGCGTCCGTGCCGGTGGTGAACAGGAACTCGGGCCCCCCGCCCGGGTCATCGAAGGTGAACGAGATCGTGGCGGGGGCCGACGCGGTCACCGCGCCGCAAATGAGCCCGACACCAAGGAAGCGACCCAGCATGTCCCATCTCCTCGCGCGGCGGTGCGGGCCGCGCTGATTCCCTGTGTCCGTCGCGGGGGTGTGCTCGCCCACGCGCGTCGATCCGATCGCGGCCGGTCAGCGGCGCCGGCGCGCGAACACCCCGGCGACGGCGAGGAGCGCCAGGCCGCCCGGCGCGGGGATCGCCGAGTTGCCGGTGAAGGCGCTGCTCGCGGTGAAACTGGTGAGGAAGCCGTCCGGGTTGACCCCCACGGTCGGGGTGATCTCGGTCAGCGTGAAGTTCATGTCGTGGATGGGCAGGAGGGTGAGCGGCCCGAAGGCGTCCGTCAGCGCGCTCCCGGCGGTCCAGACCAGCCCGCCCGGGCCGCCGGCGCCCTGGGCGATCACGTTGCCGGTCGTGCCCAGCGTCAGGACCGCGCCCGACCCGGCGCCGATCGTCCCGGAGAGGATGAAGTCGGTTGTGACCGAATCGGTGAAGGTGATCACGCCGGAGACGATGGGCGCGGTGAGGATGCCGCCCTCAAAGCTGCTGACGGCGCCGATCTCGAGCTGCATGGTCAGATCCGCGCCGAAGAGCGTTGACCCCAGGCCGTGGTCCGTGCCGTCGATGGTCAGGGCGATGGAGGGCCCGGACCAGACCAGCAGACCGTTGCTCGTCCCATTGCCGAGGAAGCTGCCCGCCCCTTCGGTGTAGGTGATCTCGGGCCCCGCGCCGGGGTCGAAGAACGTATAGGTCATGACGCCGGCGGCGCGCCCGGCGATCGCGCCGACAGCCGCTGCCACGCCCACAAAACACACCTGTCTCACGATCGACTCCTCCGGCCCGGCGGAGCGCGACTTCGGGCGGCGGTGGATCGGCCGCGCGTCGGTTGACGCCGCGCACGGCACGTCCCTCGGTCGAGCACACACCGGTCTTGTCAGTGGTCCCTGTGCGGTGGACCATCATCAATGTACCGCGCGGCCGGCTGAATACAAGAGTCATCGCGCAGCTGGGCGAGTTTTTGGTCCCGAAGCGTCTGTAGAGGAGGTCCGGTAACAATAACTGGGACCGCATCGAGGGCCGTTCACCCTGCTCTGAGTCTGGGCTTCGCGACCGCCGAACGGGTACGCTGGCGGCATGCGAGCGATCGTGATCCAGCGTCAGGCCGGCGACGGGGCGGTGTCAGGTGTAATCCAGGCCGTTGATGACTGGCCCGAGCCGGCGCCGCCCGGGCCGGGTGAGGCCCGGGTCCGCGTCCTGGCGTCGGCTCTGAACCACATGGACATCTGGGTCGGGATGGGCATCCCCGGGCTCTCGCTTGAGTACCCCAGGATCAGCGGCTGCGACGCCTGCGGGACCGTCGATGAGGTCGGGCCGGGCGTGGACGAGGCGTGGATCGGCCGGCGCGTCGTTTTCAACGCCGCCGTCCGTCAGCCGGAACGGCTCAGCCCGGATGATCCGCCGGGTTCGACCCTGGCGCCGGCGTACGAGCTGATCGGCGAACACACCCACGGCGCCCACCGCGAGCGGCTGTGCCTGCCCGTCGCCAATCTTCAGGACGTGGGCGAGCGCGACCCCGTCGACGCGGCGGCGTTCGGCCTCGTCGGGCTTACGGCGTACGGGATGTTCACCAAAGCCCGGGTCCACCCGGGGCAGGCCGTCCTGATCACCGGGATCGGCGGGGGCGTCTCGACGGCGCTCTTGTCGCTGTGCCTGTGGGCCGGCTGCCGCGTGGCGGTGACGAGCCGGCACGGATGGAAACTCGAGCGGGCGCGGGAGCTCGGCGCCCATCACGGCGTGCTCGACTCGGGCGAGGACTGGTCCAAGGCCGTGCGCGGCTGGACG
Source organism: Planctomycetota bacterium (assembly GCA_003696725.1). Lineage (GTDB taxonomy): Bacteria > Planctomycetota > Phycisphaerae > Phycisphaerales > UBA1924 > J020. Next base: position 2,701 of record RFGI01000180.1, on the reverse strand, counting down.
AATAAACGCGGCGTTGATGTGGTCTTCGATTCGATCGGCCGGGCGGTGCACGGCTCGTGCGTCGCGAGCCTGGCGCGCGGCGGGCGGTTCGTGACCTGCGGCGCCACCAGCGGGCCCGCCGCCGAAACGCACCTGGGCCGGGTGTTCTGGAACCAGTTGCGGCTGATCGGCTCCACCATGGGGACCAACGAAGAGTTCGCCGAGGTCGTCAGCCTCTTTCGAGCTGGGCATCTGAGCTCGATCGTGGATTCGGTCCACTCATGGGACCGGGCGCCGGAGGCCTGGGCGAGGCTGGAGGGCGCCGAGCAGTTCGGCAAGGTTGTGCTGCGGTGGGACTGACCGCGCGGGCACAGAGAGAGGAGGCGTGATGTCGCTCCTGGCCGGCAAGTGCGGGCTGATCTTCGGCGTGGCCAACGACCGGTCGTACGCGTTCCATATCGCGCGGTCGCTGGTCGAGCACGGCGCCCGGTGCGCGTTCACGTCGCTGCCCGGCGAGAAGAACGAGCGCCGCACGCGCCGGGCCGTCGAGAAGATCGGCGTCGGATCACCCTGGGTCCGCCCGTGCGACGCGGGCCGGGACGAGGACCTCGACGCGGTGTTCGAGGCGTACACCGCCGAGCACGAGCGGCTGGATTTTCTGATTCATTCGATCGCCTTCGCGGACCGCCAGTGGCTGGCGCCGGGCCGGTTCACGGACACGCCGCGGTCGGCGTACCTCTCGGCGATCGACATCAGCGCGTACACCCTGGCGGCGATGGCGCAGCGGGCGCGGGCGCCGATGACGGCCACCGGGGGCGGGTCGGTGCTGTCGATGTCGTACTACGGCGCCGAGAAGGTCGTCCCGGGGTACAACGTCATGGGCGTCGCCAAGGCGGCGCTGGAGTGCACGACGCGGTACCTGGCCGCCGAGCTCGGCGAGCGGAACATCCGGGTCAACGCGATCTCGGGCGGGCCCCTGCGCACGCTGGCGTCCAGCGCCGTCGGCGGGATCGACGTGATGCTCGAGCGCACGCCCGAGCGGGCGCCCCTGCGGCGAAACGTCGAGGGGGCGGACGTGGGCGGCGCCGCGGTGTTTCTGGTCTCCGACCTCGCCTCGGGCGTCACCGGCGAGACGATCTACGTCGATTGCGGCGTGAATACGATCGGCGCGTGACACGCAGACGAACGAACAGGGATGCGCCGTGCCGACACCGTTTCTTCAGATCGACGCCTTCGCGGATGAGCCGTTCGGCGGGAATCCCGCGGCGGTGTGCCTGGCGCCGCCCGACGCCCGGCCTGCGGACGACCTCCTCCAAGCCGTCGCGGCTGAGATGAATCTATCCGAGACGGCGTTCGTCACGCCGATCGGGGGTAGCGCGTTCGGCTTGCGGTGGTTCACGCCCGCGATCGAAGTGGACCTGTGCGGGCACGCGACGCTGGCTTCGGCGGCGGCGGTCTGGGAATGGGGGCTCGTCGCACGAGAGACGCCGGTGGAGTTCCGCACGCGCAGCGGGCCGCTGCGGTGTACACAAGAGAACGGCCTGATCGAGGTGGACCTGCCCGCGGGCCCGCCGGCGGAGGCGGGCGCGGCCGTCGCGGACGCGGTCGCGATGGTGCTCGGCGCGCCCGCCCGGTGGGTGGGGGTCACGCCGCTGCGGTACCTGTTCGCGGAGGTGGAGGATGAGGCCGCCGTGGCGTCGGCGGCGCCGGACCTCGGCGCGCTGAGGGCGCTGCCGTATGTCGGGTTGATCGTGACCGCGCCGGCCGGCGAGAGCCGGTGCGACTTCGTCTCGCGGTTCTTCGCCCCCGCGGCGGGGGTGGACGAGGACCCGGTGTGCGGCTCGGCGCACGGTGCGATGGGCCCGTACTGGGCCGACCGGCTGGGCAACGCCGACCTGACCGCGATCCAGCTCTCCGGCAGGCGGGGGACGCTGCGCGTGCGGCCACGCGGCAATCGTGTCCGGCTCGCGGGGCGGGCGGTGACCGTGCTGCGGGGCGAGCTGCTCGTGGACCTGGCGGGCTAGCGTCGGCGGCGCGACGCGAGGATCGTCAGCGCCGCCAGGCCCATCGCGCCGCCGCCGGGCAGCGGGACGATCGGGGGCGGCCCGTTGACGAAGGAATCGCTCTCGCCGTCGTCGCCGATCGCGCGGACGTGCATCCCCAGGCGCAGGGCGCCCGTGCCGAGCGCCGACTCGACGTCGCCGAACGTGACGCCGGCGAGCAGCGTCATGCGGATGCGCAGCAGATCGCTCGCGGTGTTGAGCCCGACGCTCGGGTTGCCTTGGGCGTCGGCGAGAAAGCCGGGGGTCACGTCGAAGGGATCGGCGAGGGAGTTCCCGCCCGGGAGGTCCGGCGGGGAGGCCGAGCCGAACACGAACGAAGCGCCGACCTGTTGGGCGATGGCGCCGCCGCTGAAAAGCGAGGATGTGGCCCCGTTGTCGAAGTAGACCTCGGAGATGCTCGACGCGATCCCGACGTTGTTGCGAAAGATGAAGTCGATCACCGTCGGGTCGCCGGCGACCTCGGTGACGGTCGTGATGAACTGCGACTCAACGTTTTGGCCCGAGTTGCTGGTGATCCGGGTGTATGAGACATCGACGCTCGCGGCGCGGGCTGCGCCGGCGCCGGCGAGCGCAGCGATCACTGAAAGCGTTTGGAATCGGTTCATGGGCTCGTCTCTCCCGTCGTCCGCGGCGGGCGGCCGACACGGGAAGCCTACCCG
>RFGI01000179.1 GCA_003696725.1 Planctomycetota bacterium | reverse complement strand
TCTTCATGTGTTGAAAACCCGTCGCCGGCGCAGACTGCGCAGTGTGACGCCAAACGGGAAGAACTCGGCGCCAAAGGGCTGGCCCGGAGGAGGTGAATCGTACGGTTGGGGCTGATTCGTCCGGCCCGCGTGCGCTCCCGCGCGTCGGGGGCGGGCCGGGCTGAACGGAGGAGGAGTCAGCGATGAAGCGAAAGGACCTCTCGAACACGATGATGACCGCCGCGGGCCTGGCGACGGCCGCCGGGCTGGTGCTGTGGGCGTCGAGCGCCACCGGCGCCCCAGACCCTGGCGCCGACGGCCTGCCCGAATCCATCACCCTCACGGGCGTCGTCCGCGACTTCCGCGAGCGGACCGTCGAGGGCGGGCACCCCGACTTCGAGCGCCGGCCGGCCTCGGGGTTCGGCCAGTACGTGGGGAACGTCGCCGACGAGCTCGACGACGACGGCAAGCCCGTCTTCGTGGGCGGCGGGCGCAAGCTCCGATCGCAGTACCACGACTCGGCGGGGCGGAACATCAACCCGTCCATGTACAACCCGGAGCTGGGCGACTCGCCCGGGTCCTACGGCGCCGAGGACCCCGGGGGCATCGACTCGGCGGGGTCGTTCCGGCAGTGGTACCGCGACGTCCCGGGCGTGAACATGTCCGCGCCGCTCTCGATCACCCTCATCCGCCAGCCGGGATCGAACATCTACACGTTCGACGACAAGGCCGACCCGGACTACCAAGCCCTCCGCGGATTCTTCCCCATCAACGGGCAGCTCTTCGGCAACTCGCCCGGCAACGACCGCAACTTCCACTTCACGTACGAGCTCGACACCGAGTTCGTGTACCGGCGCGGCTCGGGACAGGTCTTCACGTTCACCGGCGACGACGACGTGTTCGTGTTCATCGACGGGCGCAAGGTCATCGATATCGGCGGCGTCCACGCGGCCGTCTCGCAGACCATCGACCTGGACCGACTGGACTGGCTCCAGGACGGCAAGCGCTACAGCCTCAAGTTCTTCTTCGCCGAGCGCCACCGCACGCAGTCCAACTTCCGCATCGAGACCACGCTGAACCTCAAGAACGCGGAGCTCCCGCGCGTCAGCGGCATGTTCGACTGAGCCCCTTCCCGCACACACCGGGCGCGACCGGCCCGAGGCCGCCGGCGCGTCCGTCCGGATCCTCTCCCGTTCCCTGACCCGCCTCCAACCACGCCGTCGTTCGGTCCGCACGTTCGGGCCGGACGACGTTTTTGTTCAGGTCCGCGCCGCGCTGGGCGGCCCTCACTCGTCCCGAGCCACGGGCCGGCCGGCCCGGCGCCAGCCGTCGAACCCCCCCTCGAAGAGCCGGACGTCACGGTGGCCCAGCGAACGGAGCCGCTTGACCATGGCGACCGCCACGGACGACGCGGGGTTGTCCCCGTACACGATGATGACGGGGTAGTTCTCCAGGCCGGACGTCCGGCCGCGGGCGACGTCCTCCAGCCGCAGGTTCACCGCCGAGGGGATATGCCCGGCGCGGTAGGCGTCGGCGGGCCGGGCGTCGATGACCAACGTCCGTCCCGCCGAACCGCCCGTGAGCCGGCCCATCACCTGCGAATCGTCGATGCGCGTCAGGGTCTCGTCGCTGGACGACGCCGCACAACCCCCGGCCGCCAGGATCAGCAGGGCGAGCCACGCCGCCGGCCCCCGTCTCGATCGCGTTGAACGCCCCATGCTTCCTCCTTCGATCGGCCTCGATGCCAATCAGGGCCTGAATACACTCCGCACCGAACGGGTACATACATGCGTCTGGGCGCTGGCCCGGTGGGACGCCGATGGGGGATCATCGTGCCGATGGGATGCAGGCGGACAATCGGAGGTGTGCTCACCGCCCTCTCGCTGGCGTCGGCCCCCGCCGCGCTCGCCGCCGGGCCCTTCGACCGCCAGCCGGACCCGGCCGAGCTCGTCTCGATGCGGCTGGCTCTGCAGGAATCCGCCCTGACGCCCGGCGCCACGACGATGCTGGCCGTGGTGTTCGACATCGAGCCCGGCTGGCATCTGTACTGGAAGAACCCCGGCGACACGGGCATGCCCATCGCGCTGCGGTCGATCGAGACACCGCCCGGTGTCGAGGTCGAGAAGGTCTTCTGGCCGGCGCCGGAGCGCTACGCCCACACCGGGCTGGTGGACTACATCTACGAGGACCAAGCCGTCCTGCTCCTGCGGCTGAGGACCAGCCCGGCCGCCAAGCCGGACCAAGGCGAGATCCGCGTCCGGGCCGAGTGGCTCGTGTGCCGCGAGGCCTGCCTGCCGGGGTCCGGGTCGGCGGACATGCCGGTTCGGATCCTGCCCGTCGGGGGCGTCCCGAAGTGGAACCGCGCGGACAGCCGAGTCTTCGAGTCGGCGCTGGCCCGGCTCCCCATGCCGCCCGAGGTTGACCCGAAGGCCGGGGTCGCCGCGGCGTGGGACGGGCACACGCTCGTCCTCACCGCGAAGGGCGCCGACCGGCTGACCTGGTTCCCCGACGAGCCGTACGACGCCCCTCCCGCCGACGCCCTGCGCGACGGTTCGGGCGCCGGCGGCACGCTCCGCGTGGCGTACGACGATCGGGCGCGGGACTTCACGAGATTCACAGGCGTCCTCGCCGTCGAGCGCGACGGCCGGACCCGCTGGTACACCATCGAGACGACCGGGCCCGGCGGCGCGTCGCCGGTCGGGCCCTGATCGTGACCCAGACGCGAGGCCGACGGCCGATCGGCCCGAGCCCGGCCTCGCCCATCGAAGGAGAAGACCGCATGGCGCGCACCGCTTGGATGACACGGATGACAGCCCTGGGCGCGACCGCGGCGCTGGCCCTCGGCGCCGCGACGCTGGCCCTCGCCGGGCCCGAGCACGACCACACCACCGCCAAGGTGGGCGAGAAGGCCCCCAACTTCACCCTGACCGACACCACGGGCAAGACCTACACCCTCGCCGACGCCGTGAAGAACAACGAGCTCGTCGTGCTCGAGTGGTTCAACCCCGACTGCCCCTTCGTCAAGGCCCACCATCAGACGGGCTCGACGATGCGCGATCTCTACGCGGAGTTCAAGGACCGCGGCGTGGCGTGGATGGCGATCAACTCCGGCGCTCCCGGCTTGCAGGGCGCCGGGCTCGAACGCAACCGGCGGGCCATCGAGGAATACGGCATCAAGTACCCCGTCCTGCTCGATGAGACCGGCGAGGTGGGCCATCTCTACGGCGCCAAGACCACGCCCCACATGTACATCATCAACCACGACGGCGTGCTGCTCTACGCCGGCGCCATCGACGGGCGCATGACCGGCGAGCCGGAGCGCAACTTCGTCCGCCAGGCGCTCGAGCAGGCCCTCGCCGGCGAGACCGTCACCGTCGCCCAGACGCGCCCCTATGGGTGCAGCGTCAAGTACGCGAACTGAACCGCGCGGGCGGCGATCGTTGAACCCCACCGCCCCGGGACAGCGGTCCCGGGGCTTCTTTGCGCGCCGGCGCGGATCGGCGCCGATCAGGCCGGGACCTCGCCGTTGAGCGCCATCTCGATCGCGCGGTCCGCCAGCAGGCGCACCGGGTCGTACATCGGCAGGGGCGACATCTCCGGGGTCACCAGCAGGGGCGTCTCCGTCGACGCCGCGATCACCCCGTCGCACCCGCGGTCGGCGAGGCGCTCGAACGCGCGGAGCACCGCCAGGCGTGAGGATTCCTCGACCCGGCCCTCGACCAGTTCTTCGAAGATGATGCGGTCGATGCGGTCCATGTCGTCCTCGTCGGGGACCAGCAGGGTCACGCCGCGCAGGCCCAGGATCGTTTGGTAGGTGCTCGAGCCCATGATCATCTTCGTGCCGACGAGCCCGACGGTGCTGCGGCCGTCGTCGCACACGGCGTCGGCGACCAGTTCGAGCATGTTCAGCCAGGGCAGCACCGTCGCGGACTGCGCCAGGGCCAGGGCGTGGTGCGCGATGTTGTCCGGGCAGATGAGGAAATCGGCGCCGGCGGCGGCCAGGGTCTCGGCCGACCAGGTCAGCATCGTGCCGACGCGTTCCCAGTCCCCGGCGCGATAGGCCAGGACGAAGCTGGAGAACGGCAGGTTGTGCAGGGTGACGAGCGGGCGCCTGGCCGGGTCCTCGACCCGCGCCGCCTGGCGGGCCACCAGCCGGTAGCACAGCGCCGATCCTTCGGGGCTGACCGCGACGATGCCGATATGCTTGCCCACGTCCGCGCCTCCGTGCCCGCCCCGGACGCGCCCGCCCGGGCGCGACGCACCATGCTCGGCCAGCCTACGCCGCCCGTCAATCCTTTTTCTTCCGGACCGCTCTGGCGCGGCGCCGCGGGGGGCGCGGGCCGCGCCCGGGGCCTGCCGGCGTGACGGCCGCCGACGCCATCCTTGCCGCGGTGATGCCGGGCCTCCTGGTCGCGTCCGCGTTCTTTTCGGGGTCGGAGACGGCGCTCTTCGGTCTGACGGCGGACGAGCGCGGCCGGCTGAGGGCGGGCCGACCGGCGGCCGCGCGCGCCGTCGCCCGGCTGCTGGCGAGCCCGCGCATGCTGCTCATCACGATCCTGCTGGGCAACATGGTCGTGAACGTGGTCTATTTCGTGATCGCCTCGGTGCTCGCCCTGCGCGCCGAGAGCGTCGCGATGCGGGCCGTCTGGAGCGTCGCCCCGCTCCTGATGATCATCCTCCTGGGCGAGGTCACCCCGAAACTCCTGGCCGCGGCCGACCGCGTGCGCTGGTGCGCGCTGTTCGCCCCGGCGCTGCACGCGGCGCACCGGGCGATCGCGCCGGTGCGCGTCGTGGTCAACGCGGCGGTCATCGAGCCCGGCTCACGGCTGACGGGCGGGGCGCGCCCGCCGGCCCTGGCGCCCGAGGAACTCGCCGAGCTCCTCGAGCACAGCGCCCGCGAGGGTGAGATCGACCCCGTCGAGGCGGAGATCCTCGACGACGTGGTCGAGCTCGGCGCCCTGCGCGTCCGCGACATCATGACCCCGCGCGTCGACCTGCGGTGGGTCGACGAGGGCGCCGACGCCCAGGCCGTCCGCGCCGCGATCCGCCAGGCCGGCGTGTCGCGCCTGCCCGTCTGCCCGGGGTCGATCGACCGGGGCGTCGTCGGCGTGATCGACTCGGCCCTCGCCCTGCCGCGGTTGGCCGCCGACCCCGGCCGGCGCGCCGCCGATGTCATGGGCCCGGCGCTGTTCGTCCCCGAGCAAGCCCGGCTTGACCAGCTCCTCGAGCGCCTGCGCGAGGGCGATCGGTTGATGGCGATCGCGGTCGACGAGCACGGCGCCGTCGCGGGCGTTGTCACGTTCCACGACGTTGCGGCGCGGATCGGCCGGCTGCTGGAGCGCGATGAATCGGGCCTGACCGACGCCGGCCCACCGGAGATCGAGCGGCTGGGTCCTGACGTGTGGCGCGTCCCCGGCCGGCTGAGTGTGCGCGACCTGCTCGACGCCTTCGACCCGGCCTCCCCGCGCGGGCCCGGCGCCGTCGCGGGGCTGGTGCACAGCCTGCTGGGCCGGATCGCCCGCCCGGGCGACCGCGTGCGCTTCGGGCCCATCGAGCTGGAGGTCGAGCGGATGCGCGGCCGGGCCGTGGAATCGGTCATCGTCCGCTTGATCGAGACGAGGCGGGGAGCGGTGTCGTGACCGATCACGCGCTCTTCTGGGTCGCCGTGGCGCTGGCGGGCGTGGCCGGGTCGGCGCTCTTCAGCGGGCTGGAGACGGCCGCGTACGTCGTCAATCGCGTCCGGCTGCACGTCGCCAGCCGCACGGGACGGGGCGTCCAGGCGTCCCGCGCGCGCCGGCTGCTGAGCGAACTGGAGCCCCAGGACCGGCTGCTCGCGTCGCTCCTGATCGCCAACAACGCCGCGAACTATGTCGGGGCCCTGGGGGTCTCGGCGGTCCTGACGCGGTCGGGCCTGAGCGATTGGGGGGTCGTCGCCGTCAACGCCATCGTGCTGACGCCGCTCCTGTTCATCTTCGGCGAGACCCTGCCCAAGGACCTGTTCCGGGCGTCGGCCGATTCGGTCATGCCCCGGTGCGCGGCCGTGCTCACGGTCCTCCGCTGGGCTATGACGGCGACGGGGCTGCTGCCCCTTGTGCGGCTGTTCGGCGCCGGGGTGTCGAGGCTGGTGGGCGTGCGAGACGCGGCGGCCGTCTCGACGGCGCGGGCCCGGCTGCTGGCGCTCCTGAAGGAAGGCGCCCGGTTCGGCGCCTTGAGCGAGTCGCAGGCCGAACTCGTCGAGCGCGCCGGGCTCCTGCGCCAGCGCGCCGTGGCGGACGTGATGACGCCCTGGACTCGGGTCGCGACGCTGGGCGTGGACTGGTCCCGTGAACAGATCGAGCGGGCTCTGCGCCGTGCGCCGCACCGGTCGGCGCCGGTGGTCGACCGCCGGGGGCGCGTGGTCGGGATGGTCGAGACGGCGCGCGTCTGGCTCGAGCCGGACACGCCGATCTCGACGCTCGCCGAGCCCGCGCCGACGCTCGACGCGTCGAGCACGCTGGCCGACGCGCTGGTCGAACTCCGGCGGGCCGGCGCCCGGCGGGCGATCGTGATGAGCCGCGGCGCCCCGGCGGGCCTCGTCGCCGAGCGCGATCTGCTCACGCCGCTGCTGGGCCACATCGGCCGGACGTAGCCGGAATCCGCGGGATCACACGATCTCGAGCGCCACGTCCAGCGCCGGCGCCGAGTGCGTCAGCGCCCCCACGCTGATCCGGTCCACGCCGGTCTCAGCGACGGCGCCGACCGTCTCGAGCGTCACGCCGCCCGACGCTTCGAGCAGCACCGCCACGCCGGATGTGTCGCGCAGGGCCACCGCCTCGGCGAGCGCGTCGAGACCGAAGTTGTCCAGCAGCACGATGTCGATGAGCCCCGCGGGCAGGGCCAGCGCCGCCCGGCACTGCGCGAGGGTGTCGACCTCCAGTTCGACGAACCGCAGCCCGCCGCCCCGCCGGGCCCGACCGACCGGCTCGATCAGGCGCGTCAGATCGGCGTCGGCGCCGAGGGCGCGCAGGTGGTTGTCTTTGATGAGCATCGCGTCGTAGAGCCCGACGCGGTGCAGCGTCCCGCCGCCGCAGCGCACGGCGTACTTCTCCGGGGCGCGCAGGCCGGGGGTGGTCTTGCGGGTGTCGCACACCGCGGGCGGGCGCCCGGGCGCCGCGTCGGCGGTCCGGCGGACGAACCCGGCCGTGCGCGTCGCGATCCCGCTGAGCCGGCCCAGCATGTTCAGGCACGTGCGCTCGAGCGCCAGGATCCCGCGGGTCGGGCCGACGAGCCGGGCCAGCTCGGCGCCGACTCCGACCCGGTCGCCGTCCTGCACCCGCGTCTTGATGTCGCAGCCGGGCGCCAGTCGCGTCGCCAGCGCCGGCAGCGCCGCCAGCCCCGCGACCACGCCGGCTTGGCGCGCGACGACCGCCGCGGCGCACTGGGCCCGCTCGTCGATCAGGGCCTCGCTCGTCGCGTCGCGCGGCGGGACGCCCAAGTCCTCGAGCGCCGCGGCCTCGGCCCACGCCATCGCCCCGGGCAGCGCCGCCAAGACGGCAAAGAGCTCCGGCAGGGGCAGCGCGTTCAAGTCGCGCATCGTGTCCGCCCGCGCACCGCCCGCGGCGGTTCGCCCGGCCCCAGGCACAGCCACCCCCGCCCGTTCATCTTCGGCGTGGCGGGCCAGTCGTGCGTCGGCGCCACCGTGTCGAGCCAGATCAGGCACGCGTACCGCGCCTCGCGTTTCTCGTCCCAGTACCCGCGCTCGCCCAAAATGCGCCCGTTGAGGGACCGGCGCAGCCGCTCCACGGACGCCGGCGTCAGGCCCGCCTCCTCGCGGATGCGCCCCGCACGGGCCCGCGCCCGCACCGGCCCGCTGGGCTCTTTGAAGAAGATGACGTCCCCCGGCGCGACGCGCCCATATGGCGCGCAGCGGACCTTCGTCAGCCGGGATTCGATGGTCTTCTCGCCGGCGAGGATCAGGTCGAGGTACGGCCGGCGGACGATCGCCAGGTGGTTCATGTCGCGCGCATCCGCTCGATCGCCGACGTGGTGCTCCGGCCGTCCAGGAGCGGGATCAGCTCGACCCGGCCGCCCCACTCGCTGACGCACTCGGCGCCGACGACCCGATTGGGCGAATAGTCCGCGCCCTTGACCAGCACGTCCGGCCGGATGGCGCGGATCAGGTCGATCGGCGTGTCCTCCTCGAAGACCACCACCGCCGAGACGGATTGGAGCTCTGAAAGGACCTCGACGCGGTCCCCGATCGGGTGGACCGGCCGGCCTTCGCCCTTGAGCCGGCGGACAGAGCCGTCGCTGTTGACGGCGACGATGAGCGTGTCGCCGAGCCTCGCCGCCTGCCGCAGCAGCGCGATGTGCCCGGCGTGGAGGACGTCGAAGCAGCCGTTGGTGAAGACGATCGACCGGCCCTCGCGGCGGTGGGCGGCGACCTCCACGAGCAGGTCCTCGAGCGTCCGGGCCTTGCCGTCGAGCCGGCCCGACTGGCGCATCACCGCGTGGTGGACGCGCTCGAAGGGGATCGGCGCCACGCCGAAGACCTCGACCTCGAGCCCCGCGGCGGCGTTGGCGAACCGCACCGCGTCGCGCCAGCCGACGCCGTTGGCCCGGGCCGCGGCGAGCGCCGCCAGCACCATGTCGCCCGCGCCGGTGACGTCGTACACCTCGCGGGCCACGGTCCCGACGCGCACGGGATCGGCGCCGCGCTCCGCCAGCAGGGCGCCCTCACGGTCGAGCGTCAGGACGGCCGCCTCCAGGTCCAGCCGGCCCACCAGCGCCAGACCGATCGCCTCGGCCCCAGCGCCGGGGTCGGCGCCGACGGACGCGGCGGCCTCGGCGGCCTCGGTGCGGTTGGGCGTCACGCACGAGGCGCCGGCGTAGACCGCGTAGTCCGACCGCCGAGCCGGGTCCACCAGCACCGGGACGCCGGCGCGTCGGCAGCGCTCGATCACGCCCGCGCACACGCCGGGCGTGCACACCCCCTTGCCGTAGTCCTCCAGGCAGACCACCGCGGGGGGTTCGGCCAGAGCCGACTCGAACGCCGTCAACAGTCGGGCCTCGACCTCGGCGTCCACCGGGCGGGCGGACTCGACGTCCAGGCGGAACATCTTCTGCGCGTGCCGGTGCTGCGCCAGCCCGATCAGGCTGCGCTTGACGGTCGTGGGGCGACCCGCGTCCTCGATCAGGCCCGAAGCGTCCACACCGTCGCCCGCAAGCGCTTCGCGTAGGCGCGCCGCGGCGGCGTCGGCGCCGGTCACGCCGAGAGCCCGCACCGAGCCCCCCAGCGCGGCCAGGTCCAGACAGACGTTCGCCGCCCCGCCCGGACGCCGCTCGGTCCGGTCGACGCGCATCACGGGGACGGGCGCCTCGGGGCTGAGCCGGTCGGCGTCGCCGAAGACCAGCTCGTCCAGCATGAAATCGCCCACGACGATCGCGCTGAACGGGCGCCAGCGGGCCAGATGGGACAACAGATCGGTCAACGCGGGGGCTCCCGGCCGGGCGCGGGGCCGGCCGCGGTCAGGATCGCACGCTCCAAGGCATCAGCGCCGGCGAACACGTCCGTTTCCACCACAGGATAGACGATCCGGGCCCAGCCCCGAGCCGGCAGCGCCTCGCGCAGCCGGGGCCGGTCCTTGAGCGTCGAGACGATCGCGTCGGCGCCGGCGTCTCGGACGGCGCGAGCCAGCCGGCCGCGCGGGAACGGCGCGTGGTCGCGCACGGCCAGCGTCCCCACGACGTGGGCGCCAGCGGCGCGGACGCGCTCCATGAACTGGCCCGGCGACCCGATCCCGCACGCGACGAAGACGCGCCGCCCGCTGAGCCACTCGACGGACTCGGCGAGCTCGGCGCCGTCGCGCGCCTCGACCACCAGCCGGGCCCACGCGTGACGGGACCGCGCGATGGGGACGCCCGGCGCTGCCCGCGCCACCCGCCGCTCGATCTCCGCGAGGTCGTCCGGCCCGGCGCGGTCTGTATGGGTCAGCACGACGACGCCCGCTCGGGCCAGAGACGCCGGCGGCTCGCGCAGCCGGCCCGCGGGCAGCAGACGGTCGCGCCACGGGTTCCGCCGGGCGTCGATCAGCACGACGTCCAGATCGCGCGCCAGCCGGCGATGCTGGAAGCCGTCGTCGAGGACGACGCACGAGGGACGCTCGGCGGCGGGCCGATCGGCCAGCTCGCGCACCGCCGCGGCGCGGTCGGGGTTCACCACGACCGGCACGCCGGGCGTCAGCGCGCGGTGCTCCTCGGCCTCGTCGGAGACGCCCGCCCGGGCGCCGAACCCACGCAGCACGATCGCGGGCGCGTGGCCGGCCTGTTGCAAGCGCCCGACCACCCACCGCACCATCGGGGACTTGCCCACGCCCCCGACGGTGAGGTTCCCGACGCACACGACGGGCATCGGGGCGCGCGTCACGCCCACGCCGCGGTCGTAGCGGGCGTTGCGCCTGGCGACGGCCAGGCCGAACAGAGCCGCCGCCGGCGCGCCGAGGGTCGCGAGGACAGGCCCGCGCTTAGGGGCCATGATCCTCGTCCGCGGCGCCGGCTTGGGCCCGTCGGGCGTCGCGCAGCAACCTGGCCCGCGCGTCGTTGAGATCGCGCCACGACCGCCGGGCGAGGATCACCGAGTTCACGACGTCCGCCGCCGCGAGCAGGACGGAGATCGTCACCAGCCCGGCGATCGTGGTCCAGACGACGACAAACATCCGCGGCCGGCGGTCGTGATCGATCAGCGAGAACCCCGCCGCGACGAGCGGGATGGCCAGCAGCATCACCCAGCCGTTGGCGATACGGATCCGCCGGCGCAGGGCGTCGCCCGGCTTCTGCTCGGTGACGACCAGGTGCACGGCGGCCACGAGCATCGCCAGCCCCGCGACGGGGAGGGCGACGATCGGCGGGATCAGAGCGGAATCCGTCATGCTCAGGCCGATGGGGTCCCAGAGCGCCGGGCGCCCAAGAGCGATCGAAGGATCGGCGTCAGCCGTCGCATCGGCAGGCCCATCACCGTCGCGGGGTCGCCCGCCACGCGGATGGGCCATCCCTCGGCGAGGCGCTCGGCGAGATTGTACGCCCCAGCCTTGCCGCGCCAGCCCCCGCCCGCGACGTACGCGGCTCGGGCCTCGGCGGGCACGTCGCCGACCGTCACTCGGGCGCGATCGACAAACAGCGTGCGCGCCGGGCGTCCGCGGCGGCCCCGCCGGTCGATCAGGCACACGCCCGTGATCACCTCGTGACAGCCGCCGCAGAGCAGGCGGATGATGCGGTCGGCGTCGTCGGCGTCGGCGGGCTTGCCGATGACGGCGCCGGCCTTGACCACGAACGTGTCCGCGGCCAGGACGACGGCCCCTTCGGTATCGGCCCGCAGCGCCCCGGCGGCGGCCTTGAAGTGCGCGAGCGCCATCGCCAGCCCCGCCGGGCTCACGCCGGCGCACGCCAGGTCGCCGTCGTCGACGCCCGGGTCGAGCACGACCGGCTCGAACCCCGCCTCGCGCAAGAGAAGCGCCCGCCTGGGCGATCGGCTGGCCAGGACGAGCCTCGCGCCGTTCACGGCGAGGCCCCGGCGGGCTCGCGCGAGAGCTGCTCCAGCGCCTTGGCGAACGCGTCGTCGACCGTGATGCGCCGCATGAGCCCGGCGCCGAGGGATTCGTCCTTGCACGCGCGGTCGGTGAGCCGGTCGTTCTCGCTGACGCGCTGCACCACGGCGTCGAGCCTGTCGAATGGGCCTGCGAGGCGCGCGTCCGTCGGGCCCAGGAGCGCCACCAGCGGGCGGCCGAACCCCACGGCCAGGTGCGCCGCCGCGGAGTCATGGGCGACGACCAGCGCCGCCGACTCGATGGCGCGCATCAGCCCGCCGACGGTCGTCCGCCCGACGAGATCGACGGCGCGCGGGTCGTCACGGCACAGATCCAGGACCGGCCCGATCGAGCCGCGCTCGCCCGCGGCGCCCACCACGGCGACCCGCTCGACGGCGCCGGTGTCGAGCAGCCGGCGCGCCAGCGCCGCGAAGCGCTCGGCGGGCCAGCGTTTGCCCGGCCAGGCGCTGGTCGGCGCCAGGACCGATGTTCGGGCGCGGGCGAGGTCGGGCGCCGGGTGCGGCGCGTCGGCGGGGGCGTACAGCCGCACGTCGCGGACGGGCTCGGCGCCGAGCGCGCGCACGATCTCCAGGGCCCGCTCGACGACGTGCGTTCGAGGGTTCGTCCGCACCCGACGGGTGTACGCCAGGGACGCGAACTCGGCGGCGCCGGCGGGCCCGACGCGCACGGGCGCCCGCGTCGCCAGCGCGAAGAGCCCGGACCGCGCCAAGCCCTGCAGATCGACCACGGCGTCGTACCGGGGCTCGCGCAGCGATCGCAGCCACGCCCGCGCCGGCCCGATCCCTCCGGGCGTCCACCACCGGCGCAGCCGGTCGCGCGGGAACTCGACCACGCCGGTGAGCGCGGGGTGGGCCCGGACGGCGTCGGCGAACACGTCGCGGACCAGCCAGTCGATGCGCGCGTTCGGGAAGGCGGCCCGCAGCGACGCCAACGCCGGCGCCGACCGGCACACGTCGCCCAGCGCGCTGGGGCGGATCAGCAGGATGCGCTGCGGCGTCGCGGGCACGGGCGACACTGTAGGGTGACGCCCTCCGCCGGCCCGCCGAAAGACTCGAACGCTCGGGGCCCGCGGGCGTACCACCGCCGGGTCTGGGCTGTTGGAGACGCAGCATGACGCGCACCGGGTGTGAACGGATCGGGCGATGGATCGCCGCGTCGGTCGTGGTGTGGGCGTTGGTGCGCGTCGGCGTGTGCGCCGCGGCGACGCCGGTCATCCCCGCCGACGCCGTGGCGTACTGGCGGTTCGACCCGTCGCGGTTCGGTGGGGCCGCCGCGGATCCGGCGGCGCTGGCCCAGCGGCGTGTGGTCCTGGCCGGGATGCGGGCGGCGGTGGCCAGCGGCCTGGTGGGCGAGTCCCGCGCCGCGGGCGCCCTCGACGCGCTGCTGGCCGCGGCGGAGGTCGGCGCCCGCCCGCACACGCTGTGCCTGTTGGACCTGGACGGCCACCGGCGCGGCGACGGCCAGGGCCTGGCGCCCGAGGTCCTGCGGTTCGCGCTGGCCGTCGAGTCCTCCGGCGATCACGCCGCCCTGCTCCGCACGCTCCGGGCCATCCTCATCGGGGGCGACGCCCAGGCCGTGGCCGGCGCGCAGCAGGAGATCGTCCTGCCGGGCTCGGTGCGCGGCGTGCGGTACCGCGAGCCCGGCTGGTCGCCGTGGCGCGAGGTCCAGTGGGCGTCGACCGCGGACTCCTTCGTGATCGGGTTCGGCGCCGGGTCGCTCGAACGATGGTTCAGCGCGCAGGCGTCGGGTCCCCCGGACGACGCGCCGTGGGCGCCGCACCGGCTCGCCGTGGAGCGTCAGCGCCAAACCGGCGACGTCTTCTTCGAGGCGTACCTCGGTCTGGACCAGGCCCGCCGCGGCTTCCCGTGGGGGTTCAGGGGCGGGCGCGTGCGCCGGGTGCTCGAGACGCTCGGCCTGTCGAACGCCCGCGACGTGATGATCCACGGGCGGTGGATCGAGCCGGCGGGCGCGGCGCCGGGGCCGGCGCTGATCGCCCTGGACGTTACCTACTCGGCGCGGTCCGAGCGCCCGGGGGTGGTCCGGCGTGTCGCGGTCAGCGAGGACCGCTGGCCCGAGGATCTGAGGATCGAGCCCCCGCCCGGGACGTACGCGGTGGTGATGCGGGCGCCGTGGGGCGCGTGGATCACGACGGCGCTGGACCTGGTCTGGGCGGCGTCGAGCGCGGATCACGCCGACGCCAAGCGCGCCGCGATCCGGGCCTGGCTGCGCGGGCCCGGCGGGCAGGCCCTGACGCGGCTGATCGCGTCGGTGGAGCCGTGGGCGGTGGTGTCGGACGTCCCGGCGCCGATCGCGCCGATCCCCGGCGCCTCGACGCTCTTTGTCCCGATCAAGCCCGGTGTCTCGGCGTCGGCGTTCGAGGACCTGCTCCGCCGGACGCTGGCGGACCACCGGGACCGGCTGCAGGTGCAGGACGGGGTGTGGTCGTTCAAGGTGGACCCGGGCGGGGTGCTGCGGATCCCGTCGTGGGGTGTGGTGGGCCGGGCGGCGGCGCCGGTCTTCGTCGGCGGGTGGGGCCCGCCCGTGGTCATCGAGAACCGCGCCCGGCTGGGCGACCCGCGCTCGGCGCCCGGCGAGTAGCCCGCGTCAGCCGGCGGGGTACACGCACGAGGTCTTCTCCGTTTCCCACACGGTGATGCGCGCCAGTTCGGCGCCGGCCTCGCGGATCGCGGGCGCCAGCCGATCGAAGCACACCCGGGCGATGTTCTCGACGCTGGGGTTCAGGTCCTTGAACTCCGGAACGTCGGCGTTGAGGTGCGTGTGGTCGAGGTGGTCGATGAGCACGGCGCCGGTGATGCGCTCCAGGTCGCGCAGCGTGAACCCGGGCGCGCCGTCGGCCACCGGCACACGCACGCAGGGCTCGACTCGGTAGTTGTGCCCGTGGCCCGCGGGGTTGTTGCAGGCGCCGAAGATCCGCCGGTTCTCCTCGTCCGAGAGGGAGGGGACGTGCAAGCGGTGGGCGGCGGCGAACTCGAACGACTGGCGGATCAGGGCGCTGGTCATGTCCGTCGGCTCCATCTCGAGGCTGTACGTCGGGCTCAGGCGCCAGCGCACGCGCGACAGGCCCGGCAGGTCCGCCTCGAGGGCGCGCAGGGCTGTCGCGAGCGTCCGGGTCGGCTCGGCGCCGCGCACCCCGAACGCCGATCGGATCACGGGGATCGCGTCCCGGCGGCCGGCGGCGTCGATCGCCGTGATGTTCAGGAAGTACCCCGTGACCGGGTCGGGCTCGCCCCGGCAGGCCACGTCCAGCTCGTAGTGCGCCCCGAGCCCCGCCATCGCGGGCCAGCCCGCGAACCCGTTGTGCACGGGCCCGGCCTCGGCTGGACCGCCCACGGCGAACCGGATCGTGCGTGTCAGCTCCACCATGGGCGGGACGATCCTAGCCGGGGCAGGCCGGTCGATGCGGGGCGTATACTCTCCGCGTCATCACTCGGGTGTCTCTGGAGGTGCGACCCATGTTCAGGATGTTTCCCCGTTTCGCGTGCGCCGCGCTGGCGGCGTCGGCCGTGCTCGCCGCCCCGACCGAGGGCCCCGACCGCGCCCCCGACGACCCGACCCAGGTCCTGTCCTTCACCGTGAACCGCATCGACGGGACGCCCCAACGGCTGGAGGACTACCGCGGGAAGGTCGTCATGATCGTCAACGTCGCCAGCAAGTGCGGCTACACCCCGCAGTACGCCGACCTGCAGGCCGTCTACGAGAAGTACAAGGACCGGGGGTTCGTCGTCCTCGGCTTCCCGGCCAACAACTTCCGCAATCAGGAGCCGGGCTCGAACTATGAGATCGCCGAGTTCTGCACCAAGGAATACGGCGTGACCTTCCCCATGTTCGAGAAGATCAGCGTGATGGGGGAGGACCAGCACCCGCTCTACAAGAAACTCACCGGCGCCCCCGAGCCGATCGGCGGGCCCGTGCGCTGGAACTTCCAGAAGTACCTCGTGGACCGGACGGGCCGCGTCGTCGGGATGATCCCCACGCAGGTCAAGCCGACGGACGAGGCGGTCGAGGCGCGGATCGAGTCGCTCCTGGCCGCCGATCCCGGCTGAGCCCCCCGACCGCACGGGTGCGGTCAGGGCGCGAACGCCTCGGCCGGGAGGTCCGCGTTGGTGTAGACCTTCTGGATGTCGTCGTGGTCGTCGAGGGCCTCGATCAGGCGGACGATCTTGCCGGCGTCGGCGGGGTCGACCGGGACGGTGTTCATGGGAACCATGGTCAGCTCGGCCGAGGCGCACTCGACACCCGCGGCGTCCAGAGCGTCCTTGACAGCGATGTAGTCCGCCGGGGCTGCGGTGATCGTCCACACGCCGTCCTCGAGCGTGGCGTCCTCGGCGCCGGCCTCGATGACCAGCTCCATCAGCCGGTCCTCGTCGGGGGCGCGCTCGGCGTCGACGGTCATCACGCCCTTGGACTCGAAGAGGTACGCGACGCAGTTGGTCGCCCCGAGGTTCCCGCCGAACTTCCCGAAGATGGTGCGCATCTCCGGGGCGGTGCGGTTGCGGTTGTCGGTGAGCGCGTCGGCGATGATGGCCACGCCCCCGGGGCCGTACCCCTCGTAGCGGACGTGCTCGAACGCCGCGGCGTCGGCCCCGGCGCCGGCGCCCTTCTGGACGGCGCGCTCGATCGTGTCCTTGGGCATGTTGGCGGCCTTGGCCTCGTCGATCGCGTAGCGCAGGGCGAGGTTCGTCGCCGGGTCGCCCCCGCCGGACCGCGCCGCCGCGATGATCGCCCGCGAGCACTTGCTCCACATCTTGCCCTTGGCGGCGTCCTGCCGGGCCTTGCGGTGCTTGATGTTCGCCCATTTGCTGTGGCCGGCCATCGCTAGCTCCCTCCTCCGGGCGCGCCCTCGGCGGGCGCGTTGATCGGCCCCACGATCGGGGCGACCGCGGGCTCGGCGCCGGCGTCGGCGGCGTCGGCCTTGCCCCGCACGCGCGCCAGGTCCGCGGCGAACCGCTCGGCGAGCCCCTGATTCTGCCGGGTCTGACGCAGGGCCTCTTCCAGCAACGCCTGCGCGGCGCGCCACCGGCGCACGGCCTCGTCGCGCCGGCCCGCGGCCCAGAGCGCGTCGCCCAGGTGCTCGATCACCTCGGCGCTGGTCTGGTTCGCCGGCATGCGCGCCGCCCGCGTCAGCACCGTCGCCGCGCCCTCCTGCATCACCTTGCCCGCCTCGTCGGTCACATCGTGGATGACTCCGCGCTTGTAGAGCACCCAGCCCAGCGAATCCGTCGTCGGGCCGCTAGACGGGTCGATCTGGAGCGACCGGCGGATCATCCGCTCGGCCTCGTCGAGGCGCATCCCGCGGTCGGCGAGGTAGTACCCGTAGTTGTTCAGCGCCAGCTCGTGATCGGGATCGAACTCCAGCGCCAGGTCGTACAGCGCGATCGCGTCGGCCTGAGCGCCCCCGTTGAGCGCGAAATAGTCCGCCACGGCCAGCGCCAGGTTCGCGTCGCCGCGATCGCCCTCCTCGGGCTGACCCAGACGCATGGCCGTCAGGATCTCTCCGGACCGGCCCGCCCCGGCGATGGCGCGGACCACCTGCCGGGACGCGTCCGCGTCCAAGGCCAGCAGCGCCGCCTGGATCCACGCGCTAAAAAACCGTGTATCGGGATCGAGCACACGCGCCCGCGCGTGCGCCGCCAGCCGAACGGCCAGCGGCGCCTTGTCGAGGGCGCTGAGCCGGCCGACGGCCACGGCCGCCAACTCCGACGCGCGCTGCGGGTGGGCCGCGAGGGCCGAGTCCAGCGCGTCGGTGATCCGCTCGAACGGCGCCTCGGTGATCGAGAGCAGGTTCAGGCGCGCGTCGTGCAGCTCGAGCGGCAGCCCGCCCACCGCCTGCTCGACCCGATCCAGCAGCGCCAGCGCCCGGCCGCGCAGGTCCTCATCGGTCTTGACGGCGACCTCCGCGATCAGGCCCGCCGCGCCGACGAGCGGCTGGGCGAGCCCCGGCGCCGGGGGCGACGCGCCGTCCAACCGATTCATCAGGTCGTCGGCCGCCTCGGCCGCACGGTTCCGGCGGACCAAGACCGCGGCGCGCTCGACGGCCCGGGCGAGCGTCGGCGGGCGGGCGTCCAGGCGGGCCAGCGCCCGGTCGTCGGCTTCGACGACGCGGCCCAGCGTGTCGCGCAGCAGCGTCTCGGCCTGCCTGGCGGTGGCGTCGTCGTATGGATGATCGGCGAGCCACCCGTCCAGCAGCGCCAGCGCTTCCTCGGGGCGCTCATCGCCGGCGAGCACCCGGCCCAGGGCGCGGACCAGCGTGGCGTCGTGCGGCCGGCGCTCGATCTGCTCGCGCAGCCACGCCTCGGCGCGCGCGCCGGACCCCGTCCGTGTCCACAGCGCCACCAGCAGCTCCACGACCGGGCGCTCCGGGTCTTCTTCGGCGAGGCTCACGAGGTCCGTCTCGGCGCGGTCGTACTGCCCGGCGGCGACGAGCTCGCGGGCCCGGCGCCAGCGGAGCGTGCGGCTCGACGGGTTCACCTCGCGGAGCCGGCGGACCACCGCGGCGAGCTTGCCGGGGTCGGCGCGCGGCCCGCCCTCGGCGTACAGGTCGAGCAGCAGCGAGGCCGCCCCCTCCGACGCCGGGTCGATCGACCACGCCCGCGTCGCGTAGTGCTCGGCGGCGTCCGCATCCCCGACGATCCACGCCAGCCGGGCGGCCAGGAGCGCCGCGTCCAGCGACGCGCCGCCCCCATCGGGACCGTCGAGCGAGTCGCGCAGCGCGTCGAGCGCCTCGGCCGGTCGGTTCAGGGCGGCCAGGGCCCGGGCTTTGAGGAGCGCCGACGCCTCGGCCGGCGCGTCGTCCAGCGCGCCCAGCAGGGCCTCGGCCTCCGGCTGGCGCGCCAGCCGCGCGAGGGTCTCGATCCGCAGGGCGGCGATCGCCGCGCCCAGCGCGCCGCGCATCGGCGCCGCGGCGAGGGCCCGTTCCGCGCGCTCGGGCCGGCCAGATGCGTCGAGCAGCCGGCCCTCCAGGAGCCTCGCCGCGGGCTCGGGGCGGGCGGCGACCCGGGCGATGAGGCCGTCCCGGTCCTCGAACGCGTCGAGCAGCGCCTGCGCGAAGCGGGCCTCGTGCATCGGCGCCGACTCGATCAGGCGGACGGTCTGCTCGATCGCGCCGTCGGGCCCGCCGGCCGTCAGACCGAAGAGGTCGCCCAGGGCGGCGCTGTCGCCGGGGTGCTCGCCGAGCCAGTCGCGCAGCGTCCGGGCCGCGCGGGGCGCCGACGCCGCCGCGGCCAGCGCGCGGGCGGCGAGCGAGCGGACCTGCATCGGCGCGTCCTCGGCGAGCCCCTCGCGGACCTCGGCGACGGCCGATTCGAGCGCCGGCCGGATCGAGCTGTGCTCGGCGATGTGCCGGATCAGTGGGAGCAGCCGCTGCCCGGACAGGTCCCGCGACGACCCGAGGGCCCCGACGAGGGCGCGGGCCGCCACGGCCGGCTTGCCGGCGCGCATGGCGGCCAGGGTCAGCCTCGGCAGGATCGAGGCGGGGTCGAGCGAGGGCATCTCGAAGGCGGCGAGATAGAGCGTCAGGGCGTCATCGGGCCGGTCGATCATGAACAGGGCGTCGCCCGCGTCGCGCAGGCTGTCGGCGCGCCGGCGGTACACCTGGTCGAGTTCGACGGCGAACCGCGTCGGCGCGTCGAACCGCTCGGGGAGTTCGCGCACCGAGGCGAGCAGCTCGGCGCCGGCGGCGAGGCGCCCGGTCTGCGCCAGCGCACGCCCGAGGCTCGCGTCGAGCACGAACCGCGCGCCGGCGTCCGCCTCGAGCGCGCCGATGTTGCGGCGAGCCGCCGCGAGGTCGGCGACGGCCGCGTCAAAGTCGCGTCGCTGGAGCTCCCACAGCCCGATGCGCAGCCGACTCTCGGCGTCGTCCGGGTTCAGCCGCAGCGCCTGCCGGGAGGCGGCGACGGCGCTGAGCAGGTCGCCCATCTGCCGGTGGGCCGCGGCGAGCTCGCGCCAGGGATCCGCCGCGCCGGGATCGGCCTGAGCGGCGGCCTGCAGTTCCGCGATCGCGCCCGCGGGGTCGCCCGACAGCCGCGTCGCCCGCCCCGAGATGAAGAGCCGAATGGACTCGGCCGTCGGGTTCGGCGCCGGGCCCGCGGGCGGGGGGTCTTCGGGCGTCACCGCGGCGAGCGCCTCGTCGAGCGGCGCGAACGCACGCCCCGGGTCGACGGTCGAATTGGCCAGCTCGTCCGGAACACCGGGCGGGAGCGGGGCGGAGACCGCCCGCTCGTCGCGGGCGCCGGCGGCGATGAGCCGCTCGAGCGCCCCGGCGCCGTCACGCGGGCCGGTGGTGGCGCACCCCGGCGCGAGGCTCGCCGCGGTCAGGGCGGCGAGCGCCCACGGGGCGCGGCGCCTGCTCGGCGCGGGCCGTGTTGGCCGGGCCGGCGCCCTCACCCTTTCTTCCTCGGGCGCGGCGACGCCGACGTTTTCTTTTTTTTCTTTGTGGTGGTCGAACGCGCCCGGCTCGACGTCTTGGCCCGCCTGCCGCTGCGCGACACGGGGCCGCCGCCGGCCTCGGCCCACGCGGTGAGCAGCAGGTGCGCCTCGGCGGCGTCCTCGGCTTTGATGGCGCGACTGAGCGTCGCGGTGGCGGCTTCGAGTGTCGGCGCCGTGTCGCCGAACAGCCCGGCCTCGACGAGCAGCCCCAGCGTCCGCTGATCCAAGGGGACGGCGTGCCCGCCCAGCGCCATCAGCTGCACCCGGGCGGCGACGTAGGGCGGGGTCGCCTCGATCGAATCGAGATACGCCCGGCTCTCGCGCTTGGGCATCGCCGTCAGCCGCGTCAGGCTCACGGCGTGCTCGCGGCGGTAGATGTCATCCAGCGCCGCCCGGAGGCGGACGGCCCGCACGTCGACCAGCGGGTAGCGCTCCCCCAGCATCGCCCGGATCTCGCCGGGCAGCGACACGCGGAACTCATTGAAATCGACGGTCTCGGCCCGGATCCGGCGCAGGGCGTGGGTCGCCTTGGTGGGCGTCGCCTCCCACAGCAGGAACGACCAGACGAACTCGTCGATCGGGTCAGCGGGGGGCTCGGGCGCCTCTTGGGCGCCGAACGCGGCTCGGAGCGACCTCAGGAACGACTCGACCGACGGGGGCTTGCTCACGGGGCGGCCTCGCGGGATTCGCTGGGTTCGGTGAGTTCGGCGCTCGGGCGGCCCGGGGCGCGCCCCGCGTCGTCGAGCGATTCCACGGCGCGGCGGATGGCGTCGAGCGTGCCGACCTCTCGCTTGTACGCCTCGTCGATGGTGAATCGGAACTCGGGCAGGCGGGCCAGGGCGACGAGTCCCGCGGCGCGGCGTCGGATGTGCCCCGCCGCCGAACGCAGCCCGTGCAGGGTCAGCGCTTCGTGCTCCTCCGGGGCGACGACCACTCCAAAGGTCGCGGCCTTGAGGTCGGGCGAGACGCGCACGCTGGTGACGGTGACGATCCCGCGGATGCGCGGGTCCGACAGCCCGCGCTCCAGGACGCTCTGCACGGCGCGGTGCAGGACGGAGCCCAGCTGTTCGGTGCGCTTGGTCACGGCTGGGCCCCCGGGTCATCGGCGTCGAGCAGGGCGCCGGCGGCGGCCAGGGCGTCGGCGTCGAACACGGCGCCCAGGGGAGCGGCGGGGGGCTCGGGCAGGGCGTCGAGCGCGGCGATCTGACGTTGAAGGCTCACCAGTTCCGCGTCGGTCAGGGCGTGGAGCTTGGCGACGACGGCGTCGAGCACCGCGGCGGCGCGCGGCGGCGTCGGCGCGGCCAGGGCCACGCCCAAGAGGGCTCGCTCCGCGATCTCGTGCAGACCGACCTCCGCGACCGAGACCTGGTGCGCCCGGTGCAGCCGGTCCTTGAGCGACCGCACGACGCGGCGCTTGGCCTTGAGCGAGTCGGCGTCGGCGATGCGCAGCTCGAACTGGAGAACCCCGATGACCATGAGCCGGCGGCGCCCTACAGCGTGCGCTTGACCTCGACGTTGCGGTAGCACTCGAGGATGTCGCCCTCCTTGATGTCGTCGTAGCCGTCGATCTTCATGCCGCACTCCTGCCCGGCGCGGACCTCCTTGGCGTCGTCCTTGAACCGCTTGAGTTGCGAGAGGACGCGGTCGTTCTCGATGACGATGTCGTCGCGGGTGACGCGGATCAGCGCGTTGCGCTCGATGACGCCGTCGGTGACGTAGCAGCCCGCCACCGCGCCCACCTTGGACACCTTGAACACCTTGCGGACCTCGGCGTGCCCCAGGATCTCCTGGCGGATCTCCGGCTCGAGCAGGCCCTCGGCGGCCTTCTTCAGGTCGTCCGTGATGTCGTAGATGACCTGGTACAGGCGGACCTGCACGCCCTTCTGCTCGGCGAGCTGGCGGGCCTTGGCCGACGCGATGACGTTGAACCCGATGATCACGGCCTGGGAGGCGTCGGCCAGCAGCACGTCGGACTCGGCCACCCCGCCCACCGCCGCGTGCAGCACGCGCACCCGCACCTCGTCGGTGGTGACGTCCTCGGCGGCCTTGCGCAGGACGTCCACCGAGCCCTGCACGTCGGCCTTGATGATGACGCGGAGCTCGCGGGTCTCGGCGTCCTTCATCTGCGTGAGCATGGACTCGAGCGTGACCTTCGGCTGGGCCAGATCGCGCTCGCGCTCGCGCTGGCGACGCTGCTCGGCGGCGTCCTGCGCCTTGCGCAGGGAATCGACGACGTAGAACTTGTCGCCCGCGTCGGGCAGCTCGTCCAGCCCCGCCACGCGCACCGGCATGCACGGGCCGGCCTCGTCCAGGCGCCGGCCGCGGTCGTCGACGATCCCGCGGACCCGCCCGAACGCCCGCCCGGCGACCAGGCAGTCCCCGATCTTCAGCACGCCGTCCTGCACCAGCACGTTCGCCGTGGCGCCCATGCCCTCGAGCATGGCCGACTCGATGACCGTGCCCCGCGCCGGCCCGCCGAAGTCCGCGGTGAGCTCCAGCAGCTGCGCTTGCAGGTCGATGGTTTCGAGCAGCTCGTCGACGCCTTGGTTCTTGACGGCGCTGGTGCGCACGACCTCGGTGTCGCCGCCCCAGTCGACGGGGTTGAGCCCGTGCTCGGCGAGCTGACCCAGGATGCGCTGGATGTTGGCGTCGGTGGCCTCGGGCTTGTCGATCTTGTTGAGGGCGACGATGATCGGCACGCCGGCGGCCTTGGCGTGGTTGATGGACTCGACGGTCTGGGGCATCACGCCGTCGTCAGCGGCGACCACCAGCACGACGATGTCCGTCACCTTGGCGCCCCGGGCGCGCATGGCCGTGAACGCCTCGTGTCCCGGCGTGTCCAGGAAGACGACGTGCTTGGACTCGTCGCCCAGCCGCACCGGCACGCGGAAGGCGCTGGTGGCCTGGGTGATGCCGCCGGCCTCGCCCTCGGCGACGTTGGCGTCGCGGATGCGGTCCAAGAGCGACGTCTTGCCGTGGTCGACGTGGCCCAGGATGGTGACCACGGGGTCGCGCGGGCGCACGTCGACGGCCTCTCGGTCGGCGAACTCCTCCTGGACGGCTTCCTCGGCGGTCTTGGCCTCGGCGACCTCGAGGTCGATGTCGTAGTCGATCATGATCTCCTGGGCCTTCTCCGGGTCGATGCCGGAGTTGACCGTGGCCATGACGCCCTCGAGGAAGAGCCGCTTGATGATGTCCGAGGACTTGACGCCGGTGGCGGCGGAGAGGTCCTTGATGGTGAACGGAGCGGCGAGCTGGACCTTCCCGCCCTTTTGCGCGGGGGTCTGCGCGGGCCGGCCGCCCGAGCGTTGCTTGACTTTCTGATCGCGTCGGCGTTGGCGCAGGAACCCGCCGGCGCGCGACAGCCGGGCCTCGCGCTCGGCGAGGTCCTGCTCGCGCCAGCGGGTGCGGCCGGCGCTGTCGGTTTCGCGGCCGGCGCCCTTGCGGCGCTTGTTGCGCCTCGCGCCGCCGGCCCCCGCTCCGCCCGGCGCGGCCGGCGGGCCGAAGGGCTCACCCCCGACGCCCGCGCCGCCGGGTCTGGGCCCGCGCGGGCCGGCCGGCGGACGCGACCGCGGCCGATCCACGATCTCCGGCGCCTCGATCCGCACGACCTTGGGACCGGAGAGCGTCGCCGGCTTCTTCGTTTTGAGTTTCGGCCCCGCCGGGGTGACGGCCTTGGGCCGCTCCGGCTTGTTCATGGTGACAGCCGGGCGCTTGGGCGGCTCGGCCGCGGGCGGCGCCTGGGGCGCGGCAGGCTCGGGCGGGGACTCGGGCTCCGCCGACGCCGAAGCCTTAGCGGCCGGGGCGGCGGGCTCGGGCTCCTC
>RFGI01000178.1 GCA_003696725.1 Planctomycetota bacterium | reverse complement strand
GAGGCTCAAGAACCCGTAGGCGCCGAAGGGCGTCGGCAGGGCCTCGGGGACGTCGGCGGGCTCGTCCTCCTCGTCGTCCTTCTTCTTGGAGGAGTCGTCACCGCCGTTGGCCGTGGGGCTGGAGAGGTCGGCGCGCCAGGTGTGGACCGCGCCGGCGGGGTCCTTCCAGACGCCCGTGATCACGCCGTCGCGGATCACGCCGGTGACGGCGAAGACGCCCGAAAGATCGAGGTCCTCCCCGTCCAGCAGGAACGACAGGCGGTTGTCGTTGAGGTCGGCCTTGCGGGCCTTGACGCCCTGGTGGTCCTCGAAGTCGAAGGTGATCTTGGTCTTGTCCTTGATGGTCATCGTGCCGGTGTGGGTCTCGCCGCCCTCGGTGAACGCGACGGCCCACTGGCCCGACGGGTCCAGGCCCGGCGCCTCGTTGATCTCGTGACGGTCACCCTCGACCCACACGTCGCGGATCTCGCTGCCTTTATCGAAGAGCCCGCCGTCGGCCACCACGACGAGGTTGGCGATGAAGCCCGGCGCCACGCGGCCGAGCCGATCGCCCACCCCCAGCATCGCCGCCGGCGTCGTCGTCAGCATCGCCAGGGCGTCGTCCTCGGAGAGCCCGTGGCGGATCGCCGAGCGAAGGTTGTCCTCGAACTTCTGGCCCTTGGGGAGCTTGTCCGTGGTCAGGGCGACGGTGGCGCCCGCCGCCAGCAGCCGGCGCGGGTTGGTCGGCGCCTGCTCCCAGGTCATCAGGTCGCGCAGGGTCACGTCGTTCTGGTCGGCGATGGTGTCGACCGTCGGCGTCTTGGGGAAGGCCAACGGCAGGATGATTGGCAGGCCCGTCGAGACCACGTCGTCGAGCCGGCGGAACTCCGTCCCCGAGCCCAGGATCGCCGCCGTCAGGCCGAACTCCCGCGCGATCTTCGCGGCGCGGACCGCTTCGAGCTCGTCGCCCGCGTCAAAGAGGTACGTCCAGCGCGAGGCGGCGGGGATCAGGGCGTCCAGGGCGTCGGCGGGCGCCGGCGGCTCCATCCCGGCGGGGTTGGCTTTGTACGCCGCCAGCGTCCCCTCGCGCCACGCGGTGTCGAGGAACGTCTGGCGGACCAGCGCGATCGCGCCCATCTCCGAGCCGGGGTACGAGGCCGGCCGGCCGAACCCGCCCCGCTCCAAGGCGATCTCCTGGTACGCGCCGTCGCGCACCACGGTCAGGCCGTGGCCCGCGGTCGTCTCGTCGGGGTCGTTCAGGAGGACCACCCCGGCCGATCCCCTGAAGATGCCGCTGTCGGGGGCGATGGCCGCGGCGGTGAAGCCCATCTTGACGAGCTTCTCGCGGTCGCCCTTCTTGGGCCCCGCGCCGTCCAGCGCGGCGCGCTGCGGCGTGACCTTGGCGTTCCAGTGGTTGCCGGGGTCGTCCTCGTCCGGCGCCGGCGCCGAGACGGGCAGGTGCGGCTCGATCAGCCCGGGGTAGATCGTCATCCCGGTGTAGTCCCAGACGCGCGCGCCCTCGGGGGGGGCGCCCCCGCCGCGGACCGAGACGATCACGCCGTCGCGGATGACGACCGTGGCGTTCTCGATCCGCTCGCCCGGCGCCGGGATCACCGTCGCCCCGACGAGGGCGTGCCAGCGCGCCGGGTTCTCACGGATGCCGGCGGGCGGCGCGGGCTGCGCCGGGGCGTCCGGGGCGAGGGTGAGCACGAGTGCAGCGGCGGTCACGGCGCCCAGCGCCGAGACGGCCGCCCCGCGGAAGGGTGTGTCTTTCATATGGATGAGCCTAGCGACCGGGGGCGGCGTGCCGCGGGATGCTCCCGCCCGCGCGCAGCGACGCCCGTCGGCGGCCCTACCGCCCGAGCCCGGGCCGGTTGCATCCCAATTGTGGGGGATCGGGGTCGGTCCGCTCAGCCGCCTGTGGCCTCGATCAAGTCGTCGAAGTCCTCGGGCGTGCGGAGCCCGGGCCACTTGTCGGTCGCGTTGCCGCCGTCGACGCCCGCTGCCTTAGCGTCCTCTCGCGGCGGGTAGCCGACGACGCTGCCCGGCTCGCCGGCGAACGCGGTCCCGTTCGCCTGGTACCGCCGCTTGAAGTAGATCTGGTCCTGCCCGGCGGAGATCATCACGATGTCCCCGCGGGCCGACGCGGGCATGGGCCACGACTGGTCGTCGGTCTCCGTCGGGAATCGCGGGTGCCCGAGGACGCCCATCATGCTCGCCAGCACCCGGTCGGCGTCCCCGTCGGCGAGCGACGCGGGATCGTCATCGAGGGTCGTGTCGTCGGCGTTGGACATGCCCAGGCACGAGGCCAGCGCCTGGCGGACGCGCCGCTCGCCCAGGCCCGGCAGCGCGCCCGGCCCCAGAGCCGAGGGCGTGAACGATTGTTCGACGCCCGAGGCGAGGTACCCCGCGTTGGTCGCCCAGTAGAACGAGGCGCGGGTGTCGTCCGTGGTCGACACGGACGAGGTGTCGAGCCGGACCGACGCGAACGCGGCCCGCGGGTCGGCGCTGAAGTCCACCCCGAACTGCCTCGGCGGGAGCGACGCCGACGTGTCGCGCCGCCAGAGAAGGATCGGCTGGCCGAAGTCGTCAATCACGTCGGGCATCCCGATGATCGCGTCGCCGCGGCTGTTGAGGCGATCGATGTCTCCGTCGCCGCGCCCGACCTGGCCGAGGATGGGCGCCAGGTGATCGGCGTCGAGCGAGAGGTAGGCGCCCTCGTCGCTGACGCCGGCGAGGCTGACGTCCACGCGCGCCACTAGCGCGTCGTCGTCGGTCTGGGCCGGGTCGAGGTCGACGACGGTGTTGTCGTCCGCGGGGTCGGGCAGTGAGGACTCAGCCCGGGTCTGCACGGTCCCGAAGGCCAGGTCCAGAAGGACGTTTTCCATCTCCGTGACGCCGGTGATGTCGTCGGCGGCGATGGAACCGCCGGCGTCGCCGCTGCCGCCGTTCTCCTCCGACGCCATTTCCTCAGCGGTGAAGAAGCCGGGCGTGCGGCTGTTGTCCGCGACGAAGGCGTCGATCGCCACGCGGACGTTGCGCATCAGCGACCGGGTCGAGGTGGAGCGGGCGGCGCTGCGCACCGCGGAGACCGCCGGCAGGAGGATCCCGATGAGGATCGCGATGATGGAGATCGTCACCAGGAGCTCGATGAGGGTGAACCCGCGCGGGGCTCTCGGGCTCTGGCGTGTGGTGGGTGGGTTCGTCATGGGGTTGCTCGCCTCCCGCGCCGTCGGGCATGGGGCCCGCCCGCGAGCCGGCCGCGGACCGCGAGCCGGCCTGCGGCCGATCGACCCCCGCCGACGGGAGGGCGAGCACCAAGCCTGTCACCCTGATGGTACTCCGCCGGCGATGGATCGGTTCCCGGGGGATCGACCGGCGGCCGATCACCGGCCGGGCTGGGCCAGCAGACGGACCCAACGCCCGGCGCCGGGGGTGTCGAGGATCGCCGGTGGACAGGCGGGCGCCAGCCCCTCGCGGGCCAGCGTGTCTTCGGCCTGGCGCGCGGTCAGGCCCGGACCGTCCGCTCCGCACTCGAGCCGTTCGAGCGACAGGACATAGCCGTGCGGGTGGGCCAGAGACGCGAGCCCCGCGGCCACGGCGCGCCGGTCGGCCTCGCCCACCCAGGCCAGCAGGTCCGCGGCGACCACGAGGTCGAACCGGCGTCTCCATCGGCTCGGCGGGGTCCGGGCGTCGGCGCAGGTGACGCACGAGCCCAGCGCCGGATTCGCCTGGCGGGCCCATTCGACCGCGGTCGGTGAGACGTCGAACGCGTCGACGTCGAAGCCTCGGCCGAGGAGCTCGGCCGCCTCGCCCCCGAGGCCGCACCCGGCCACCGCGACCCGGCTCCCCGGGCGGATCAGACCCGGCGCTTCGGTGTTGAGCCAGTCCACGAACACCTCGCACGGGCCGCCCGCCGACCACGGGAGGTCGGCCTGGCCCGTGCGGGCCAACGCGTAGAGCCGGTCCAGCGCATCGGGGTCGAGCCCCGTCCCAACCCGAACTGGCGCGGTCGCGGCTCTGGCGGCGGGCTCGTCCGTGAGTGTCGTGGTCGCCATGATCGACGCCTCCGGTCCACCGGGGGTCTGTGGCGGTCGGCCGGCCCCGCCCCGGCGACGCGATCGCCGGCGGCTCCGCCGCGTTCGCCAGATTACCACCTCGCCCGCGGTTCGGCAAGGTGTTTCTCCCGATTCCGGACCGAGAATCGACCAGATCGGGGCCGCGGTGAATCCCCGTCCTGAAAAAATGGCGCCGCGGGCCGACGCCGGTCGGCCAAGGGCCGGAGCGCCCTGAACCGCCCGGCTCCCGACGCTCACCGCGCCGGCCGCCTGTCTTACACCGACGCCCCGCGCCGCCGCGGCGGGAAGATCGCCGTCACCTGCCGCGTCGGCTCGCCCTTGCGGACGCGCACCGCGCCGGCCTTGATCCGCTCGAACGCGCTGGCGGCGTTGGCCGGCGAATACTCGACGCCGATGAACCGCCGGCCCAGCTCCCGCGCCACCACCCCCGTGGTCCCGCTGCCCAGGAACGGGTCCAGGACCAGCATCCTCTCGTCGCTGCACGCCCGGATCACCCGCTCCAGGTACACCTCGGGCAGCTGGTTTTTATGCCGGGCCCGGCGCTCGGCGTTGTTGCCCTGGATGCGCCCCCAGTACCGCCCGTACCACACGTCCATCGGGACGCGCAGCCCGTTGACGCCGGCCTTCTTGTTGTCCGTGCGCGGGTCGAAGTACGTCGTCGCCCGGTCGCTCGGCTCGAGCACCTCGCCCGGGTTCCACACCCGATTCTTCGGGTCCTTCACGAAGTAGAGCGCGTGGACCTTGCTCTGGATGAACGAGCCCATCCGGTTCTGGCCGAAACGGTAGTGCCAGACGCACCAGTTGATCATGTGCAGCCGGCGCTCGTTCTTCAGGTGCACAACAATCTCGGCGGCGGTGTCGTCCGGGATGTTGACCCACAGGGCGCCGTGGGGCGCCAGGGCGTCCACGCACAGGTCCAGCCAGCGCTCCGTGAAGCGGAGGTACTCGTCGCGCGGCAGCCCGTCGTGCCACTCGTCGTACTTGACCTGCCAGTTGAAGGGCGGGTCCGCGAAGACCAGGTCCACCTCACCGCGGGCGCACGCGGGGATCCGGGGCAGGATCTCCCGGCAGTCGCCCACGTACACGCGGGTGTCGGGGCGGGTCAGGCGGTGCGCCGGCCTGGGCGCCGGGGCCGGTCGTGTCGCCATAGGCTGGGCTCCTGGGTCATCGCGCCGTGGGCGCGCGGCGTCCACCATAGCGCCCCGCCCGCGCGGGCGCAAGCGGGTCACAGCGTCAGGACGATCACGTCGTAAAGGGCGTGCGCCCCGACCACGACGCCCAGCCCGCGCGTCACGTACACGGCGCCGAAGTACCCGCCCGCGAGCGTCAGGAACACGAACCTCGCCGACCAGTCGTCGTGGTACACCGCGAACGCCACGGCCGCCAGCGCCACCGACACCCACAACCCCAAGCGGGGGCCGATCTGGATCAGGTCCACGAGGATGAAGTGCAGAAGCGCGATCAGCGCCATGCGGAACAACGCCTCCTCGTACAGCCCCGCGCCGATCGCGATGGTCAGCCGGGCGCCCAGGGGCCGGTCCGCGACGGCGCCGGCGCCCGCCAGCGCGACCAGCCCGGCCATCTGCCCCAGCACCAGGAGCGGCAGGGTCCACGCCGCCGACTCGAGCGCCATCAGCCCCAGCGTCCCGGGGCGGACCCGCCAGGGGCGCCGGTTCAGGACATGCCAGACTAAGAGCGCCGCGACCAGCGCCGCGCCGGGCAGCATCGCCCCGCTGACCCCGAACGCCCCGAAGAGCTGCGAGAACAGCCGGTGCGCCCGGATCGTCTCGTGCAGCCCGCCGGTCGCCGGGTCCGTCAGCCACACCGCCGACCCGACCTCGTACAGCACGATCAGCGGCAGCAAGAAAACCAGGACGTGCAGGGGCTCGGCGGTCCGCGACCAGTAGCCGTCGGCGACGCGGGCCTCTCTGACGCGCGGGTCGGCGCTCACGCGCGACACGGTACCGCCCGCCACGCCCGGGCGCGAACCGGCTCAAATCGAGCACGAGATGGGGAAGTCGGCCGGGCGGGCCGGTAGCGGCGAGGTTCTGTTTGACGGATCAGTGGGACGGGCGTCTCGCCGAGTGGGACGGGCGTCTCGCCCGTCGTGGTTGGCACAGTCAACGGCCGAGATGACCGTTCCTCGGGCTGTCCCCGATTCGGGTGACGCCTGAGCAATCCAACAAGCAGGCCCTAGCCGGCGGTCTTGCGCGCCTTGAGCCGGGCCGACAGCCGGCTCTTGCTGCGAGCCGCCGTGTTCTTGTGGATCACGCCCTTGCCCGCGACCCGGTCGATCACGCTGCACGCGCGGCGGACGGCGTCGGCGGCCTCCTCGACCGACCCGTGCTGGATCCGATCCCGCGCCGCCTTGACCGCCTCGCGCAGCTGCTGCTTGCGCCAGCGATTGCGGGCGCGGTGACGCTCGTTCTGACGGATTCGCTTGCGAGCCGAGACGGTGTGAGCCATGGGTGCGTGGGTCCTCTGCCGGTTCGTCGCCCGGGGGCCCGGCCCCACCGGCGAGCCGGGTAGTATCGCGGCCCCGACGCCCGCGTCAAGCCCGGCGCCCGGCGAGACGATCGGGGCGACCCGGCCCGCCCGAGCCCGCCCAATCCGCCCGGTGGGAGGCTGCCGACGCGCATTCCAACGGCCCGGGGCGATCATCCGCCGGAGGGGCGTCGCCTCACGGGGCCGGGCGGAGGGCGTGACGTCCGTCCCCGTGACGCCGGCGGCATGGCCCGCCGAGGTAACCGGCGTCGCGTAGGCTGTCCCGCACCGGCGCTGACGCGCCGATCTCAAGTTCGGAGGGTCAGGCATGACGGAGCCCTGTCGCGCTTTGGTGTTCGTGATCTGCTGCGCAGCCTCGCCAGCGCTGGCTCAGGAGCTGCGCACTGATGTGGACCGCGACTACCGGTCCCATCTCGCGGCGGTGTTCGACGCGTTCCACCGCAACCCCGAGCTCTCGCTCGTCGAGCATCAGACCGCGGCGAGGCTGGCGCGGGAGCTGGCCGACGCCGGGTTCGACGTGACCGAGGGCGTCGGCGGGACCGGGGTGGTGGCGCTGCTTCGCAACGGCGACGGGCCGACGGTCATGATGCGGGCGGACATGGACGGCCTGCCGGTGCAGGAGAAGTCGGGCCTGCCCAACGCCTCGCGGGCGACGCAGGAGGACCCGATCAGCGGGAATGTGGTCCCGGTGATGCACGCCTGCGGGCACGACGTGCACATGACGAGCCTCGTGGGGACGGCTCGATGGATGGCGCGCCACCGCGACCGGTGGTCGGGGACGCTGATGCTGATCGGTCAGCCGGCGGAGGAGCGGATCGTCGGGGCGCGGATGATGCGCGCCGACCGGCTGTGGGAGCGGTTCGGGACGCCCGATTACGCCCTGGCGTTCCATGTGTCGGCGCAGCATGAGGCCGGCAAGATCAACGTCACCGACGGCAGCCCCTACGCCGGCGCCGACACGGTTGACATCATCATCCACGGCGTCGGGGCGCACGGCGCCAGCCCCCACCGCGGGAAGGACCCGATCGTGCTCGGCAGCCAGATCGTCGTGGCGCTGCAGACCCTGGTGTCGCGGGAGCTGCCCCCGCGGGAGCCGGGGGTGGTGACCGTGGGGTCGTTCCACGCGGGGACAAAGCACAACATCATCTCCGACCGCGCGGTCCTCCAACTGACGGTGCGGAGCGTCAGCAAGGAGGCGCGGCAGACCTTGCTCGACGGGATCGAGCGGATCGCGGTGAACCTCGGCCGGGCGGCCGGCCTGCCGGAGGACCTCCTGCCGGAGGTGATCGTCTCGCAGGAGAGCGTCCCGCCGACGGTCAACGACGCGGCGCTGGCGCGGCGGCTGCGGTCGGCGTGGCGGCGCGCGATCGGGCCGGACGAGGTGATCGACCAGCCGGGCAAGGGGATGGGGGCGGAGGACTTCCCGTTCTTCACCGAGGATCCACGGATCCCCAGCGTGTACTGGTCGATCGGGGGGACGCCGGTGGAGGACTTCGCGCGCGAGAAGGCGGGCGGCCCGCCCGTGCCGAGCCATCACTCGCCGCTCTTCAAGATCGCGCCCGAGCCGGCGGTGACGCGCGGCGTGGAATCGACAGTGGTGGCGCTCCTGGAACTGATGGGCGCGCCGCCCGCCCACGCTGACGACCCTTGACCTCGGGTCCGGTTTTAGAGTGTGATCCCTAGCCCGAGCGCCGCGGCCGGACCGTAGGGTGGGGCATGCGCACGATCCCCGCGGTGCTGTTGTGTGGGGCGCTGGCGTCGGCGGCCGGGACCGTTCACGCGGCGTCGGGCGTGGGCGCAGCCGGGCGCGCGTCGCTGTCGCTGAGGTCGCAGCCCGAGACGGGCCCACCGGCGAGCGGGGCCGACGAACAGCCCGAGGTCCTCGATCCCGAGGAGATCGACGGCCGGCTGACCGAGGCCGCCGCGCTGCCCTTGAAAATCTCCGGGCGGATCCAGTTCCGGTATCTGGCGTCGGTGCGCGACACCGCGAGCGGGCGCGACCCGGAGACCGGGTTCACGGTGAACCGGGTGCTGCTGGCGATCAGCCACAAGGTGTCCGGGGCGCTGTCGGTGTACGGGGAGTTGCAGGTGAGCCGATCGACCGGCGCCGCGTCGCTCTCGAACCTGTTCACGACGGTCAGGCTGGGCGACGGGTGGTCCTTGCGCGTTGGGTTTTTCCGGCCGCCGTTCTTGCGGGAGCAGTTCGTGTCATCAGGCCGGCAGCTGGCGGTGGAGCGGTCGCTGGTGTCCTCGGCGCTGGGGCAGGGGCTGGGGACGGGCGTGCGTGTGCGGTGGGCGCCTGCGCGGTGGCGCGTGTACGCGGCGGTCGTGGACCGGGGCGGGGATCTGGGCGGCGACGAGCGCTGGGCCGCGACCGGACGGATCGAACGGCTTGTGAAGGGACGGTTCAGCCGGTTGCGCGACTTCTCGCCGGAGGCGCGGGGGCGGACGGCGGTGCTCGTCGGCGCCGCCACCGCCTACCAGTTCGAGGACCGCGACTCGGGCGGGCCCGAGCGGACGCGGCTGCGGTGGACGGGGGACGTGTCGTTCACAACCGGCCGGCTGGCGGGCATGATCTACGCGACCGGGACGCACCTGTGGCGGACGGACTCGGGCCCGTCGCTGGATCAGTACGGGCTCGTGGCGCAGGCGGCCTGGCGCGTGTCGGACCACTGGGAGGTCTTCGGGCGCGGCGAGTTCGGGCTGGCCGACGAGGCGGGGGGCGATCTCGTGGTGACGACGTTCGGCGTCAACGGCTACTTCTTTGGTCGCAACGCCGTCAAGGTCTCGGCGGACGTGTCGTACGCCTGGACCGGCGTGGACGCGGTGTGGGCGACGACGCGGGCCGGCTTCCTGACCGACGACGCGGGCCGGGAGGGGCAGCTCGTGATCCGGGCGCAGCTCCAGCTGACGTTCTGATCGGAGCGGTCGCGGCGCAGCGCGCCGCGACCGGGCAGGGCGGCGGCGCGCGTTCAGGGGTCCGATGGCTCAGCGCGGCGCCGGGCCGCCGACGGCCTGCGATTGCTCGGCCGTCGCCGATTCGGGCGCGTCGTCGTCGGCGAAGCGCACGCCGACCGGGCGGAACGAGTCGGGCGTCGGCACGAGCTGGTCGAGCCAGTGCGCGTCGTCGTCGCGCACGCACGAGAAGAACCGGCCCGCGTTCTCGGGGTGCTTGCTGCGGTGGTAGCGGAGATAGATGCGGTCGGCGTCGACGCCGGCGATCTCGATCTTGCCGCTCTCATGGCTCATCGCGAACCGGGCCCGGCCGGCCAGCCCGGACTCGCGCGTGACGGCGCGGTGGAAGAGCGTCCAGCCGGCGACGATCGGGATCTCGTAGGGCTCGTTGCCCTCGGTGGGTCGGCCCTGGAAGAGGTAATACTGCGGGCAGCCGATCCAGGAGAGCTCGCGGAAGAGGTCGGCCAGGGCGTCGGGGTCCGCGTTGACGCCGCGGATCAGGGGGCACTGGTTGACGCAGATCACGCCGCACTCGAGCAGCGCGGCGATGCCCTCGCGGGCCTCC
This sequence comes from Planctomycetota bacterium, assembly GCA_003696725.1. Lineage (GTDB taxonomy): Bacteria > Planctomycetota > Phycisphaerae > Phycisphaerales > UBA1924 > J020. The sequence continues at coordinate 5,828 of RFGI01000178.1, read as the reverse complement.
GGGGTGAGCTCTCGCGGGTGATCGAAGTGGCACATCATGTAGATGCGGCGCTCGGGCGTCGAGAAGCGGCGCAGGAGGTCCAGCAGCGCCCCGTCCTGGGTGATCCGCATGGGGTTGAACGCGGGCATCTTGGAGCCGATGCGGATGATGCGGACGTGCTCGATCTCGCGGAGAGCCGAGATGATCTCGCCGAGCCGGCGCGTGCTCAGGATGAGCGGGTCGCCCCCGGTGAGCAGGACGTTGGAGACCTCGGGATGCCGGCGGATGTATTCGAGGCCGGGCGTGACGTCCTTGCTGACCTCGTCGTTGTCGTTCATGAAGAGGCGCTTGCGGAAGCAGTACCGGCAGTAGGCGCCGCAGACCTCGTTGCACAGCAGGAGGACGGTGTCGCGGTACTTGTGCTGGACGCCGGGCGCCACGGTGACGGCGTGCTCGTTGCTGGCGTCGAGCCGGCCCCAGTCGTTGAGCTCCTCCTCCCGGGGGATGACGAGGTTCCGGATCGGGTCGTCCGGGTCGGCCCAGTCGATCAGCGAGAGGTAGTAGTCGTTGGCGCGAAAGACGTAGCGCTGGGCGACGCGCGCGAGAATCTCGCGCTCGCGCTCGGGGATCTCGGCCAGTGCGTCGACGCCGCGGACGTACTTCACCTTGCGGTTGACGGTGATCGGGGTGAGCGATTCGGTGCGCTGGATCATGCGTGGCTCCGGGGCGCCCGGCCCGACGTTCGCGGGCCGGGGCTCGGTCGGCTGCTTACGCCGGCGCCGCGGCGGCGAGCGCCGGGGCCGGGGCGGTGTCGAGGCCCGAGCGGGCGGCGGCGGATTCGACGATCTCGCGCAACAGCTCGCTGAAGGAGTAGCCCGCCTGACGGGCGGCGAGGACGTACGTCCCGCCCCAGCCAAGCGACGGCAGGGAGTTGACTTCGAGGACGAAAGGCCGGCCGGCGCGGTCCACTCGGATGTCGGCGCGGGCGAAGTCGCGCGCGTGACAGGCGTCGGCCGCCCGGGCGGCCAGGCCGCGCAGGCGACGCTCCAGCTCCGGATCGATCGGCGCCGGGCACACCTTGAGCGGTTCATCCTCGGCGGAATGCCACTTGTCGGCGTGGGTCTGGATGCGGCAGGCGCGGCCGTTGAAGTCGATCTCGACCGGCGGCAGGGTGCGCGCCGGCGACGAGCCGATCGTCGCGACGGCGAACTCCCGTCCGTCGATGTAGGACTCGACCAGGGCGTCCTGCTGGTGCTCGCGGACGATCATGGCGACGGCGTCGTCGAGCTCGGCGCGGTCGGCGACCACGCGCAGGCCGAAGCTCGACGATTCCATCACTGGCTTGACGACGAGTGGGTACTCGAGGCCGCCGATCGGCTGGCCCGGCGCCGAGTGCACCGTGGAGCCAGGGGTCGGCACGCCCACGCGGCGCATGACGTCCTTGGCGACGGCCTTGTCGAGACAGACCGCGTGCCCGAGCGGGCCGGCGCCGGTGTAGGGCACGCCGGCCATCTCCAGCATCGCCGGGACGTGCGTGTAGCGCGAGTCGCCCTGCACCCCATACGCCAGGTTCATGGCCAGCCCGCGGACGCGGCCCGTGGCGGGGTCGACGGGCAGGTACGCCTTGAGCTTCGAGAGCAGCGTCATGTCGCCCTGGAAGACCTTGGCCTCGTAGCCGGCGGCGCGGAGCCCGTCCAGGACACGCTGGATCGCCTTGCGGCTGTACGGCTCGGGGTTCGGGCGACCCAGCCGGCCGATGTAGCCCTTGGAGTCCCGGTTCCTGACCACGGCGACCCGGAGCGGGCCGTCCAGCGGCGGGCCAACCGTGACGGGCGGGGCCGTGGGACGCGCCGCATCAGCCGCGACCGGTTCAGTGGCGCCCGGTTCGACGGTGACCGGTTCAGCGGCGACCGGTTCAGCGGCGCGCCCCGCCGGCCGCTCGAAGAGCCGCAGATCCGCGAACTCGCAGATCAGCACGACCAGCAGTGTCTGGATCACCAGCAATTCGGGGAACCGGAGCAGCGCGTCGCGCAGCGCGGGCCAGGACGCCAGCAGCGCGATGACGGCGGCGGCGGCCAGCGTCGTCCCCGCGCGGGCGACGGCCGTGGCGGCCCCGTCGCGGTCGATCTTGCGGGCGATCGCGTCCCCGGTGAGCATCAGAACCACGACCGGGAAGTAGGCGATCCGTTCCAGGCCGTGGGCCCCGACGCCGGCGCCCAGCATCAGCCCCGCGAGGATCATGCCGGCGACCACACAGAGCATGATCAGAACCCGGCCGTAGTACGGCAGGCCCATCCGGCGGGTCGTCGGCCGCAGGGCAACGACGGTCCCCGCGACCACGATGAAAACCGCGAGCCCGAGGCCGAACCCGACGCTCTCCAGGGCGATCGCCAGGAGGATCGCGCGGAACGGGCCCAGCAGCCGCAGCCCAAGCGTCAGGCGTGTCAACGCGACGACCAGCGCCCCGATCGGCACGAAGAGCAGGTGCCCGATGCGCCCCGTGACAGCGGGAGAGATCCCCGTCAGCGAGAGGCGCTGCGCCCACGCGGGGGCGCCCGCGATCTTGGCGATCATGATCGCGAGGGCCGCGATCCCGAGCGCGGCGAGCACGCCCCACATCGCCGGGGAGATTCGGCCCTTCCCGCGGGGCGTCGACCCGTGCGCCGAGGGAGGCGCCTCCTGGGGGACGGCGAGCCGGCTGAACATCTGGAGTGTCGTCATCGTCATCGTCCGGTCGCGAAGGGCGCCGGCGTCGGATTCACCGGCGGCGTGCGTTGTGACGCACCAAGGATCGCGTTCCCGGGCGGACGGGTCTATCGGAATCACACCCTAAACACGCCGACGCCGGCGCGGGCGCAGCGTGGCGAAGGGGAGTACGAAATCGAACCTATTCGGCGACGACGGCGCCGTCGCGGCGCGGGTCCGCGGCGCCCGCCACCCGGCCGTCGGGGAGCCGGCGCACCGCGTGGACGGCGCCGGCCTTGTACGCCAGCCTGGGCAGGACGGTGATCGGACCGCACGCTCGAGTCAGCCGGTCCCGATCGATCCGCCGCAGGAGCGGGCGCTCCACCCACACGCCCCGGCTGACCGGCGCGTGGATGCGCGGGGCGCGGATGGCCTCGGGCAGCGAGTCGCCGTGGACGCAGGCCGCTTCGAGCGTGCGCAAGAGCGCGGCGATCATCCGTCGGCTCCCGGCGGCGCCGAGCGCGAACTCCGGCGTCCAGCCGCCCGGGCGCTCGGCGAGGAGGACGAGCGGGGAAGCGTTGGACCGCGGCGCCGCGCCGACCGCCAACCGGTAGGGGTGCGGCGAGCGGGGACAGGTGGTCAGCGAGTTGTTGTAGAAAAAGCCCGCGGGCTGGCACATCACCTTGGCGCCGAAGACGGACTGGATCGAGAGCGTCATCGAGACGGTCATGCCCTCTCCGTCGGCGGCGCACAGGTGGGTGGTGTCGCCCGTCTCAGATCGGGCGTCGGCCCCGGGCGCGTCGTCGGCCACAGAGCGGGTGAAGACGGCGTCGGCGCGCTCGCGGCTGACGAGCCAACGGCGGATGGACTCGGTCAGGTCGTCGGGATGGTCCGGCCAGCGATCGCGTTCGCGGAGGGCGGCGCGCCCCGCGCGGGCGATGGCGATCGCGCGGTCGGTGAGCGAGGGCGCGTCGGTGCGCGCCTCGAACCGTTCGAGGAGCAAGAGCGCCAGGAGCGTGGTGGCGCCGCCGGACGGTGGCGGCGCGGAGACCACGCGCCGCCCGGCCCATTCGATCTCCAGCGGCGGCGGGTGCGCCGGGCCCGCGACGGCGGCGAGGTCGCGGGCGTCGATGAGGCCGCCGGCTCGGGCCTGATCCTCGGCGATGGCGCGGGCGGTCTCGCCGCGGTAGAAGTCGTCGACGCCGGCGTCGGCCAGACGCCGGAGCGTGCGCGCCAGCTCCGGCTGGCGGATGCGGGCGCCCGGCGCCTTGGGCGAGCCGTCATCGCCGAAGAACAGCCGCCGAGCCAGAGGATCGGCGCTCAGGGCGTCCGCGGTCCATCGGACCTGGCGGGATTGCAGCGGGGTCAGCCGGTGGCCGGCGTCGGCGAGTTCCGCCGCGGCGCCCAGCGCGTCGGCGGGGTCAAACCGGCCGAAGCGCCGCTGGAGGTCGTCCAGCGCCGCCGGGGCGCTGGGCACGGTCGACGCCCTCCGACCGGCGGACTGCTGCTCGCGGGAGACACTCGATCGGGCGGCCCGGCGCGGGGCGCGCGAGGAACCGTCGACCACCTCCGCGCGGCCATCGGGCCACGCGACCACCGCGAACGCCTGCCCGCCCAGGCCGGACTCCGCGGGCTCGCATACGGCGAGGGCCCAGGCGGCGGCGCAGGCCGCGTCGGCGGCGTTGCCCCCGCGTCGGAGCGCCTCGGCGCCGAGCCTCGCGGCGTCGGGGAACCCCGCGGCGACCAGGCCGCGCCCGGCGTCGGCGATGGCGTGCGCGCCGGAATGTGTGGCCGCCGGGCCGGGCATGGGCCGGTCGGGGCTTACAGGCTCGGCCCGTAGATGATCGCGTTCATGAGCAGGCGCATGCCCGCGTGGTGGAACGCGCGGAAGGTCGGGTCGTCGGAGAAGGAGATCACGGCCCCACGGCCCAGCCGGTGGTGGACGACCGCGGGCGTCCCGCCGATGCGCTGCTCGTTGCGCAGGGAGACCGTCCCGCCCAGGCGCAGCGAGGGCTCGGCGTCGGGGGCGGCGGCGTCGGCGAAGCGGGCGACGACGTACGCGTCGTCTTTCATCTGGAGCGTGCGCGCCGAACGCTTCAGGACGCCGATCCACTCGGGCATCCCCGCGGCGAGAGGGTGCGTGGTGTCGACGCGGGCTCGCAGGAGGGCGCCGGGAACGCGGTTCTCGACAGACCGCCGCTCGCGCTGGGCATAGGTCCGGGTGTTGGGCTTGGGCTCGTCATCCGCCCGGTCGGGCTCGGGCTCGATGTCGAGGATCGAGCGGCCGGCCCAGTCAGAAGCCGCGCCGATCGCGACCAGCGTCCCGCCGCCCCGGACCCATTCCTTGATCGCGCCGGTGGCGCGCTCACCGAGCGAGCCGAACATCTCGGGGACCACGAGCACGTTGTACTTATCGAGATCGGCCCGCGTCAGGGCGTCGGCGTTGATCGCGGTGTAGGGGACGCGCTGCTCGAGATCCAGGAGCCACCACGTCGATCCGGCGCTGTTGGAGAACGTGGGCTCGCCGCGGAGCAGGAGGACGCGGGGCAGGTCGAAGAGGCCGTTGTCGTTGGCGCCCAGGACGTGGCCCTCGGCGGTCATGCCGGTGTCGACACGATGGACCGAGAGGCCGGCGTCCAAGCAGTCGCGGACGAAGGCGCTCATCGAATCGGGCGAGTTGCGGATGGTGTGGACGATGAGCGAGCCGGGGCCGAACTCGGCGCCGTCGGCGGTGGTGACGGCGTCGCCCGTGGCGCGGGCGACGAGGTCGTGCTTGACGGCCAGCCCGACGGCCCGGGGGAAAAAATGCTGGCGGGAGTCGACGAGGATCGCGGCGTCGCCGGCGCCGGTCAGGCGCGCGGGGGGCGGGGAGAACTCGGTGAGCGGGCGTGTCGCGAGGTCCGTCGGAGCCGCGTCCGCGTAGCCGGCGTCCAGGCCGAACGACACCGGCAGGGACCACGCCGTGATGTCGTAGGTGTCGATGTCCGAGACCTGCGGGTCTGGCTCGAAGACGGCGCGGGCCAGCCGGCCTATGGGCTGGGCGGCGCGGACGAGCCAGGTCCCGGCGGGGAGCGCGGCGTCGTCGGGCGCAGCGCCGGTGGCGTAGAGGGTGAGCCCCGGGACGCGCGCCTCGCGCGTGAGGGTCTCGATCTCGATGCCCTGCG
>RFGI01000177.1 GCA_003696725.1 Planctomycetota bacterium | reverse complement strand
GTGCCGCGCTGGGCCGGCGATGTGAACTTCATAAGCGTGGTGGGGCGGGTGCGGGTGATCCCGTCGGCGCTGGAGACGATGGCTCAGCGGTACCGGGAGGCCTGGCGGACGATGGCCGGCACGGCGCGGAACGGCTGACGGCGCTCGCGAGGGCCGGACGCCGAGGACGCGGGTCTGCTGTTGTTGGGGGCGTCAGACGCGCTCGGTGTCGAGCGCGGGGCGGATGTGGCGGCGCTTGCGGTCGCGCTTGGCCTTCTTGTGCAGCTTTGGCGTGGCGTGGAAGGTGGCGTAGCAGCGGCCGACGCGGCGCTCCTTGGAGCCGGGCGTGCGGACCTGCTGAACGATGTCTAGGACAAGATCGATGTTGAACTCCCCGCCGCGCTCGACCAGGGCGTCGATGTCGTCGCGCGAGGAGACCTTGTAGACCGCGGGCCCGAAGCACGGGCGGAGGAAGCGGTACTCGAGGCGTTTGCAGACGCACTCGTAGTCCCCGCCGCAGACCCCAAACACGTACATCCCGCCGGCGATCTCGCTGTTGGCCAAGAGGGCCGCGCCGGCCATCGCGTTGTACCAGTTGCGGTTGAACCGGCGGAACGGCAGCACCGCGGTGAAGGTCTTGCGGTCGACGCGCTTCATGCGGATGCCGGAGCGGAAGGCCATCGGCAGCCAGATCAACGAGCACACCCGCTGCCAGAACCGGTTCTTGGCGCTCAGCCGGCTGACCCAGGCTTCGATGCGGTCGATCTTGCTGGGGCTGACCGGCCGGCGGGGCAAGTCCACGCCGGGGCGGACCGTCGCGGGCGTGACGGCCAGGGCGGGCAGGGACTCGCCGGGATCGCCGGCGGGCGCGGGCGGCCCTTCCGCGCCGGGCTCGGCGGGGCTGGGGATCGCGCTGGTCGATGATCGGCTCATGGGCGGGACAGGCGCGGCCGGCGGCCTGAGCCGGCTCGGGTGGGCGGATTGTACCGGGGTTCGATCGGTCGAACCGCCGGGTTTCGGCGAAAGTCCGCCCGGAGGCGCCCGCCACAACCCGAACCCATCCTCTGGTGTCGGCGGGTGACCGGAAATGGGTTGATCCGCCCTGAGGTCGGGTGTCACCCGCTTGCGGGGATCAGGCGGTGCTGGCCGGGCCGGTCCGGGTTCGGCTCGGCGCGGACGGCCGGGTCGCCCGGCTCGTGGTCCAGGACGATCAGCCAGCCCTCGGCGTGGGCCCGCTCCAGGAGGGCCCGCTTCTGAAGCATGTTCTCGTACGGCAGCATGTCGTAGGCCATCTGCGTCGCGGGGCCGGCGTGGTGGACGGTGGGCATCACGTCGCCCGGGAACACGACCGTCCGCCCGGCGTCGTCGGTGAACCGCACCGCCTGCTGGCCCCAGGTGTGCCCCGGCATGGGCCAGACCTTAATCCCGGGCAGGGCCTCGGCCTCGCCGTCGATGAGGCGCACGCGGTCGGCGATGGGGTCCAGGTGATCGCGCAGGTAGGTGCTGTGCATGGTGGACTTGTTGGCCAGGGCGTCGGCCCACTCTTGCCTCTGCACCACCACCTCGGCGTTGGGGAAGGTCGGGACGGCGGCGCCGGCGTCGCCCACGCGCGTCAGCCCGCCGGCGTGGTCGAAGTGCAGATGCGTGACGATGACCGCCCGGACCTCGGCGGGGTCGCGCCCGACCTCGCGGATCGCGTCGGCGACCGTGCGGCGCTCCTGGTCGTAGATCGCACGGAGCTTGTCCGAGAGCTTGTCGCCGATGCCCGCCTCGATGAGGACCAGCGAGCCCTCTCGCTCCAGCAGCAGGCAGTTCTGCTGGAGGGGGATGCGGTGGCGATCGTCGGGCGTGACGAGGCGCTCCCACAAGGGGCGCGGCGTCAGGCCGAACATCGCCCCCCCGTCGAGCTTGAACGAGCCGGCGCGAAGGAGCGTCCAGGACCATCGGGCGTCGGTCGAGGTCATGCAGAAAGGATAGCCGGCGCAGAGGTCACAGCCCGCCCGTCACACATCGTGGGTG
>RFGI01000176.1 GCA_003696725.1 Planctomycetota bacterium | reverse complement strand
TTCGCACACCATCGGTGAGCTGGCCCGGGCCGCGGGCGTCCCCACCAGCACGGTGCGCTTCTACGAGCGTCGCGGGCTGATCCGGCCGGACGGGCGCAGCGCCTCGAACTACCGCCTGTACGGGCCGGGGTCGCTCGAACGGCTCCGCTTCATCGTGGCGGCGAAGAACGCGGGGTTCTCGTTGAGCGACGTGCGCGCCCTGCTCGAATTCGACGACGGGGTGACGGCGCCGTGCCGGGAGGTCCAGCGTCTGATCGAGGGTCGGCTGGCGCGCACCCGAGCCCAGATGGAACGCCTGGCCGAGGTCGATCGCCGACTCTCGACGTGGCTCCGCGCCTGCCAACGGGCCGAGAAACTGGGCCGCTGCGAGGTCGTCGACCGCCTCCATGCCCCCGAGAACGCCATGCAAGAAAAACCGCGAGGCGGGGCTTGACCTTGCACCACAGTGCAACGGCCGATGATGCGCTCCAGCGAAGGCGCCGCCTTCGAAACACCCAGAGCCACAGTCAAGGAGCAAGCCATGTTCACACGACGACGACTGCGCACAGCCGGGATCACCGCGCTGGCTCTGACGACGCTCGGCGCGTCGGGTCTCGCGGGCGCATCGAGGCGCGCGCCGCTCGACGCCGCGTGCCCGGGGAAGATCGTGTGCCCGCTGACGGGTGAACCGGTCTGCCGTGACCGCTGCCCGATTCGCGCTCAGGCGGACACGCCCCAGCCCGCGTGCTGCACGGCGGGGAACGCCCGGTGAACGATCATGGGGTCGAACACGGGCCGAGAGCCGAACCCCGGCCCGCATCGGGCAACGGCGGAGCGATGCCCGCACTGGGCGCCGCCGCGGCGGCCGTCGCCTCGTCGGCCTGCTGCTGGCTGCCGTTGGGGGCGCTCGCGTTCGGGGCCTCAGCGGCGGGCGCCAGCGCGTTCTTTGAACGGTGGCGGCCGTACTTCGCCGCCGCCGCGATCGCGCTGCTGGGTGTGGGGTTTTACTCGGCCTACTTCGGGCGTTGCGCCTGTTCGGCGGACGGCTGCGGCGAGGCGCGCGCCGGGCGCCGACGACGGCTCGCACGCGGGATGCTCTGGGCGTCCGCCGCGGTCGTCGCGGTCTTCGTCACCTTCCCCAAGTACGCCGGCGGATTGATCGCGGCGCTGGACAGGGCCGACGCCCGGCCCGTCACGTCGCGCGCGGCGCCGGCCTGGCGGTTCGCGGTCGAGGGCATGACCTGCGAGGTCTGCGCGGCCACGCTGCAATCGGACCTGGCCGGCATCGACGGCGTGCAGTCGGCCACGGTTGATTACGCCACGCGCTCCGCGCTCGTGCGGGCGGACGATCCCGGGATCGTGGACGCGGTCCGCCGCACCGCCGAGCGTCACGGATACACCGCGACGCCGGAAACCGAGAAGAAAGGGCCCACCCCGTGACTTCGCTGACCGACATCGACCCCGCCCTGGCGGCCATCAAGGAGTTGGGAGCGCTGTGCCCCGACACCGTCAAATCCGTGCGTCACATGCGCCAGCGTGCGATCTACACCGACGGCGCCCTGCCCGCGAAGCACAAGGCGCTGGCGGCGCTGCTCTGGTCGATCTCGGCGCGTTGCGAGCCGTGCGTGAGGTTCTACGCGGCGGAGGCACGGCGGCTCGGGGCGACCAAGGAGGAGCTCGCGGAGTTCCTCGGCGTCGCGTCGACCATGGGCGGCTGCGTCGGCGAGACGTGGGCCGTCAAGGCGCTGCACGCCTTTTCCGGCGGTTCGGGCGGCGCCGACGGGTGCGCCTGCTGATCGCCCGGGCTGATGAACCTCGCGTGATCAGCGCCGCCGGATCTCGCGTTCGAGCAGCGCTCGCACCGAGCGGGTGATCGAGTCGGGCTCATCGGGCAGGTCCGCCGGGCCGATCACGGGCAGGAAACGCACGCGCGACCGGCTCGGGCGCCACAGCGCCGAGCGCGCGTCGGGGGCGCGGGGCTCGCGCTGGACGACCACCGGCAGCACGGGGCAGCGCGACCGCGCGACCAGCGCCCCGACGCCGGGCTGGAAGGGTTCGAGGACGCCGGGCGTCGGCCCGAGCCGGCCCTCGGGGAAGACGCCCACCACCTCGCCGGCGCGCAGAGCCCGCAGCGCCGGCCGCACGCCCGCGCCGGTCCCTCGCGTGCGGTCGACGCTGATGACGCCGGCCCAGTCCAGCGCCGGCTCGACGGACCGCCAGCGCATGTCCCGGGCCATGAGCCATCGGATCGGGAAGGGGCACGCGGCCTGGATCAGCAGCGGGTCGGCGCCGGAAACGTGGTTCGCCACGACCAACAAGGGCCCGGGGCGTCGCGAGCGCGGCAGGGCGTCCCGGCCTTCCACGCGCAGCCGATGCACGAGCCGGGCCCACGACCTCAAGGCGAGCATCGCCAGGCCCGCGCGGAGGTCGCCGTCGATGGGCGAGGCGCGGCGGGCGGCCTGGGCGAGCGCCGCGAGCGCCAGCCAGCCGAGGACCAGACTCGCCCACGCCCAGGCGCTCACGCGCCGGATGCTACTGCGGGTGATTGCCGGGGGCCGCCGGGGCTCGTAGGCTGGTGAAGTTTGCGCCCGCGCCGGCGCCCGGGCGCGGGCCGGCCCACGAGCCCGCCATGCCACGCCGCGACGATCTCGAGACCATCCTGATCCTCGGCTCCGGGCCGATCGTCATCGGGCAGGCCTGCGAGTTCGACTATTCCGGGGTCCAGGCGTGCAAGGCCCTCCGCGAGGAGGGCTACCGCGTCGTGCTCGTCAACTCCAACCCCGCGACGATCATGACGGACCCGGCCTTCGCGGACCGGACCTACATCGAGCCGATCACGCCCGATTCGGTCCGCGGGATCCTCGAGGCCGAGCGCGACCGCGGCGCCCCGGTCTCGGCGATCCTGCCGACCCTCGGCGGGCAGACGGCGCTCAACTGCGCCTGCGCCCTGCACGACTCCGGGGCGCTCGCCGAACTCGGCGTCGAGATGATCGGCGCCGACCGCGAGGTGATCCACCGCGCCGAGGACCGCGAGACCTTCCGGCGGGTGTGCGACTCCATCGGCCTCAAGACGCCCGAGTGCGCGGTGGTGACGGCGGTCGACGCGGCGCTCGAGGCGCTCGAGCGGCTGGGGCTCCCGGCGATCATCCGCCCGGCGTTCACGCTCGGCGGGACGGGGGGCGGGATCGCCTACAACCGGGAGGAGTTCGAGTCGCTCGTCCGGCGGGGCCTGGCCGCGAGCATGATCGGGCAGGTGCAGATCGACCGCTCGCTCTTGGGCTGGAAGGAGTTCGAGCTGGAGGTCGTCCGCGACCGGAACGACAACTGCGTCATCGTCTGCGGGATCGAGAACATCGACCCCATGGGCGTGCACACGGGCGACTCGATCACGGTGGCGCCGATCCAGACGCTCACGGACCGCGAGCACCAGCGCCTGCGCGACGCGTCGATCGCCGTGATGCGGGCCGTGGGCGTCGAGACCGGCGGTTCCAACGTGCAGTTCGCCACCGACCCGGCGACCGGCGAGATGGTCGTCGTGGAGATGAACCCGCGGGTGTCGCGCTCCAGCGCCCTGGCGAGCAAGGCGACCGGGTTCCCCATCGCGCGGATCGCGGCCAAGCTCGCCGTGGGCTACACGCTCGACGAGCTTCGCAACGACATCACCGGCACGACCAGCGCCTGCTTCGAGCCGACGATCGACTACGTCGTCACCAAGATGCCGCGCTGGACCTTCGAGAAGTTCCCCGAGGCCGACGAGACCCTCACCACACAGATGAAGAGCGTGGGCGAGGCGATGGCCATCGGTCGGACGTTCAAGGAGAGCCTGCAGAAGGTCATCCGCTCGATGGAGGTCAAAAGGTTCGGGCTGGGCCTGGACAAGCGGGACCTGTGGCTGCTGGCGCGGCGGGGCGGGCCGATGCCCGAGGGCGACGCCTGGCCCGTCCCCGAGGCGAAGCTGGTCCGCAAGCTGGGCGTCCCCTCGCAGGGCCGGCTGTACTACATCCGCTACGCGATGAAGATGGGCTGGCCCGACGCACGGATCGCCGAGCTGACGGGCGTCGACCCGTTCTTCCTCGATCAGATCCGCGAGCTCGTGGAGTTCGAGGAGGAGCTCCTCGCGGTCGGATCGCTGGACGAGATGCCCGCGGGCCTGATGGCGCGGGCTAAGCGGCTGGGCTACTCCGACGCGCAGCTGGCGAACCTGTACCTGGGCGACATCACGACCGAGACGATCCTCGCGGTTCGGGCCCGGCGGCGGGCGCTGGGGGTCGAGCCGGTGTACAAGCTGGTGGACACCTGCGCCGCGGAGTTCGAGGCCGTCACGCCGTATTACTACTCGACGTACGAGACGCCGCACCGGGGGCCCGCCGGCGCCGCGACCGATGACGAGATCCGCGTCACCGACGCGCCCAAGGTCGTCATCCTCGGGGGCGGGCCCAACCGCATCGGGCAGGGGATCGAGTTCGACTATTGCTGCTGCCACGCGGCGTTCGCGGCGAGCGAGCTGGGGTTCGAGTCGGTCATGATCAACTCGAACCCGGAGACGGTCTCGACGGATTACGACACGTCGGACCTGTTGTTCTTCGAGCCGTTGACGCTGGAGGACGTGCTCAACGTCGCCGAGCGCCTCAACGCCCCGGCCCGGGCCGTCGAGGGGGTGATCGTGCAGTTCGGCGGGCAGACGCCGCTGAACCTCGCCGAGGGGCTGGTCCGGGCGGGGCCCCCGATCATCGGGACGGCGGTGGATTCGATCGACCTGGCCGAGGACCGCGAGCGGTTCAGCGCCCTGTTGGCGGAGTTGGGGCTCGAGCAGCCCGCGTCGGGGATCGCGCTGACCGTCGAGGAGGGGCTCGCCGTCGCCCAGCGCGTCGGGTACCCGGTGCTGGTCCGGCCGTCGTACGTGCTGGGCGGGCGCGGGATGGAGGTGTGCGCCGACGCGGCGTCGATGCGCCGGTTCATGGAGCGGGCCGCCGACGCCTCGGACCTGGCCGAGGCCCCCGTCCTGATCGATCAGTTCCTGTCCGGGGCGACCGAGGTGGACGTGGACGTGGTGGCGGACTACGACGCCGCCGGCCGCGGGCGGGCCGTGGTCTGCGGGGTCATGGAGCACATCGAGCACGCGGGCGTGCACTCGGGGGACTCGACGTGCACCGTCCCGCCGTGGTCGCTCCCGGAGGGGGTCGTCGAGCGCATCCGTGAGATCAGCCGGGACCTGGCCCGGGCGTTGCGTGTCAAGGGCCTGATGAACGTGCAGCTGGCCGTCAAGGACGGCGCGATCTACGTCCTGGAGGTCAACCCGAGGGCGTCGCGGACGGCGCCCTTCGTGGCCAAGGCCAAGGGCGTCCCCTGGCCGGGCGTCGCGGCGCGGGCCATGCTGGGCCGATCGCTTGATGCGCAGGGCGTCCACGAGCAGCCGGATACGGGCCTGTTCGCGGTCAAGCAGCCGGTCTTCCCGTTCCGCAAGTTCCCGCGGGTGGATTTCGTCCTGGGCCCGGAGATGCGCTCGACGGGCGAGGTGATGGGGCTCGACGCGTCGCTCCCGATCGCCCTGGCCAAGGCGGCGCTGGGCGCCGGCGTCGAGCTGCCCGCCGAGGGCGGCGTGTTCCTGAGCGTCCGCGACCAGGACAAGCCCGAGGCGCCCGAGATCGCCCGCATGCTCAAGTCGATGGGGTTCACGCTGTTCGCCACGCGCGGGACCGCGGAGGTCCTCGAGCGGCAGTCGATCGAGGTCGAGCCGCTGAAAAAAATCGCCGAGGGCGCCCGGCCCAACGTCCTGGACATGATGCTCTCGGGGCGGATCCACCTGGTCATCAACACCCCCACGCGGACCGGCTACGACACCGACGAGGGCAAGATCCGGGCCACGGCCGTGCGGCTGGGCCTGCCCATGGCGACCACCGCCGCGGGCGCCCGGGCGATGGCCCAGGCCATCCAGGCCCTGCGCGCGGGGCGCGTCCGGCCGGTGTGCCTCCAGGACGCCTTCGGCGCGGGAACCCCCGGGCGTCGGCCCGTCGCCGGCGCGCGGTAGCATGATCGCCATGGCCGGGACGCGGGCGCAACTGGGGGCCGTCGGCGGGCTCATCGCGGTCCTGGCCGGGTGCGCCGGCCTGGGTGTGACCCCGCCCGAGACGCGGATCGCCGGCCTGCGCCACGTCGAGACCACCCCCGACGGCGCCCTGTACGAGATCACCGTCGAAGGCGCCAACCGCACCGGCAAGGACCTCCGGCTCGAATCGGTCCGGTACTGGATGACCCTCGACGGCCGCCGCGTCTTCCAGGCGACCCGCTCGCCGCAGGCGACGTTCTCCGCCCTCGACGCGCGGTCGTTCTCCGAGCCGATCGCCGTCCCGGCGGCCGCCCTGCCGGCCGATCCCGCGTCGGCGCGGTACGAGGTCGGCGCGGTGATCGTCTACCGCGTGCCGGGCCCCTTGGCGCGAACGCTGTTCGAGCTGGGCGTGAGCCGGCCTCGCGTGCGGGCTCGGTCGGCGGGCGTCGGGCTCCCCGGCGCGGGGCCGACGCCGTGAGCGCCCCCCTGCTGCTGGTCGCCGTGTTCAATGAAGCCCAGCGCTGGGCGCTGCCCGAGGCGCACGTCGATCGGCTCCGCGAGGGGCTGGGTGACAGCGCGCGCGTCGAGCAGGTCCGCACCCGCGCGGCGCTCCTGGATCGGCTCGACGAGGCGGCGATGCTGATGGGCCTGCCGCTGTCGGAGTCGCAACTCCAGGGCCGGGGCGGGTCGCTCCGGTTCGTGCAGCTCGTCTCCCCGTATGCCGAGTCGCTGGCGCCGATCCGCCGGGTGATCGACCTCGGGGCGCGGGTGGCCGGGACCGCGCCGATCCGCGCGGTCCCCGTCGCCGAGCACGCGATCGCCCTCCTGTTGACCCTGACCCGCGGCGTGGACCGCGCGGTCCTGGCGCAGACGTCGCACCGGTGGGCGTCGGCCGAGATCGCCGGCGGCTGCCGGGACCTCGCCGACTTGACGGTGGGGATCGTCGGGCTGGGCGAGATCGGTCGCGCGATCGCTCGGCGGCTGGCGGCGTTCGGGTGCGAGGTCCTGGCCACGCGTCGCCCGGGGGCGACCCCGGACGAGGAGGACGACGACGCGGCGTCGATCGCCCGGCTGCTCCCGGCCGAGAGCCTCGACGAGCTGCTGGGCCGATCGGGTGTGGTGATCCTCGCCGACGACACGCCGGGGCGCGACCGACCGCTCTTGGATCGGGCCCTCTTCGAGAGCCTCTCGCCCGGGGCGCTGCTCATCAACGTCGCCAGCGGGACGGCGTTCCGTGAGAACGAGTTGCTGCTGGCGCTGCGTCGCGGGCGCGTCGGGGCGGCGGCGCTGGACGCCCTGGATCATCGGCCGCTGCCGCCCAACAGTTCGCTCTGGAACACGCCGAACGTGCTGATCACGCCGTCGGTGGCGGCGGCGAGCCCGTCGGCCTGGCGCCGGGCCGTGGACGTGACGATCGAGAACATCGCCCGGCTGCGCGCAGACCGGCCGCTGCGCGACGAGATCGTGCTCGCTCCCGCCGAGCCGGCCGCCGCGCCGTGATCGACCCGCCGGACGACGCCCGCCGTGGGGCGTGGCCGGCGATCGGCGCGTGGGTGTGCGTCGCGGCGGGGCTCATGCTCGGGCGTGAGGCGGGCGTCGTGTCGGTCGTGTGGGCCGTCGGCGCCGGGGCGGCCGCGCTGGCCGCGGTTGCGGCCGCGCTGCGAGGGACCGGCCGTGCGCGCCGCGCCGCCGTGGTGTGCCTGGGGGCGTCTGCGGTCCTGGCGTCGGCCGGGTGGATGCGGGCGCGGGTCGTCGAGCCGGCGCAGCGGCTGCCCGCCGTGATCGAGCCGGCCGGCGGGCGGGCCCTCGTCGAGGCCGAGGGCGTCGCGCTGGACCATCCCGAGCACGGGCCGGCCACGCCCGGCGCGTTCAGCGTCTTCCTCGACCGCGCCCCGGTGACGCGGCTGCGCCTGGCGGTGCGCCGCCTGCGCGACGCCGACGGCTGGCGTCCGGCCACGGGCGTCCTGTACGTCCGGATCGGCGAGGCGGCGACGGGCGTGCGCGCCGGCGATCGGCTGCGCGTCGAGGGCGTCTTCCTCCCCATGCGAGGCCCGTCGAACCCCGGCGAGCCCGACGCCCGGCTGATCGCGGCGCAGCGCGGCGTGGTCGGGCGCGTCCTGGCGCCGGGGCGGGGCAACCTCGAGGCGCTGCCGCCGCCGGCGGGGCTCCTGGCGCGGGCGCACGCGCGGTTCCTCCGGCTTCGCGCCGACGCCCGGGCGTCGGCGCGGGGCTGGCTTCGCGACTCGATCTCCGGGCTCGACCGGCCGGGCGAGCCGGCGCCGGCGCTCCTGGCGGCGCTGCTCCTGGGTGAGCGCGACGACGACGCCCTGCGCGACATCGACGAGTCGATGCGCCGCGTGGGGGCGGCGCACCTGCTGTCGGTCAGCGGGCTGCATCTGGGCGTCCTGGTCTGGATGTCGGTCGTGGCGGCGCGGGCGGCGGGCGTCCGGCGGGGCGTCGAGTCCCTCGCCGTCGCCGCGGTGATCGCGCTGTACCTGTTCGTCGTGCCCGCGCGCACGCCGATCGTGCGCGCCGGCGCCGGCGCCCTGGCGTGGCTGCTCGCCGACGCGACGGGCCGGCGCTACAACCCGTTGGCGCTCCTGGCGTGGATCGGCGCGGGCGTCCTGCTCTGGCGGCCCCTGGACCTGTGGTCGGCCGGGTACCAGCTGAGCTTCGGCGTGGTGGCGGCGCTGGTGACGCTGGCGCCGGCGGTCTGGCTGCGCTGGCGCCCGATGGTGCTCGCGCCCGACGAGCGCACCCTCGGCCAGACGGCGCTCATGCTGCTCGAACGGCTGGTGATCGTCGCGGTCGTGGCGTGGCTGGTCTCGTCGCCGATCCTGATCTTCCACTTCGGCGTCTTCAGCCCGCTGGCGGCCGTCGCGTCGGTCGCGCTGTACCCGCTGGTGGCGGCGGCGCTGGGCGTCGGGGCGGCGGCCGTCGTCCTCGCCGCGATCCTCCCCTCGGCGGGGCTCGCGCTGGGCGGCGTGCTGACGGCGATCGGCCGGCTCGTCGCGGGCCTGACGCACGCCCTGGACGCGCTGCCCGGGGCGTCGATCACCACCCCGCCGGTGAGCGTGTGGTGGGCGCTCGCGGCCGAGGCCGTCGTGCTGTGGCTCCTGGCGCGGGGGCGGGCTCGGTCGTGGCGCGACCGGGGGCTGGCGGCGCTGGTCGTCGTGTGGCTCGCTGGGTTCTGGTTCACGCCGGCGCTGCCCGCGGGCGCCGTCGCTCGGCTGGACACGTTCGCCGTGGGCGACGGGTCGGCGCACCTGGTGCGATCGCGCACCGGGGCGGCGCTGTGGGACGCGGGCTCGAGCGAGTTCTGGCTGGCGCAGCGCGACCTGCCGCGCGCCGTGCGCGCCCTGGGCGCCTGGCCCGTGCGCTCGATCGTGCTGACCCACCCGAACCTGGACCACTACTCGGCGATCCCCGACCTGATCCGCCCGCTGGGCGTGCGCCGGGTCCTGATCGGCCGGGCGACGGCGTCGGCGGCGCGGGACGACCCCGACGGCCCGGTCGCCGCGCTGATCGCCGCGATCGAGCGGCGCGGGGCGCTGGTGCGCCTGGTCGGCGCGGGCGACACGCTGGCTGTGGGCGATCTGACGCTGGAGTTCCTCCACCCGCCCGACGGGTTCGTCAGCCGGCGCGCCAACGATCAGTCGCTCGCGGCCCGGGCGCTGGCGCCGACCGACGCCGGGCCGCGCGTCGTGCTGCTCACCGGTGATATCCAGGACCGCGCCATCGCGGCGCTCGAGTCGGCTCACCCCGATCTGCGCGCCGACGTGCTGGAGCTGCCGCACCACGGCAGCGCCCGGCCCGAGGCGGTCCGGTTCGTGCGCCGGCTGGGCCCGCGCGTCGTCGTGCAATCCACCGGGCCGTCGCGGCAGGACGACGAGCGCTGGGACGCCGCCCGCGCGGGCCGTGTCTGGCTGGTGACGGCGCGCGACGGCGCCGTCAGCGTCACGGTCCGGCCCGACGGGGCGATCGAGTATCGCACGCTCGCCGGCGCCCGCGGCGTCGTCACCGCACCAGCAGGAACAGCCACAGGCACAGCGCGATGAAGAGCGTGTTGACGCCCACCCAGCCGATCAGGTCGCGCGTCTGCGGGCTCAGCCGGCGCAGCGGCGCCGACAGGGGCTCGAGCACGCGGGCGCGCAGCGTCTCGAGGCGCTCGGGCGTCGCCAGCCCGGCGGCGCGCCGCGGCAGGGCCGTCAGGCGCGCCAGCAGCGATCGCGCGGGCGGCTCATCGCTCGCAGCGGGCTCTGGCGCCGGGCCCGCGGGACGAGCCTCTGCGGCGGGTTCGGCGGGCGCAGGGGGTGTGGGCGCCGGGGCGTTGGCGAACGGCGAATCCACCGCGGGCGCGGCCTCGACGGGTTTGGCCTCGGCGGGCGCCGACGGCTCGGCCTGGGCCCGCTCAGCGTCGGCGATCTCCTCTGGTGATTCGAACTCGCCCTCGAGGTCGTCCAGATCCGCCGCGAGGTCGTCGGCCTCGGACTCGATCGTCGCGTCCAGCGCCTCGAGCGACGCGGGCTCGTCGGGCTCGGCCCGATCCGCGGACGCCTCGGTGCGCGAATCATCTGATGCGACCGCGGCCTCGGAAGTCTCGGCCTGATCGGGCGCGTCCGGGGCGGGTTCGTCCTCGGTCGCGCCGTCCGGCTGCGCGGGGCCCGCGCCCGTCGCGGCGCGGGTGGTCTCCTCGACGAGCGCGTCGACGGCGTGGGCGGCGGTCTCGACGGCGCCCTCGGCCGCGTCGGGCGCGTCACCCCCGCTGATCTGCTCGTCGAGCGCCTCGACGGCGCTGACGGCGTCCTCGATCAGGGCGTCGACCTGCTCGCCGACGGGGTCGGGCGCCACGGACTCGGCCGCCGGTTCATCGTCGGCGCCGTCGCCGTAGTCCCCGTCGATCATGGCGTCGGTCATCGCCGTCTCGCCGGCCGGGGCGGGCTTGGGGGCGCCGGCGCGTTCGGCGGCCCTCGCCTCGATATCCCGCTCGGCGCGTTCGAAATCCGCCAGCAGCGCCGACGCTTCGCGCTTGAGGTCGGACAGGTCGATCGGGCTGTCGTCTGAGCCGAACGGGGGCATGGGCGGGTGATCCGAACGGTGGATCATCGACGCACGGGCCGGCATACTCAAGCCCGGGCCCGCTCTTTTCGGACGCGCCCCCGGGAGGCCGACCGTGGCCAGGCACGCCCTGTATGTCCCAGACCTCGCCGACGCCGGGGAGGAGGTGACGCTCGCGGGTGAGGAAGCCCGGCACGCGTCGCGGGTCAAGCGGCTCCGCGCCGGCGAGGCCGTGGACCTCCTCGATGGGGCAGGGCTGGTCGCCGCCGGGCGGGTGGCGCGGGCCGACCGCGGGCTGGTCGTCGAGGTGGGCAGTCGACGCCGTGTGGAGCGTCCCCGGCCGGCGGTCGAGGTATGGGCGTCGGCGCCGAAGGGCCCCCGGCTCTCGACGATGATCGACCTCCTCTCCGAGGTGGGCGCCGAGGCCTGGACCCCGCTGCGCACCGAACGGGCGAACCTCGAGCCGACCGTGGCGAAGCGCGACCGGCTCGCCCGGGTCGCGGTCGAGGCGATGAAGCAGTGCCGGCGGGCGTGGCTGCTGGAGGTGCGGGCCCCGGCGGGGCTCGACGACGCCCTGGCCGGTGGCGCCGGCGTGGTCCTGGCCGATCCCGCGGGCGAGCCCTACGAGCCGATCGGCGCCGAGCGGGTTCGCGTCTTGGTCGGGCCCGAGGGCGGGTTCACGCCGGCCGAGCGCGATCGGGCCCGCCGGGCCGGAGTTCAGCTGCGCCGGTTCGGGCCGCACGTCATGCGTGTCGAGGTCGCCGCCGCCGTCGCCTGCGCGATCGTGCTCGACCGCGAACGCGGGCAGCCGGGCTGACCGGCGCCGGTACGATCACGGGCGACACGATCGAGAAGGAGACGACCATGCGCCGCCGCTGGACAGGACTCATGCTCGCCGCTCTCGCCGCCGCGGTTGGCGCGCCGTCGGCCCGCGCGCTGGACGAGGCCCATTATCGCCGGGCGCGGGAGATGATCGACCGGGCGATCGGGTACCTGCGCGCCCAGCAGGACGCCGCCACCGGCGGGTGGATGGTCCGCGAGCACGGGCCGCAGATCCCCGCGATCACGGGGCTCGTCCTGACCGGGATGCTGATGGAGCCGGACATCGACGCCCGGGACCCGGCGGTGGCCCGCGGGTTGGGGTTCATCCTCTCGCACCGCCAGCCGGACGGCGGGATCTACGACGGGATCCTGGCGTCGTACAACACGTCGATCTGCCTGAGCGCCCTGGCGCGGGCCAACACGGCCGAGGCCGGCGCCGCGATCGAACCCGCGCAGGACTTTCTCCGCTCGATCCAGTGGAGCGAGGACTCGATCGACCACGGCGAGACCGGCGCCGTCACCCCGGACCACCCCTTCTACGGCGGGGTGGGCTACGGCTCGCACTCGAGGCCCGACGGCTCCAACCTCAACATGATGCTCCAGGCGCTGCACGACTCGGGCCTCTCCTGCGACGACCCCGCGTATACCCGCGCCCTTGTATTCCTCCAGCGGATGCAGATGGACGACCGCGTCAACGACATGCCCTACGCTGAGGGTTCGCGTCAGGGCGGGTTCATCTACGCGACGGGCCCCGAGGGCGACCAGCCGGGCGTCGGCGAGTCCAAAGCCGGCACGATCGAGGAGGTCACGCCCGACGGCCGGCGGGTCTCACGCCTGCGCTGCTACGGCTCCATGACCTACGCCGGGTTCAAGTCCTACATCTACGCCAACCTCGACCGCGACGACCGCCGCGTGCGCCTGGCGTACGACTGGATCCGCGATCACTACACGCTGGAGGAGAACCCCGGCGTCGGGATGCAGGGGTTCTACTACTACCTCGTGACGTTCAGCCGGGCGCTGGACGCGTGGGGTCTGCCGTACGTCGAGACGGACGCCGGCCCGCGCGACTGGGCCAACGACCTGATCGACCGCCTCGCCGGGCTCCAGAACCCCGACGGCTCGTTCCGCTCGGTCCATGACCGCTGGATGGAGGGCGAGCCCGTGCTCATCACCGCGTACGCCCTGATCGCGCTGCAGCACGCGATCCACTGACTGACGGCCGAGGCCTCGGTCACGGTGCGGGCGGCAGCGCCGGCGCGGCGGTGGGATCGCATGAGTGCGCCCGGTGTTGACCTGGCCCGCGCGGTGAGTCGGTGGCCCTCGCCGGAATGATCTGGCCCGGCGGGCGGTACGATGGACTCGGGCGAGCCACGCACGGAGACACTCGTGTTCAGACGTTGGTTCTTTGGTGTCGGCGCCGGTCTGGTTGCCGCGATTGTCCTCGCGTCGCTGTGGCGTCCCGGGGCCATGTGGGCTCTCGTCGTCGTCGGCCCGGTGATCGCGCTGGGGCTCTACGACGCGCTGCAGACCCGGCACACGATCCTGCGGAACTTTCCCGTCCTGGGCCGGTTCCGCTACGCCTTCGAGCTGGTCCGCCCGGAGATCCAGCAGTACTTCATCGAGTCCAACATCGACGCCTACCCCATCGAACGGGAGATGCGCAGCGTCGTCTACCAGCGGGCCAAGGGCGAGCTCGAGACCCAGCCCTTCGGGACGCAGCGGGACGTGTACCGCGTCGGGTACGAGTGGGCCGCGCACGCGCTGGCGGACGCCCAGCCGCTGGACGAGGAGCCCCGGCTGACGATCGGGGCCGGCTCGTGCGCCAAGCCCTACTCGGCGTCGAGGCTGAACATCAGCGCCATGAGCTTCGGCGCCCTGTCGCCCGCGGCGGTGCGGGCGCTCAACCGCGGCGCCAAGGCCGGCGGGTTCGCGCACAACACCGGGGAAGGCGGGATCTCGCCGCACCACCTCGAGGCCGGCGGCGACCTGATCTGGCAGATCGGGACCGGCTACTTCGGCTGCCGAACGAAAGAGGGGTCGTTCGATGAGGGGCTCTTCGCCGAGAACGCGCAGCGGCCCTCGGTGCGGATGATCGAGATCAAGCTGAGCCAGGGCGCCAAGCCGGGCCACGGCGGGGTGCTGCCGGCGTGCAAGGTCTCGCCCGAGATCGCCCGCATCCGCAACGTCCCGGTCCACGAGACGGTGATCTCCCCGCCCCGGCACTCGGCGTTCGGCACGCCGATCGAGATGCTGGAGTTCGTCGCCCGGCTGCGCGATCTGTCCGGCGGCAAGCCCGTGGGGGTCAAGCTGTGCGTCGGCCGGCGGATCGAGCTGCTCGCCGTGTGCAAGGCGATGCTCGAGACGGGGGTGACGCCGGACTTCATCACCGTCGACGGGGGCGAGGGCGGCACCGGCGCCGCGCCCCTGGAGTTCAGCAACTCGCTGGGCATGCCGGCGCGCGACGCCTGGGCGTTCGTCCACAACGCGCTGGTGGGGTGCGGGCTGCGCCAGCGGGTGCGGGTGCTCGCCAGCGGGAAGATCCTGACCGGGTTCCACATGATCCGCGCCCTGGCCCTGGGCGCCGACGGGTGCAACTCGGCGCGGGGGTTCATGCTGGCGCTGGGCTGCATCCAGGCCCTGCGCTGCAACAACGACACCTGCCCGACGGGTGTGGCGACGCAGAACCCGGCGCTCTACCGGGGGCTTGTCGTGCCGGACAAAGCGGCGCGCGTCGAGCGGTTCCACGCCGCGACCATCCGGTCGTTCCTGGAGATCCTGGCGGCGATGGGCGTGCCCCGGCCGGAGGACGTGACGCCCGACCTGATCTTCCGCCGGGTCAGCGACATGTCGGTCAAGACGTTCGCGGAGATCGAGGCGTTCCTGGAGCCGGGCGCCCTGATCGAGGACGCGCACCTGCCGGGCGCCTGGCGCCGGGAGTGGGCCCTGGCCAGCGCGCAGTCGTTCAGTTCGGTCGCCGTCGCGTGAGCGGCCCTACGGCAAGGGCGACCACGCCAGGCCGTCCGGCTCGCGTCCCGCGCGGAGCCGATCGACCACCTTCAGCGTGTCCAGGTCGATCACGCTGACCACGTCCGCGTTTGTGTTGGCGACGTACGCCCGCCGCCCGTCCGGCCGGATAAGGATGCCGACGGGCACGGGGCTCTCCCCGAACTGATCGCTGAAGAGGCGCATCTGTTTGTCGCCGTCGCCGACGGCCTGCTCGTCCATGTCGATCGTCGCGACGGCGTCGCGCGTGGCGCCGTCGTACACCCACACGTCCCCCGAGTGCGCGCAGCTGACGAGCGCCCGCGAACCGTCGGGTGTGAACCGCACGCGGATGGGGAACCGCCCCGCGCGGAGCGTCTGGACAACCTCGAGCGATCGGGTGTCGATGACGCTGACGGTGTCGGCGTCGCGGTTGGTGACCCAGACCTCGGGCCGCACGGGGTGGGCCGCGACGCCCTCGGCGCCGGCGCCCGTCTCGAGGATCTTCACCCGCTCGCCGACCTCCAGATCGATCACCGCGGCGCTGCCCGACCCGATGTTGGCGACGAACGCCAGCCGGCCGTCGGGCGTCACCGCGACCATGTGCGACCCCCGGCTGGCGGTGTCGATCGCCGACTCGACCACGCCCGTGCGGACGTTCACGATCAGCAGGGCGCGCTCGGCCTCGGCGGTGACGGCGACTCGGTCGTCATCGAGAAAGACGATCCCGTGCGGGCGGTGATACTCGCCCAGGTCGATCCGCCGGACGGTCTGGGCGCGCTGGAGGTCGATGATCGTCAGCGACGAGCCGGGCGTGCGCCCGCCGTAATCGCACACCACGACGGTCTTGCCGTCGGGCGAGGCCGCCGCCTCGTGCGGGCCGATGCCCGTCCCGACGGTGGCGCGGACGGCGCCGGTGGCCGGGTCGATCAACGACGCCGTCGCGTCGAACTTGTTCAGGACGATGAGCGTGTCGGCGCTCGCGAGGGCCGCGGCGAGCAGCGCCGCCGCGAGCGCGAGGGCATACGTCGTTCGGGGCATGGCAGGGGGCTCCTCTCGCGGTGGGCTCGGCGCGCGGGCGCCGACCGTGGTAGGTTGACCGAGGATACCGCCGCCGACGCCGGCGGCTTCACCGGTCCGGGCGGGGAGAAAGATCCCGGAGGCCGCCCGCCATGCCCGCGTCGCCGAATCTCGTGAGCCGACGGCTCGTCCTCGTTCTTGTCGCGCTCCTGAGCGTGGGGCTCGCCCCCGCGGCCCGGGGCGCGGACCGCCCGCGCGTGCTGGACGGTCGCGAGAAGTCGATCGTCGTCGTGGGCTACTCCAC
Organism: Planctomycetota bacterium; assembly: GCA_003696725.1. Lineage (GTDB taxonomy): Bacteria > Planctomycetota > Phycisphaerae > Phycisphaerales > UBA1924 > J020. The sequence continues at coordinate 2,793 of RFGI01000176.1, read as the reverse complement.
GAGCTACGCCTGGCCCGACATGCTCCAGGAGATGCTCGACGAGCACGCCGGGGGCCGGCGCCTGTACCACGTCCTCAACGCGGTGGTGGGCGGGGCGCCCGTGGCGCACTGGATCGCCGAGCCCGGCACGCGCGAGCACAGCCGGACCGTCGCCGCCATGACCCGCGACTTCTTCGGGCCCGACGCCCGGCTTCGCGGCGACGCGCCCGAGCCGACCGTCGCCATCTGCCAGCAGTCCCTCCAGCTGACCCGCGACGACCGCGGGCCCGTCAAGACCGAGCACGACATGGTCGGCGCGGAGATGGGCGCCGACGCCCTCGAAACGATGGCGCTGCGGCTGCGCGACCTGGGCCTCGAGCAGGTCTGGATCGCCATGCACATCTACAAAGAGCCCGTCGAGCCCGAGGTGGGCAACGAGCGCGTCGCCCTGGCGCGGCTGCTGGCGCGCGGGCACGGCTTCATCCACGAAGGGCCGGACCTCTGGCGGGTGACGAAAGACTGCTTCCCCGGCTGCTTCACCGATGACCGGCTGCACCCCAACGAGCTCGGCATGAAGCTGATGGCCGAGCACTGGTACCGGGCGCTGGCCGGCGATGAGGCCCGCGAGGACATTATCGAGAGAATGCACGCGCGCTCCTACGACACCGACGCGATGATGCGGCGGTACCTGGCCTGGCGCCGGGGCGAGGGCTGAGCGGCCGTACCGACGCCGCGATCAACCCCCGGCCGCGGCGCGGGCGTCGGCGATCAACGCGTCCACGTCCGCGGGGTCGGTGTCGAAGGAGCACATCAGGCGGAAGACGCGCCAGTCGGCGTCGCCGAAGGGGTAGTAGCGGTGCCCCTTCGCCCACAGCGCGTCGTGGACCGGCGCGGGGAGTTCGACAAAGACGCCGTTGGTCTGGACGGGGAACCGCACGCGCAGGCCGGCGCCGGCGAGCCCCTCGCCGAGCCGTCGCGCCATCGCGTTGGCGCCCCGCGCGCGAGTGAGCCACGACCCGTCCGCGATCGTCGCGGCGAAGGGCGCGCTGACGAACCGGTGCTTGCTCAGGAGGTGCCCGGCGCCCTTGCGGTGGTAGGGGAAGGCGTGGACCGCGCGCTCGAACGCCGCGCCGTCGCCCCGCGGGAAGAACACCACGGCCTCGCCCAGCGCCAGCCCGTTCTTGGTCCCGCCGAAGGACAGGGCGTCGACGCCGGCGTCGCGCGTCAGCGCCCGGCAGACCCGCGCCGGCTCACCCGCGCCCTCATCGACGAGATGGGCCACGGCGTTGGCGAACCGGGCGCCGTCGACGTGCACCCGGTACCCCAGCGCGTGCGCCGCGTCGCACAGGGCGCGCATCTCATCGGGCGTGTAGACCGTGCCGAACTCCGTGGGATTGGAGAGGGTCAGCACGCCGGGCGCGGGCTGGTGGACGTCGCCCCGGCCCGCGGCGCCGGCGCGGCGGGCGTCGTCGGGGGTGAGCTTCGACCCGTCGCCCGCGGCGGGATGGACGGGCGTCGTCCGGCAGTGCGTCAGGCGCTCGGGCGCGGTGGACTCGTCGTCGTTCCAGTGGCTGTGGGCGTGGCACAGCACGCGCTGCCAGGGCTCGGTCAGCGAGGCGACGGCGAGGGTGTTCGCGGCCGTGCCTGTGGCGACGAAAAAAACCGCGGCGTCGTCGCCGAAGAGCCCGCGCAGGGCGCCGACGGCCCGCTCGGTCCACTCGTCGTCGCCGTAGCCGATCGCGTGGCCCGCGGCGGCGTCGGCGACGGCGGCCAGCGCTTCGGGCGTCACGCCCGCGTTGTTGTCCGAGCGAAAGGTCCGAGACGCGCCGTCCATCCGAGTGAGTGTAATCGCCTCGGCGCGGCCGGCCCCTGCCGCGGCCCGGGCCGTACACTGCCGCGGTGAACACGGCGGCCGTGATCCTGTCCGTCGTCGCGCTGGCGCTGGTCGGTCTCGCGGCGGCGCTGGCCTTGGCGTGGCGGCGGGCGGCCGCGCAGCGCGACGACTGGGCCAGCCGGGCCCGCGACGCCGACGCCGCCCGCGCCCTCGCCGAGCAGCGCCTGACTGACCTCGAACAGAACGAGACGCGGCTGCGCGAGATGATCGACTCGCTGGCGGCCAAAGCCCTGCACGCCAACAGCGAGGAGTTTCTCAAGCTCGCCCGGACCGTGTTCGAGCGCGAGCAGAAGGAGGCCGCCGGCGCCCTCGAGCAGCGCAAGCAGGCCGTCGAGTCCCTCGTCAAGCCCTTGCAGGAGTCGCTCAAGAGGACGGGCGAGACACTGCGCACGCTCGAGGAGGAGCGCGTCAAGGAGTACGGCGCCCTGCGGCAGTTCACACAGAACGTCTCGCAGACGACCGAGGCCCTCCGCGCCGAGACCGGCCGGCTCGTCCAGGCCCTGCGCAAGCCCCAGGTCCGCGGGCGCTACGGCGAGATCCAGCTCGAGCGCGTCGTGGAGCTCGCCGGCATGCGCCCGTACTGCGACTTCGCGACGCAGGTCTCGGCGACGGGAGACGAAGGGGCCCGCCTTCGCCCGGACGTGGTCGTGCGCCTGCCCAACGACCGGGCCGTGGTCATCGACGCCAAGACCAACCTGGACGCGTACCTCGACGCCCTGGACGCCCCGGACCCCGACGCCGCCGAGGCCCACCTGGCGCGTTACGCCCGGCACGTGCTGGAGCAGGCCAGGGCCCTGGCGAAGAAGGACTACGCCGCGGCGGTCGGGTCGGCGCCGGAGTTCGTCGTGATGTTCATCCCGGGAGACCAGTTCATCGACGCGGCGCTGCAGCGCGAGCCGACGCTCCTGGACCTCGCCGCG
>RFGI01000175.1 GCA_003696725.1 Planctomycetota bacterium | reverse complement strand
TGTGGAACATGGCCCATGACGGCTCGATTGACTCGAGCAGCCCCGCGTTCCTCGAACTGGGCGCCAACGGATCGGCCAACGATCAGATCCCGCTAGATGTTCGCCGCCTGACCACCGGGTTCGAGGCCGCCGACGACCCCGAGGAGCGGCTGGCGATCTTCCGCGCCATCGCCAACATCGCCTCGACGCGCAGCGACATCTTCACCGCGTGGTACATCCTGCGGGCGTACGACCCCAAGGACATCGAGGCCGTCACCATCCCGCCCGAGCTGACGAACGAGGAAGACATCGCGGCCCTGATGAACCCCGGCAACCCGCACGGGCTCCCCGGTGTGTCCGAGGACAACCCGGGCCTGTTGCCGGTCTTCGAGAAGCGGATCCTCCTGATCCTGGACCGCTCGAACGTCCGCCGGCCGACGGACCGCCCCGAGGTGCTGCTCCAGATCGAGCTGCCGCTGAACTGACCGCGACCGTGTCCGAAAGGGCCGGGCCCGACGTGCGCCCCGGCCGCGGGACGCGCCGTATTCGTTCCCGGACGCGCTGGGCTTGCCCGAACGCGCCAGCCGTCGCGACGCGCGCCCTTGGGCCGGCGGGATCGCGCCGGTCGTGAAGTCACCCGGAGAGACGGACGACGAGAGGGGCGGCCCGCGCCGCGCCGCGGGCGTCGAGTCGGGGGCTGTGGACGCCCCCGGAAATCGTCGCAGGTGGTGACCGGCGCGTGCCACCCGTCCGTGAGGAGCGAGCCCATGCGAAAGCCCCGGAACACTGGTTTTACCCTCGTCGAGATCCTGATCGTGGTGGTGATCCTGGGGATCCTGGCCGCGATCGTGGTCCCGCAGTTCACCAACGCCAGCCAGCAGGCCATCAAGGGCGCCCTGGCCAGCCAGCTCCAGACCATCAACTCCCAGGTCGAGCTCTACCGCGTGCAGAACGCCGGCACGCTGCCCACGATCGCCGCGACCGAGCCCAACGGCGGCTGGGGCATCATGATCACCAACGACTTCCTCAAGGACGAGCCCAACAACGGCTACACGCGGTCCTCGAACGTCTCCGAGGCCGGGTACGTCGGCGCCCCCGCAACGGACGGCTCGGCGGCCGGCTGGTACTACCAGACGACGACCGGTGAGGTCTTCGCCAACGGGTACAACCACGACACCAACCTGCTGGCGAACGAGACCGGCTACGTCGCGCTGACGCCGTAACTCGGCCTCGAGCCTCACGCGATCCTGAACCACTCGACCGGCCGGGCGGCGCGATCCGCTCGGCCGGTTGTCGTTTCGTGGTGTGGCTCGCGAAGGTCCGGCGTCGGGCGAAGACCCGGCGCGGGCTTGGGGCGTGGTCCATGATCCGACGCGCGTCCCCGGGTTCTCGCGCCCATAACGCTCGCGCCCCCCCCGACCCGCACACTCTCGCGCGGGTTCCCGATCGGCGCCGGCGGGACGCGTCAGACCCGGGGCCATCGGGACGATGCACCGGATGCGCACGGACGCGCGGAGGGAGCATCAGGGCCGATGAGCGCAGCGGGCCGCCTGGTCGCGGCGATCGGACAGAACGCGGGGGTGTCGGCGGTGGTCGGCGTCGGGGTGATCGGCGGGCTCGGGCTCGTGGGGCTCTCGGTTTTGCCGTCCGAGGCGCTCTCGATCACGGCGAGTTCCGCGGAGGTCTCGTCGTTCCTGTCGGACGAGCACGCCGAGACCCTGGCCGGGCTGCGAGGCGTGTTCGAGTCGGCGCACGCGCTGATCGACGCCCGGCCGGCGGCCGAGGGCGGCTCCTCGGACGTCCTGCTGTGGATCGACGACGAGCACGACCGCGGCGTGGTCAACGAGGACGAGCTCCTGATCCTGACGCGCGTGCCCGTGCTCGAGGCCGTCGTCGCCCTGACCGCTCCGATCTCGGGGGACGCGGCGCCGATGCCCACGCGCGCCCTCTTCTCGGACGACCTGCCGGCGCGGTGGCGCGCCCGGCCCGGCACGCGCCGGGCGGTGATCGCGACGGATGTGACGGCCATGCAGGTCGACCGACTGGGCGCCGGCGGGGCCGAAGCCTCGGTCCGCGTCCGCCTCACCTTCCGGCTGCCGGCGGCCGATCACTCCCCGGAGCGCACCGCGGACGCGGCGTTCGTCGTGCGCCTGCCGGCGGTGTCCCGGCGCGAGTAGCCGCCCGGGCCCAGGGGAGGTCGATCATGCGTCAGGCTCGAACCCAGCTCCAGTCCCGCGCGGCGACACGCGTCCTGCTCGCGCTCAACGGCGCCCTGGCGCTGCTCCTGGTCATGCAGTGGTCGCCCCCGGCGTCGGTGACGGCTGGGCCCGTCCGGGCGGACCGGGCGCCCGGGGGCATCATCAACCCCGCGGATCAGCGCCGGGAGATGATCGCCGAGCTCCGCCGGGTGAGCGCCAAGCTCGACGCGTTGCAGGAGGCGTTCAGCAAACCGCTGGAGGTCCGCGTCGTGGAGATGCCGCCGGGGTCGGGCGACTGACGACCGGTCCAGGCCCGGACGCCCGCTCGCCCGAGTCCACGGGAGCCCCGCTCATGCCCCTCGCGCCCCCCAACCGACGCCCACGCCGCGCCGCCCGCCGGGCGGGCGTGACGCTGATCGAGGTGCTGATCGTGGTCACGATCATCGGGATCGCGGGCGCGATGGTGATCCCGTCGATGGCCAACGTGGGCGTGCTGCGGATCCAGGCCGCCGTCCGCACGCTGGTCGGCGACATCACCTACATGCAGTCCGAGGCCTTGGCGAACCAGTCGCGGTACGTGCTGGCGTTCGGGCGGGTGGCGCGGTTCAACACCGGGACGAGCGCGTGGGAGGTCGTCGCCGGCAACGGGTACACGCTCTTTGCGCCGCCCCCGGGCGCCGCGAGCGTGGACGTGACCAGCACCGTCGATCTGTACTTCGACCCGATGGACCACGGCCGGCCGTTCTCGCGGGACTTCGACCGCGAGGAGTACGCCGGCGCCGTCATCGAGAACGTGGACATCAACGGCGGGGCGCTCTTGATCTTTGATGAGCTGGGCGGGCCGGTGCTGGCGCTGACGGGCGATGACCCCGGCACGGGCGGGTCGCTGCGGATCAGCGGGTCGGACTCGGCGTTCGACGTGACGATCGAGCCGTTCACGGGCCGTGTGGAGGTGGCGCGCGTCACGCCGTGACGCGACGTGAACAGATGAAGACGCCGACGCTCATCCGACGCTCGACGCTGCCCATCGGGCTGGACCTGGGCGCGAGCGGCGCCAAGCTGGTCCAGCTGCGGCGCACCGGGCGTGGCCTGGCCGTCGTCGAGGCGGCGCGGATCGAGGCCCCGGCCGGGCCGCCGGGCGCCTCGCCGCGCGACGCCCTGGCGCCGATGGTCGACGCCCTGGCGCGCGGCTGGCGCGGGCTCGGGTTCCGCGGCCGGGAGTGCGTCGTGGGGGTCGGGCAGCGCGTGGTCCGCATCCGATCGATCCGCCAGCCCAAGATGCCCCTGGAGGAGGCCGAGCGCGCGGTGCGCATCGAGGCGCCCGACCGGCTCGGGTTCGGGCCCGAGGAGCCCGCCGAGATCGGTTGGATCCGGGCCGGTGAGGTGCGCCAGAGCGACCACCTGCGCGACGAGCTGATCGTCTTCGGCGGGGGGTCCGAGACGCTGCGGTGGCTGATCGACGGGCTCACCGACGCGGGGCTCCGGCCCGTGGCGACCGAGCCGACCTTCATCTCGGTGGCGCGGTGCTTCGAGCGCGCCGGCCGGCGCGCCGAGGACGACTCCATCGCCCGCGTCCTGGTGGACATCGGGCACGGCGCGTCGGACCTGATCCTGATGCGCGGGCGCTCGATCCTGTTCTTCAAGACGCTCAACGTCGGCGGGTCGGACCTGACCCGAGCGGTGGCGCAGCGGCTGGGCCTGGACGAGACCAGCGCCGCCGAGCTCCGCGCCCAGCGCGTCAGCGCGAGCCGGCGCCGGCGCGAGATCCTGCGCGATGAGCGCAGCGAACGGGCGATCTTCGAAGCGGTCAGGCCGGTCATCGACACGATGGCGCGCGAGATCGGGATGTGCATGCGCTACTTCGCGGTGAGCTTCACCGGGCTCCGCCCGGGGTACGTGCTTCTGACCGGCGGAGACGCCGCCGAGCCGGGGCTCGCCGAGCATCTCGAGCGCGGGCTGAACCTGCCCTGCCGCGTGGGGCGGACGCTCGAGGGCGTCCGGCTCGCGGGGTCGCTGACGGGCCGCGAGGACGCGCCGCTCGCCGAGTGGTCCGCCGCGGTGGGGCTGTCGCTGCGCGGATCGGGGATGTGTGTCGACCGCGCGTTCATCGAACCGGCGGGCGGGGCGGGCGCGCGCGCCGAGGATGATCGGCCCGCCGACACGCCCTCGACGGAAGGGGCGGCGGCGTGATCCCGACCGTCGACCTCACACCCGAGTCGTGCCGACGCCGGCTGAGCCTCCGCCGGCACGTGCAGATGTGGATCACTTCGTACATCGTGACCGCGGCGGTCGTGGTGATCGTGTCGACCGTGCTGGCCCTGGCCGTCGACCGCGCCCAGCGGCGCGTCGACTTCATCGTCGCGCAGGTCCAGCTCGACGAGGACCAGCAGCGGCAGGCCCGGGCCATGCTGGATCAGATCGATCACTACAAGGCGGTCCTCGCGCGTCACGAGCGGCTGTCGTGGCCGATCCCCGTCGGCGAGATCATCGCGCACGTCGGCGCCGTCACCCCCGATCGCGTGACCCTCACCTCGCTGAGCGTGAGCCCCCGGCTGCGCGGCCAGCGGCGGTCGTCGGGGTCCGCGAACGCCGACACCGCGTACGAGGTGATGGACGTCGAGATCGCGGGCGTCGCCGTCGACGACCTGGACATCGCGGCGTTTGTCGCCGGGCTCCAGGATCTTGACATCTTCTCGGCCGTCATCATGGACTACGCCCGCAAGGCGAAGCTCGGCGAGGGCGAAGCGCGGGAGTTCGGGCTCAGCTGCACAGTCGATCTGACGGCGCGGTACATCCGCGAGCGGGAGGACGAGCCGTGAGGCCCTCGCCGCGGGTCCTGATGGCGCTCGGCTGGGCGGCGCTGCTGCTGGTGGGCATCGTGGTGGGCGTGCGCCCGAAGATGCGCGCCCTGGACCGCCTGGACGCCGAGGCCGACCGCATGGCCGCGCGGGCCGCGCGGGCGGACCACGGCGGCGCCGAGCTCGCCAGGCTGGACAACCGGCTGCGGGCGATCCGGGCCGAGGCCGAGGGCACGATCAAAGAGATCCCCGCGAGCACCGACTCGGCCCGGTTCATCCGCCAGCTCACGTCCCGCCTCGACGGGCTGGGCATGGCCGAGCGGGAGATCACCACCGGCGCCGTGCAGGAACTGGAAGACGCGGTCTCGACGCCGATGACGGTCCGCCTGCGCGGGCCGTCGACGGGCGTGCTCGAGGCGGTGCGGTGGATCGAGTCGCTCCCCCGGCTGGTGCGTGTGGTGCGGGTGACGATCGAGACGCCGCGGCGCAGCGATCAGGAGTTGCTCGAGAACGCGGGCCGGGTCGTCCAGGCGGAGCTGCTGCTGAACGTGTACTCGGACCCGGACCGCCTGGGCGAGCGCCCCAACGCCGAGCAGGCCGCCGCGACGGAGCCGTCGTCATGAATCAGTCGCTGCTGCAGTTCTGGGCGATCGTGACCGCGGACCGGAAAAAGGCCGCCATGCTCGGCGCGCTGGTGCTCGTGGCCGGGGGGCTGTGGGTGCGCGCCGCGCTGACGACGGGCCCGAGCCGGGCCAAGGCGGGCGCCGGCGGCGGGATCGTCACGCTCCAGGCCGACGGCGGGGAGGACGAGGGCCCCGCCGAGCCCGACCTCCGCCGGACGGTGACGGTGACGCCCGCGCCGCGGAACACCCGGGACCTGTTCGCGCTCTCGGACGCGCTCGTTTCCCTGTCCTCCCAGATGGAACCCGACGCTTCGGGCGCCCCAAAGTCCGCGAGCGGATCAGACGACAACACCCAGCGTCCGGGCGCGCGGGCGCGGGACCGCGAGCGCCGCGTGCGCGACGAGGCGTCGTCGCTGCGGCTGAGGAGCACGATGATCGGAGCGAGCCCCATCGCGGTGATCGAGACGCCCGAGGGGAACCGTCACGGCGTGGTGGTCCGCCCGGGCGACGTGGTGGAGGGGTTCCGGGTTGTGGCGATCCGGACCCACGAGGTGGAACTGGAGAAAGACGGGGTCAGCGTGACGATCGCGCGGGCCGCGCAAGAGCACTGAGCGCCCCGAGGGGGGCGTCGCGTCGCGCCGCGGTCGCTCGCGGCGGGCGGGAGGAGCCGGAGCCATGCATCGTTCATTCACGATCCAGTCCCGTTCACTGACGCGGTGCGCCGGCCGAGCCCTCGCGCTGGCCGCGGTGTGCGCCCTGCCGACCGCCGGCCTCGCTCAGGAGCGCGACCCCTTCCGGCCCGCGCCCGCCGGCGCGGACTCGGCGGTGGAGGTCTCCGAGTACCTCACCGTTGATCTGCACGTGCAGGACGAGGATCTGGCCAACGTCCTCCAGATGCTCTCCATCCAGTCCGAACGCAACATCGTCATGAGCAGCGACGTCTCCGCGTCCGTCACCGCGGACCTCTACGACGTCACGTTCTACGAGGCGCTCGAGGCGATCCTCAACGTCAACGGGTACGGCTACCTCGAGCGCGGCAACTTCATCTACGTCTACACGCTCGAGGAGATCCAGCAGATCGAGCGGGCCAACCGCCGGCCGGTCTCCAAGGTCATCCAGCTCGACTACCTCAACGCCAACGACGCGGCGGAGTTCTGCTCGCCGCTGCTGTCCGAGATCGGGCAGATCAAGACCAACGGCGACGTCGACGTCTTCAGCGTCCCCGACGACGACCCCGTCGGCGACGAGCAGTTCGCCCTCTCCGCGACGCTCGTCGTCTTCGACTATCCCGAACACGTCGAGGAGATCGAGAAGCTCGTCCAGCAGCTCGACTCCCGCCCGGCGCAGGTCCTCGTCGAGGCCACCATCCTCCAGACCGCGCTGACCGAGGCCAACGCGTTCGGCGTGGACTTCTCCTTCCTCAACGACGTGAACTTCACCGACTTCATGAACGTCGGCGGGCCCCTGGGCGTCGCCAACGCGCTGATCCGCGGCGGGGGGGGCTCCAGCGGCGGCTCGTCGGGCGGCTCGTCGTCGGGCGGTTCGTCGTCGGGCGGCGCCAGCGGGTTCAGCCCCCCGGACAACCACGCCATCGGGCTCTCTAGCACCGTGGGCAACACCACCGGCCCCGGCGGGTTCAAAATCGGCATCATCCAGGACGACTTCTCGGTCTTCGTCCGCCTGCTCGACGAGGTCTCGGACACCACCGTCCTCTCCAATCCCAAGATCCTCGCCGTCAACCGCGCCCCGGCGCGCGTCCTGGTCGGTGAGCGCGTCGGCTACCTCAACACGACCAGCACCGAGACCAGCACCACCCAGTCCGTCGAGTTCCTCGACACCGGCACGCAGCTCTCCTTCCGCCCCTTCATCAGCACCAACGGCGACATCCGCATGGAGCTCAACCCGTCCGTCTCCGAGGGCGTCATCCGCCAGGCGACCGACGGCAACGGCGCCAACGTCACCATCCCCGACGAGATCACTCAGGAGCTGACGACCAACGTCATCGTCAAGGACGGCGCCACGATCGTCCTCGGCGGGCTCTTCAAGGAGACCACCGTCGTGGGCCGGCGCCAGGTCCCGTTCGTCGGGGACCTGCCGATCATCGGCGCCGCGTTCCGTGGGCACGACGACTCCACCGATCGCTCGGAGATCATCTTCATGATCACCCCGACGATCATGAAGGACGAGTCCCTGCTGGCGCAGGGCGAGGCCGCCATGGACGAGGTCCGGCGGGTGCGCGTGGGGTCGCGGCAGGGCCTCCTGCCCTGGAGCCGGGACCGCATGACGGCCAAGCTCAACCTCGAGGCCGAGCGCCTCGCCTCCGAGGGCAAGACCGATCGGGCCCTGTGGAAGCTCCGCCGGTCGCTGAACCTCAACCGGCGCCAGCCTGAGGCGCTCGAGCTGCGCGAGAAGCTGCTCGGGTCCACCAGCCAGCCCGCCGAGCGCAGCATGATGGAGCGGATCATGGACAAGGTCTTCGCGGAGGACGCCCCGATGGCGGGCCTCGGCGACCAGGCCGACCAGACCGCCGACGCGTCGTTCGAGCCCGACTCGGAGCACCCCGCCGCGGGCGAGGCCCCATCGGACGCCGCCGATCAGCCGGCCGACCAGCCCCTCGCCGAGGTCGCCGAGCCCACCGCCGACGCCGGCCAAGTCCTCGACGATCCGGCCACGACCGGCGCCACCGGCCAGCACGCCCGGGAGATGGCCGGGCTCGAGCTCACCGTCACCATGACCCCCAGCGAGCCCGCCCCCGAGCCGACCGTCGGCGACTCGTTCCCGGCGGAATCCGAGTCCGAGGCGGTCGCTCAGATAGACCCGGGCCCGACGCCGGCGCCGCTGCCTGAGTTCTTTGACGCCGAGCCGTGGATCGTGGACCCCAACCCCGCCGACACCCTCCCGGTCGAGTCTGTCGCGGATGCGTTCGAGAACACCAGGACGACGGCAGACGCGCCCACGGATCGCGCGCAGGATCTCGAGCACTGGTTCTTCGAGCCTCTGCAGGCCGGTGAGCCGAACCCCGGCGACGACCTCATGATCATCCCCGCGCCGCCGGCGCCGACGCCCGACGCGCCCGGCCCCAACGCCGGCGCCGCGGTTCCCGAGATGCAGTTCCTCGTGGGCGACGGGCGGATCCCGCCGCGCATGACCAACGGCGCGATCGCCAGCGGCTGGCGCTCCATCACGGACATCCTCCGCATGTCGGACCGGCCGCTGGTGCTGTCGGCGCCTCAGCCCGTCGCGTCCTTCGCCACCGTCGACCCCGAGCGGGACTGATCCCGCTCAGGTCGGCGCCGCCCTGACCTTGCCGAGAACCCTGGAGACTGGCCATGCCCCGCCCCACGATCGCCCGCGTCTCGGCGTCCCGAGCCGCGCTGCTCGCCGGATCGGTCTTCGCGGTCGTCGGCTGCGCCAGCGGCCACGGCAAATACACGACCGAGGGCCTCAACGCCGCCCAGGAGCGGATGGCCGTGATCAAGTCCGGGACGGAGTGGGACATGGCCCGCCAGCAGTTCCTCTCGGGCGAGCTGCGCAAGGCCCTGGCGAGCGTCGACCGCTCCATCGAGATCAACGACTCGGTCGCCAAGGCGCACAGCCTCCGCGGGCGGATCCTGATGGAGCTCGGGCAGCTCGAGTCCGCGGTCGAGTCGTTCCGCCGTGCGCTGGTGATCGACCCGGCGTACGTCGAGGCGCACTTCTTCCTCGGCGTCCTGCACGAGCGGTTCAACGAGTACGACGACGCCCTGGCCGAATATCAGGCGGCCTCGGCTCTGGACCCGTCCAACGCGCAGTACGTCATCGCCGCCGCGGAGGTCCTGATCGACCTGGGCCGGCTCGACGCCGCCGAGCGGATGCTCGAAGACAGCGCCGCGCGTTTCGAGCACAACGCCGGCGTGCGCCAGACGCTCGGGCACCTGGCGCTGATGCGCGGCGACTGGGGCCGGGCCGCCGAACTGTTCGACGAGGCCCGGCTGCTGGCGCCCGACGACGCCTCGGTGCTCGAGGACCTCGCCGTCGCCCAGATGCGGGCGCGCAACTTCGTCGAGGCCGAGTACGTCCTGCGGCAGCTGATGCGCGACGACGAGCGGGCCGATCGGCGGGATCTCAAACGCCTGCACGCGCGGTGCCTGGTGGAGCTGGACCGGCCGGTCGAGGCGCGGGCGATCCTGCTGGGCCTGACGCGGGACGACGAGGGCCTGGCCGACGCCGACGCCTGGATCGACCTCGGGCAGGTGGCCCTCATGCTGGGCGACCAGCAGCGCGTGCGGATCGCGGCGGCGCGCGTCGCGGCGATCGCGCCGGACCGCTTCGAGGGCCCGCTGCTGGCGGCGCTGTGGAAGCGGATGACGGGCGACATCGAGGGCGCGCTGGCCAGCGCCGACGACGCGGTGCGCCTGGCGGGCTCGCGAGACCCGACGCCGCTGGTCGTGCGCGGCTCGATCTTGAAGGAGATGGGAAGGCTCGCCGAGGCCGAGGCCTCCTTCGTCGAAGCGCTGGGTGTCAGCCCGACCGATGCGCGGGCCCGGCGGATGCTGGCGGCGGTCGCCGAGGATCAGTGAGCGGCGCGACCGGGCCTCGGCCGCGCCGCGGAGGATCGGGAGAGACGAGATCGTGAAGCCCGGGACGTGGATTCTGATCAGTTCGGCGGCGGTGTGCGGGGCCGCCGCGTATGTCGCGCCGTGGCTGCTGGGCGTCGTCGGGGCGCCGGCTCGGCCTGTGTTCGTCGTGGGCCTCGCGGCCGTCGCCGCCGGGCTGGGGATGCTCCCCGTCGCGTGGCTGCTCAATCGTGACGCGGCGCGGATGACGCGCACGGCGGCCCGGCTGGCCGCGGGAGACGACGCGCCCGTGCCGAGCGTGTCGGCGCTCTCCCGGCCCGCGGCGGGCGCCCTGCGTCGGGTGATGGAGCAGGCCGACCAGGACGCCCAGGTCGTCATGGCCCGGATGCGCGAGCTCGAGATCCGCGTCCGGATCAGCGACGGGGACCGGGCCCGGTTCGAGACGGCGCTCGAGGCGCTGCCCGACCCGGCGATCGTGACGAACGGCTACGGCGAGCTCCAGCTCATCAACGCCGCCGCCGCGGGCCTCCTGGGCCTGGACCGAGAGGCGGACCTGAGCCGGTCCGTCGTCGAGGCGATCGGGGATGAGTCCATCCGTCGATTGCTGATCGAGGCGCACGAATCCGGGAGCGCCACCCACCGCGCGCGGGCGGAGATCGCGGTTCGCGCCGCGGACGCGCCGCCCGACGCGCCCGGCCGGGCGCACGAGGCGATCGTGGCGACGCTCCCGGACCCGACCGAGCCGATCGGGGGGGCGGTGCTGATCCTGCGGGACATCGCCCGCGAGCGCGAGATCAGCCAGATGAAGTCGGAGTTCGTGTCCAAGGCGTCGCACGAGCTGCGCACGCCGCTGTCCTCGATCAACGCGTACGTGGAGATGCTCCTGGACGGGGAGGCCGAGGACCCCGAGGCCCAGCGCGAGTTCTACACCGTCATCAAGAGCGAGGCGGACCGGCTCGGGCGGCTGATCGACAACATGCTGAACATCAGCCGCATCGAGGCCGGGATCACCAAGGCCAAGCACGAGGACGTGGACTTCGTCAAGGCCGCCCAGCACGCGGTGAGCGTGATCGAGCCGCAGGCGAGGCTGAAGGACATCTCGATCAGGATCAAGTCCGGGTCGCTGCTGTACAGCGCCGAGGCGGACCGGGACATGCTCCACCAGGTGCTCTTGAACCTGCTCTCGAACGCCGTGAAGTACACGCCCGAGAACGGCCGGGTCACGGTGACGATCGAGAACGACGAGACGACCGGGTCCGTGATGACGACCGTCGCGGACACGGGGCTGGGCATCCCCCCGGACGCCATCGACCACGTGTTCGACAAGTTCTACCGGATCGAGAACTACAAGCGGGTCGCCAAGGGCACCGGCCTGGGGCTGAACCTCGTCAAGCACATCGTCGAGACGGTGCACGGCGGGCAGATCACCGTGACCAGCGAGCTGGGGATGGGCAGCAAGTTCACGTTCCTGATCCCGTACACGCGCGACGGCGCCAGGAGGCTCGCCGCATGACCGACACACCCGCGACCATCCTGGTGGTGGACGACGAGGCGCACATCACGCGCGTCGTCTCGCTCAAGCTCCGCAACGCCGGGTACACCGTGCTCACCGCAGCCGACGGCGAGGAGGGCCTCGAGGCGGCCCTCCAGCACACGCCCGACCTCATCATCACCGACATGCAGATGCCCTACCTCACGGGGCTCGAAATGGCCCGGCGCCTGCGCGAGCACAGGGCCACGGCCGGCATCCCGCTGATCATGCTCACGGCGCGGGGGTTCGGCCTGACGCCCGACGACATGGCCGAAACCAACATCAAGAAGATGATGAGCAAGCCGTTCGGGCCGCGCGACCTGCTGAGGCAGGTCGAGGTGTGCCTAGGCGGGGGCGAGGACGAGGCGGCCGAGGCGGCATGACCGACCGCGCCGTCCATCCCGACGCGGCGATCGTCGAGCAGACGCGCTCGCGCTGCCGGGCGCTGGCGCTGCCCACCGCGCTCGTCGAGCGCGACGGCGCCCTGGCCGGCGCGCTGGCCGTCGACGCCGCAGACAGCCCCGCCCTGGCCGCGGCGCTGGCGTCCGAGCCCGGGCGGGCGCGCTTCGCCGAGCTCGCCCGGCGGTGGAGCGCCGAGGACCTCCCGCACCCGGACGAGCTCGCCCCGGGGCTGATCGCCATCCCGCTGGTGCTCGCGGATCGTCGGCGACGGGGCGGGTACCTGGTCGCGCTGGTGCGCAACGCGGACGAGGACCCGTCGCCGCTGGTGTCGGCTCTCGCCGAGTGGACGGGCGAGCCCGAGGACGCCTGCCGGCGGGCGGTCGGTGCGGTGGCGGCGCATCCCAAGCAGAGCGTGGGCACGATCGCGGCGCTCCTGCACTGGACGCAGGACGACTCGGCCGAGCTCGCGGTCCGTGAGCAGGCGCTCGACGAGTTCAGCGGGACGCTGGCCGAGAGCTACGAGGAGATCGCGCTGCTGTACAAGCTCAGCCGGTTCATGACCGAGCTGGCGGCGCCGGAACGCTTCGTCGAGAAGACCTGCGAAGAGCTGCACGCCACGCTTCGGTTCCGTTGGGTCGGCGTGTCGTTCGTGTCGGACCACGCCTTGGCGCGCGAACTGGCCGGCCGGCGGCTGTGGCGCGGCGAGCCGACGGCCGACGGCCGGGCCATCCGCTCGATCCTGGGCGTCGCCCTCGATCGCGCGCTGGAGTCCGCCGACGCGACCATGTCCCGCGGCGACGTCACGGCGGAGATCGGGGTTGATCCGGGGGGGGACGTCGCCCTGCGCCGTGTGATGCGCGGGGAGCGCCCGATCGGCGCGATCGTCGCGGGTGAGAAGATCGGCGCTGAGACCGACATCACCAGCGCCGACCTGAAGCTCCTGGAGGCCGCCGCCGCCAGCATGAGCGTGTTCTTCGAGAACGCCTCGCTCTATGACGACCAGCAGGCGATGTTCCTCGGCGTGCTCCGGGCGCTCACCGCCGCGATCGACGCCAAGGACCGGTACACGTGCGGCCATTCCGAGCGGGTGGCGAGCCTCGCCGTGGCGCTCGGTGAGCGGATCGGGATGCCCGAGGAGCAGGTCGAGCGGCTGCGCATCAGCGGGCTCGTTCACGACATCGGGAAGATCGGCGTGCCCGAGGCTGTGCTCTCCAAGCCCGGTCGGCTCAGCGACGAGGAGTTCGAGCAGATCAAGCGGCACCCGGAGATCGGCGTGCGCATCCTGCGCGATCTGCCGCAACTGGCGGACGTCCTGCCCGGTGTTCTGCACCACCACGAACGGTGGGACGGGCGGGGGTACCCGCACGGCCTGGCCGGGGAGTCGATCCCGCTGTTCGCGAGGCTGCTGGCGCTGGCGGATTCCTTCGACGCCATGAGCTCGTCACGCACCTACCGCCAGGCCATGCCCCGCGCCGCGGTGCTCGAGGAGATCCATTCGTGCGCGGGGACGCAGTTCGACCCAGCCCTGGCCCGGGAGTTCGTCCGGCTGGATTTCGACCCGTACGACCGCATGGTCGCGGCCCACATCAAGCGGGATCCGCGCACGGACGCCCGGCGGGGGGAGGCGGCGTGAAGATCAGCGCGCAGGACTACGAGCACATCTGCGTCCTGACCGTCAGCGGCGAGTTCGGCGCCGACGACCTGGACGTGTTCGATCGCGTCGTCGACGAGCGCCTCGCCGCGGGCGCCCGGCACATGCTCCTGGACTGCGAGAACCTGGAGTTCATCGACTCGGCCGGGCTCGAACGGCTCCTCGACCTGCGCGACAGGCTCGGCGCCCAGAGCGGGCAGGTCTGCCTCGTCTGCCCCGACGAGCACGTCGCCCAGATCCTTGAACTGACCCGCCTGGACCGCGCTTTCCCGGCGCACCCCTCGGTCGAGGCGGCGGTGCGGAGCGTGCGGTGATGATCCGCCCGGCGGGTGTGGCCCAGGGCGCGAGCGTCCCCATCGGCGATCTGCTGATCCGCCGGGGCGTCATCAACCAGGCGCAGCTCGAGGACGCCCTGGAAGAGCAACGCCGCGGCGGGCACACGCGCCTCTTGGGCGAGGTGCTGGTGTCGCTGGGGCTGGCGACGCCCGAGGACGTGATGGCGGCGCTCGCCGAGGGGTACGGCGTGCCGTTCGCCCGGCTGACGGCGCGGCTGGCGGACCCGCGCGTCACCGAGACCCTGCCCCGCGAGTTCATCGAGAGCCATTGCGTCTTGCCGCTGTTCGTGGTCCGGGACGTCCTGACGATCGCGGTCTCCGAGCCGGCGAACCTCTTCCTCATCGAGGAGATCGAGCGGCTCACGGGCAAGACCGTGCAGATCGTCGCGGCGACGGCGTCGGACATCCGCGCGACCCTCCAGGCGTACCTGCCCAACGCCAACGTCTTCATCATCGACGACATCTACGAGGACGTCGAGAGCTCGGACTTCTCGATCGTCGAGGCCCAGGTCACGGACCTCGGGAACCTCGAGGAGGTGTCCGGCCAGTCGCCGGTGATCAAGCTGGTCAACTTCCTGATCTACCAGGGCGTGCAGGACCGGGCGTCGGACATCCACATCGAGCCGGGCGACCACGCCAGCCGGGTCCGATGCCGGATCGACGGCCGGCTCGTGACCAAGCTCACCCCGCCGCACCAGATGCACCCGGCGATCGTGTCGCGCATCAAGATCATGGGCGGGATGGACATCTCTGAGCGCCGCGTCCCGCAGGACGGGGACATCCACGTGATGGTCGATGGCCGGCCCATCGACCTGCGCGTCTCGACGATGCCCGGCCGCTACGGCGAAAAGGCCGTCATCCGCATCATCGACAGCCGCAGCGCCATCGTCCCGCTGGAGAAGGCCGGGTTCGCGCCCGAGGTCCTGGCGCTGTGGCGCGATGTGATCTCGTCGTCCAACGGCGTGGCGCTGGTCACCGGCCCGACGGGGTCGGGCAAGTCGACCACGCTGTACAGCGCGCTGAGCGAACTCTCCAGCGACGAGCTGAATATCTCCACCGTCGAGGACCCCGTTGAGGTCAACATCCCCGGGATCAACCAGTTCCCGGTCAACGAGAAGGCCGGCTTCACCTTCGCCACGGCGCTGCGGTCGCTGCTGCGCCAGGACCCGGACGTCATCATGGTCGGCGAGATCCGCGACACGGAGACGGCCCGCATCGCCACCCAGGCCGCCCTGACCGGGCACCTGGTCTTCAGCACGCTGCACACCAACGACGCCATCGCCGCGGTGACGCGCCTGACCAACATGGGCATCGAGCCTTATCTCGTGGCGGCGATCCTGCGCGGCGTGCTCGCCCAGCGGCTGGTCCGGAAGATCTGCCCGCACTGCAAGACGGCCTACCGCCCCGACGAACGCGCGCGGGATCTCGTCACCGAGCACCTGGGCGAGTGCCCGGAGATGTACCGCGGCGAGGGGTGCGCCAGGTGCCACGGCAAGGGGTACGCGGGCCGGCTGGGCGTCTTCGAGCTCTTCGTGCCTCAGGGCGAGGCGCTGGATCTGATCGCGCACGAGGCCGGCGCCGGCGAGCTCCGCGCCGCGGCGCTGGCGTCCGGGTTCCGCACGCTGCGCCACGACGGGCTGCGCAAGGCCGCCGAGGGCCTGACGACCATCGAGGAGGTGCTGCGCGTCTCGTCGCTCTGACGGAGGCGCGCCGCTGAGCCGACGCCATGCCGACCTACGCCTACACCGCGCGGGACGGCCGGGGCGAGCCCCGGGCCGACGTGATCGAGGCCGCCAGCGAGCACGACGCCGTCCGCGCCCTGCGCGCCGAGGGCCTGACCGTCACCGACATCCGCCTGGGCAAGAGCGTCATCGACCTGGACGAGGTCCGCCGGCGCCAGGCGGCCCGGTCCGTCAAGCGCGACGAGGTGATCGCGTTCACCGCCCAGATGTCGGTGATGCTGGAAACGGGCGTCCCGGTCGCCGAGGCGCTCGACGCGTACCTCAAGCAGTCGGCGCGCGGCGCCCTGTGCCGGATCGTCGAGGTCGTCGCCGACCGCATCAACAGCGGTGTGGCGTTCAGCGCGGCCCTGGCCGAGTTCCCGCGCGTCTTCCCCAAGATGGTCGTCAGCCTCGTGCAGGCGTCCGAGGCGACCGGCGCCCTGGGCGAGATGCTCGGGCGGGTCTCCTCGTATCTGGGCAAGGACCGCGCGACGTTCAAGAAAATCCGCGGGGCGCTGGCCTACCCCGCTGTCATGATCGTGATGGCGTTGGCCGTCACCGGGTTCCTCGTGACCTGGGTGCTGCCGCGGTTCGCCAAGATCTACGAGTCGCGGTCCGCGGCGCTGCCCGCGCCGACGCGCGCCCTGCTGGGCGCCAGCGGGTTCATCACCGAGCACGGCGCGCTGATCGTCTCCGGGATCATCGCCCTGATCGTCGGCGCCGTCCTGTTCCGCGCCTCCGACCGCGGGCGGACGCTCATCGATTGGACGAAGGTCCGGGCGCCGATCCTCGGGCCGATCTACCGCGGGTACTACCTGTCGCGGGCGACCCGCACGCTGGGGACGCTCTTGGCCTCGGGCGTGTCGCTGCCCAACGCGGTGCGGATCGCGCGCGGCGTGACCGAGAACCGCGCGTGGGAGGCGCTGTGGGACGAGGTCCTCGAGGCCATGACCGCCGGCCGGCCCGTCGGCGAGGTGTTCCTCCGCAGCGAACTCCTGACGCCTTCGTTCGCGCAGATGATCGCGGCGGGCGAGCGCACCGGCCGGCTGCCGGACGTCCTCGACCGCGTCGCGGGCGTCTGCGAGGAGGACCTCGACGAGCGCATCAAGACGGCGACTCAAATGATCGAGCCGGCGGTGATCGTGTTCATGGGCGCCACGATCGGTACCATCGCCATCGCGCTCCTGCTCCCGATCTTCTCGATGGGCTCGATCATGTCCCAGTGAGCCGGCTCAGGCGTCGCGCACGGCGAGATCGCTCAGGTGCGGCTCGACGGTCTCGACGCCGCGCCAGGCATTGATCCGGGGCTCGACCACCGCGTCGATCGTGGCGCCTGTGCGGAGCTCGGCCCGGCGCTCGCCCCAGCCCCACGCGACGAGACGCATCGCCCGGCCGCCCGCGCCGACGGTCAGCTTGAGGTGCGCGCCCGCGGCGCCCAGGGCGCGCGGCGGCTCCGTCAGCCGCAGGCCCGCCAGCCGCACGCGAGGCCTGGGGTTGCCGCGCCCGAACGGGCCGAGGTCCGTCAGCCGACGCACAGCGGGGACGGTCAACTCGTCGAGCGCCGCGTCGCAGTCGACCGTGATGACGGGCGTGCGCGGCCCGGGCGGCCGGCGTCGCTCGACCGCGCGCGTAAAGGCTTCGGTGAAGGCGCCCAGGCGGTCCGCCGCGAGGGACAGGCCCGCCGCCATCGCGTGCCCCCCGAACGTGGTCAGGTGCGCGCGGCAGTCCGACAGGGCCGCGTGGATGTCCAGCCCGTCGACGCTCCGGCACGAGCCGTGGAGCCGGTCCCCCGCGTCTTGCAGCAGCACCGCCGGGACGTGGAACCGCTCGACCAGCCGTGAGCAGACGATCCCGATGACCCCCGCGTGCCAGCCGGGGTCGGCGAGGACGATCGCGTGCGCGGCGTCGCCGGTCATCCCGGCGTCCTCGGCGCGACGGGCGGCCTGGGTCGTGATCGCGCTCTCGACCCGCCGGCGCTCGTCGTTGAGACGGGTCAGCCGCTGGGCAAGGTGTGCGGCCCGGGCGGGATCGGTCGTCAGCAGCAGCTCGAGCGCCTCCCGGGCGTGGCCCATCCGCCCGCAGGCGTTGAGCCTCGGCGCCAGCCTGAACCCGACCTCTTCTGTTCCGATCCGCTCGCCGGCGAGCCCCGACGCCTCGATCAGGGCCCGAAGCCCCAGCAGCGGCGTCGCCCGCACCCGGCGCAGGCCGAACCGGGCGATGACGCGGTTCTCGCCCACGAGCGGGGCGACGTCCGCGATCGTGCCCATCGCCGCGGGCGCGAGCATCTCGATGAGGAGGTCGCGGATCGGCGCCGGCACGCGCTCGGACCGCGCCGCCAGCGTCGCCAGGCGCCAGGCGAGCTTGTACGCCACGCCCGCGCCGGTGAGTTCCGGGAATGGGTACGCCGAGTCGGGCCGGCCCGGGTGGACAACGGCGTAGGCGTCCGGGAGGTCGGCCTCGGTGGACGGCGGGGTGTGATGGTCGGTGACGATGAGGTCCACGCCGAGCTCCCGCGCCAGCCGGGCCTCGTCGGTCGCGGTGACGCCGCAATCGACGGTGACGACGACGCGGGCGCCGTCATCCGCGAGGGCGCGCAGGCCGTCGGCGTTGAGGCCGTACCCCTCGTCCATGCGGTGCGGGATGTAGGCCCTCACCGGCGCGTCGGGCGCCACAGCGGCCGCCGTGTGCTTGAGGATGGCCGCCGCGGTGACGCCGTCGACGTCGTAGTCGCCCCAGATCACGACGGGCTCACGCCGCCGCAGGGCGCCCAGGAGGCGCTCGGCGGCGCGGTCCAGGTCGGGGATCAACGAGGGGTCGTGCAGGTCGGTCAGCCGCGGCTCGAGGAAGGCCCGGGCCTCGTCGGGATCGATCAGGCCCCGCGCGGCGAGCACGCGGCCGACGACGTCGCTGTCTCCGGGCCCGAGATCGGACGCGAGCCGCCACCGGCGCGTCA
Source organism: Planctomycetota bacterium (assembly GCA_003696725.1). GTDB lineage: Bacteria > Planctomycetota > Phycisphaerae > Phycisphaerales > UBA1924 > J020. Next base: position 6,589 of record RFGI01000175.1, on the reverse strand, counting down.
GGCCGGCCGAGGTCCGGGATGGGTCTGAAGAAACCGCTGGCATGGGGTCGGGCCGCGCTCAGTTGAGCCCCTCACCGAGCCGATTACGATACGGTGAACACCCGCGGGACGCCCGGATCGGCGTCTCGACGCCCGAACCCGGAGGCGCGGTGAGCGCACAATCGATCCAGGCCGTTCTGCTCTTCGGCGCCCCCGGCGTGGGCAAGGGCACGCAGGGCAAGGCGCTGGGTTGCGTCCCGGGGTTCGTGCACTTCTCGATGGGCGACGCGTTCCGCTCGCTCAGCCCGACGTCCGTGCTGGGCAAGAAGGCCGCCGAATACACCTCGCGCGGCGAGTTGGTGCCCGACGAGACCACCATCCAGCTCTTCCACGCGCGGCTGGGCGAACTCGAGAGCCGGGGCGTCTATCGCCCGGACCGGGACATCCTGGCGCTGGACGGGATCCCGCGGTCGGTGCGGCAGGTCGAGCTCCTGAACGAGAAGGTCCAGACGCTGGCCGTCGTGCACCTGGCGTGCACGAGCGGCGCCGCCGAGGCCGAGCTGATCAGCCGGCTGCGCAAGCGCGCCCTGGAGCAGAACCGCGCCGACGACGCCCGCGAGGACGTCATCCGCCGGCGGTTCGAGGTCTACCGGGCCGAGACGGCGCCGGTCCTGGAGCGGTTCCCGCCGGAGATCGTCAGCACCGTCGACCCGATCGGGACGCCCGCGGAGGTGCTGATGCGGGTGCTGGCCGTCGTCGCCCCGGTGCAGCGCGCGGCGATGGACGCGCGGGCCTCCTCGGCGGCGTAGCGCCTCAGGATCGTCGGTCGGGCTTGCGGCCCTCGATGGTGAGCTGGGCCCGCGCGGCGCGTCGCCGGCGCCGGACGCGCCTGGGCCCGATCACGCGCCAGAGGATCAGCCCGGCGGCCAGCGCCGCGGCGGCCGTGACGATCCAGAACTGCGCGTCCGCGATGGGCCAGGCGCCGGGAGGCGGGGCCTGCGCGATCGCTGCGGCCGTGATCACAAGAGCGCTCCCGCCAGGGCGTGCGCGGCGGCGGCGCCCATGTACGCCACGAGGGTCATCCACCCGAACTGCAGGGCGGCCCAGCGCCACGAGCCCGTCTCCCGCGCCGTCACCACCGTTGTGCTGAAGCACTGCATCGCCAGCACAAAGAACACCAGGAGCGCCCACGACGCGGGCCGGCTGAAGACCGGCGTGGCGCCGTCGTCGCGCACCGCCGAGCGCGCCGACTCGATCACGCCCATGCTCTCGGCGTCGGCCTGATCGCCCGTGAAGACCACGGCCATCGTCGACACGAACACCTCCCGCGCCGCGAACGACGTCAGGACGCCGATGTTGATCCGCCAGTCGAACCCCAAGGGGGCGAAGACCGGCTCCAGCGCGTGCCCGACACGCCCCGCGAAGGACCGCGCCAGCGTGCGCCGGGCCTCGGCGCGCTCCGCCTCGTCGAGCAGCCGCTCGGCCGCGGCCGGGTCCTCGGCCGCGACGGACTCGGCTTGGGCGCGGAGGTGGACGGCCTCGGGCGGGGGCGCCGACCGCGGGAAACTCGTCAACCACCACAGGACCACGGAAAAGAGAAAGATGAAGACGCCGGCCTTCTTGAGGAACACCACGCCGCGGTCGTACGCGGTCAGCAGGGCGGTGCGCAGGCTCGGCCGCTGGTACGCGGGTAGTTCCAGCGTCATCGGGGCGCACGCGCCGCGGAGGACCGTCGCACGGGCGAGCAGGGCGCTGGCGATCCCGGCGCTTGCGCCCAGCGCGTAGCAGCCGACAAACGCCAGCGCCGCCAGGCCCGGCGACCCGGCGAAAAGCAGCGACACCAGCAGCGCGTACACCGGCAGCCTCGCCGAGCAGGTCATGAACGGCGCCACGAGGATCGTGGCCAGGCGCTGCCGTCGGTCGGGGATCGCGCGGGCCGCCATGATCCCCGGGATGGCGCACGCGTGGCTCGACAGCAGCGGGATGAACGCCGTCCCGGGCAGCCCGAACCGGCGCAGGACGCGGTCCGCGACGAACGCCGCCCGCGCCAGGTACCCCGTGTCCTCCAGCAGCGACAGCAGGAAAAAGAGCAGGCAGATCTGCGGCAGGAACACCACCGCGCCCGCGATCCCCGGCACGATCCCGCCCACCACCAGGTCGTGCACCAGCCCCTCGGGCAGGACGGCGCCCGCGGCGGCGCCCGCGACCTCGAACGCGGCCTCGATCCACGTCATCGGGTACACGGCGATGCGGAACAGCAACCAGAACAACCCGGCCATGATCACCGCGAAGAGCCCGACCCCGATGACCGGGTGCGTGAAGGCCCAGTCGAGCCGGTCGGTCAGCCGGTCGGGCTGGGCCCGGCCGATCGCCGCCGAGGCCCGCTGCGCGCGGTCGATCCAGGCGCGGAGCTCGGCCTCGTCGGCGGGAGGGGCGACCGGCGGCGCGCCCGGGTCCGCCAGCGCCTCGACCAGATCCGGCGCGCCCGCGCCGGTGCGCGGGTGGACGGCCACGACGCGGCAGCCCAGCGAGCGCGCCAGCGCACCGGTGTCGATCTCCACGCCCCGCCGGCGGGCCACGTCCACCATCGTCAGCGCGACGACCACGGGCAAACGGAACCGGGCGGCCTGGGCGAAGAACCGCAGCCCCTCGCGCAGGGCGGCGGCGCTGAGCGCCACACACACCACGGGCGGGTCGGCCGAGCCGATCAGCGTCTGGGGCGCGTTGAGCGCCGCCCGGCAGACCGCGCCCTCGGCGGTGTCGCTGTCGAGGCTGTAGACGCCGGGCAGGTCCACCACACGCCGGGCTGGGCCCGACCGGCCCGACCCGGCCAGCGCGCCGACGTGCGCCTGGATCGTCGTGCCGGGGTAGTTCGCGGTCTTCTGCCGCAGGCCCGTCAGGCGGTTGAACAGGGTGGACTTGCCGGTGTTGGGCTGACCGAGCAGGACCACCGCGCGTGAGGCGCCCGGGCCGGGCGCCGGTCCGGCGGTCGGCGCCGACGACATAGGTTCGGTGGAGGGCATGGAAAGAGCGGGACCGTGACGCGGGCGAGGGCCGGCGGGCGTTCAGCCGTCCAGCACGACGCTCAGCCCCCGACATGCGGCACGGGAGAGGCCGATCCGCCGGCTCTGCATCGCGCCGACCGACACGATGGTGGGCTCGCCGATCTTGTGGACGTAGACGATTTCACCCTCGCGGACGCCCATGGCGCCGAGCGTCTCGGCCTCGGGGCCGGCCCCGTCTAGACCGACGAGGCGGACGGCCCGGCCCAGCGGGGCCGAGGGCAGCGGGACAGCCCCATCAGCGGGCTGGTTCGGAATCGTGTCGGCTGTCGCGCGCAGCATGGTCGGGTCCTCGCGTGAGCGGCCGGCGGCCGGATTGGCGCCCTCTCGGTCCGAATCCTAGCCGTCCTGCGACTCGGTCGCAACCGCACGGGCCGCGCCGGGCCCCAGCCCCGGCTTTCCCGCATCGACGCTGGCGGCTACGATGCCCGGCTCGCCCGCGGCCGGCGACCCGGAGACCCCGCCATGAAGAGCGACATCCACCCCGCGTACTACCCCGACTGCAAGGTCTACTACAACGGCGAGGTCGTCTTTACGACCGGGGCCACCGTGCCCGAGCTGCACGTGGACGTGTGGTCCGGATCGCACCCCTTCTTCACCGGCAAGCAGGCGTTCGTGGACGCCGCCGGCCGGGTGGAGAAGTTCCAGAAGAAGTTCGCCGGCGATTACTTCAGCAAGCGGACCGACCCCAAGAAGAAGAAGCCGACCGGCCGGCGCTAGCCGCCCGTCGCCGGCCCCGCGCCGTACCCTGTCCTTGTGCGCGAGGCGCCCACGTCCATCCCCGAACCGCTGCGCGACCGCCTGGAGCGGGCCCGGGCCCGCCGGGACGAGCTCGCCGCGCTGCTGACCGACCCGGGCGTGCTGTCCGATCCGGGCCGGGTGCGCGATCTGTCCATCGAGCAGGCCGCGCTCGAGCCTCTGGCCCGCCGCGCCGACGAACTCGCCGCGCTGGAGGGCGAGCGGGCGGACCTCCTCGCCGCGGCCGGGTCGGGCGACCGGGAGCTCGCCGAACTGGCGCGCGAGGAGCTCCCCGCGGTCGAGTCCCGCCTGGCGACGCTGGCCGATGACCTGATCGCGCGGCTGGTGACGGCCGAGGACGACGCGGTCGGCTCGGTCATGCTGGAGATCCGCGCGGGCGTAGGCGGGGAGGAGGCGTCGCTGTGGGCCGGCGATCTCCTGGCGATGTACCAGAAGTTCGCCGCGTCGCGCGGCTGGGTGTTCGAGCCCATCGAGGTCGCGGCGACAGACTCGGGCGGCGTCCGGCACGCGGTCGTCGGCGTCCGGGGTGAGGGCGTCTGGCGGGATCTCGCCGCCGAGGCCGGGACGCACTGCGTCAAGCGTGTCCCGGCGACGGAGTCACAGGGCCGGATCCACACCAGCACCGCGACGGTGGCCGTCCTACCCGAGCCGACCGAGGTGCAGGTCACGATCGACCCCGCGGACGTGCAGGAGCGCATCACCACCGCCCAGGGCCCCGGCGGGCAGAACGTGAACAAGGTCGCCACCGCGGTGCACCTGATCCACGGGCCCACGGGCGTCGAGGTGCGCATGCAGGAGACCAAGAGCCAGCGCCAGAACCGCGAGAAGGCCTGGCGCCTGCTCCGCGCCCGGGTGTATGAGCGCGAGCGGGAGAAACAGTCTGCACGGCGCGACGCCGAGCGCGCCGCGCAGATCGGATCGGCCGGCCGCGCCGAGCGCGTCCGCACATACCGCTACAAGGACAACCGCGCGGTGGACCATCGGCTGGGCGAATCGTTCAACCTCGACGCGGTGCTCGCGGGCGGCCTGGACCCGATCGTCGCGGGGCTGATCCGCAAGCGAGTCGAGGATCGGCTGGCGGCGCGATGACCTCCCTCTGCGTCCCGATCGCGGTGCGGACCATCGACGAAGCGCTCGCCGGGGCGCGGCGGGCCCGCGGTCTCGGCGCCGACCTCGTCGAGTTCCGCGTGGACGGGTTCTTCGCGCCGGGCGACCCGTCCACGACCGCGGGGATCGTGCGCCTGGTCGCGCAGTCACCGCTGCCCGCGATCGTGACCTGCCGCAGCGAGGCCGAAGGCGGCGCCTTCACGGGTTCTGACGAGGCCCGGGCGGGCCTGTGCCGGGCCCTGGCCGACGCGCCAAGTCCGCCGGTGTATATCGATCTCGAGCTGGCGTCGCTCGAGCGATCGCCGGCGCTGGACGCGCTGGCGCGCGACCTCGCGTCTCGATCCGCGGGCGGGGCGCCCTCGCCGCGGGTCATCGTGTCGCTGCACGATTTCGCCGGCCGGCCCGAGGACCTGGCGCGGCGGCTGGTCCGGCTGCGCCAGCGCGACGACGCGGCGGTCCACAAGATCGTGTGGCGCGCCCGCTCCGTGCGCGACAATCTCGAACTGTTCGAGATCCTGGCGGCGCGCGATCGCCCGACGATCGCCCTGGGGATGGGCGAGTTCGGCCTGATGTCGCGCGTCCTGGCGCCGAAGTTCGGCGCGTTCCTGACCTTCGCCGCGCCCGACCGCGCCGGGGCGACCGCGCCGGGGCAGCCGACGGTCAGCGAACTGCTGGGGCTGTACCGGTTCCGCTCGATCGGACCGACGACGCGGGTGTTCGGCGTCATCGGCTGGCCCGTGGGGCACTCTCGATCGCCGGCGGCGCACAACGCCGCGTTCGAGGCCGCCGGGTTCGATGGGGTGGACCTGCCGATCCCGATCCCGCCGGAGTGGGAGCACTTCGCCGCGACGGTGGACGCCCTGACCGAGGATCCGCGCCTGGACTTCGCCGGGGCCAGCGTGACCATCCCGCACAAGGCGCACCTGGTCCGGTTCGCGCGAGATCGGGAGGGCTGGTCGATCGACGAGATGTCCGAGTCGTGCGGCGCTGGGAACACAGTCTGCCGGGACACCGACGGCTGGCGCGTCGCCAACACGGATGCGCCGGCGGTGCTCGCGTGCCTGCACGACGCGGGGCTCGAGCCGGGGGGCGCGCGCGTCACGATCCTCGGCGCCGGAGGCGTGGCCCGGTCGGCGGCGGCGGGATTGCTCGCCGGGGGCTCGTCCGTGACCGTCGCGGCACGCACGGTCGAGCGAGCCGAGACCCTGGCCCGCGACCTGGCGCCGATCGCGCAGCGCGCCGGCGGGGCGATCTCAGCGGCGCCGTGGCGTGACGCCGCGGCCATCGACGCCGACGCCATCATCAACGCCACCCCCGTCGGGATGGCGGGCGGGCCCGACCCCTCGGGCGAGCCGATCGACCTCTCGGTTGTCACAGCGAGGGGCGCCCGGCCGATCGTCTTCGACACGGTGTACACGCCGCGGCAGACGCCGCTGATCGTGCGGGCTCGGGCGCTCGGGCTGCGAACGATCGATGGCGAGGGGCTGTTTCTCCGGCAGGCCGAGGCCCAGAGCCGGCTTTTCATGGGCCGGGAGCCACCGGCGGGCGTCATGGAGCGGGCGCTCTCGAGCCGGCCGGAGGGCCTTCGAGAGGGCGGGTAGTCTGCCCGTCGGAGGCGCGAACATCATTGCGCCCAATCCACGGAGACCGCCCATGCCCACCAGCGACCCGCTCGACATCCT
>RFGI01000174.1 GCA_003696725.1 Planctomycetota bacterium | reverse complement strand
TTCAACGCTCAGAACGCGATCCACCTGCCGGCGCTGCAGGCGGCGTGCAACCTGGCGGCGCAGCGTCGGACGGCGGCGCAGCAGGCGTACGAGGACCGGTTCGGCGAGATCAACCTAGAATGTCTCAGCAGCATCGGCGGCTCCCTGCCATGACCATGAATAACAAAGCGGGCGTTCATAAGGCGCCGGCATGGGCCGCGAGCGCCACATTGATCGCTGGAGTGTGGATCCTGTTCTTGTATAGCCTTGTAGCCATCGGGATGTGGTATCTGCATTCGGGGCAGGGCGCGGCGCCATTGCAGATGGGGGACATTGTCGCCGCGACGGTTTTCGGGATGGTCACATTCATCGCGACTCTGTGGGGAAAGGCGCCATCGCGTACGCGTTCGCAGAATGTGCGCGCGATCATGTTAGGCCTCATCGGCGCCGGGGCGGTCTTGCAAGAACCGAATAGCATCGAGATGTGGTTGCTCGCTTCGTGCTATGTGTTGCATCTGATCGGATTGCGATGGCCATGAATCAGCATGCCGTGGGGAGGCAGGCCCGGTGATATGATAACAACCGTTCCATGGCCGCACTCAACGCACAGAGCGTGATCCGCCTATCGCCGCGGCGGGCGGCGTGCGATCGGGCGGCGCAGAGGCGGGCCGCCCCTGGCGCCGACGTGGGCGGTGGGTCGTGGCCGGGGCGCTGGCGGCGCTGACCGTTGTGCTGATGGCGCTGCTGTGATGTTCGGCGTGGTCTCGTCCCTGGGCCGCGAAACGGACGGCGACGGCGCACGGCTGGTGATCGCGCCGGTGTGTCACCGCCGGCCGAATCGGCGTTCCAGGTCCGCCAGCGACAGGCGGATGGAGGTCGGCCGGCCGTGCGGGCAGGAGGAGGATCGCTCGACGCGGTCGCGCATGGCGAGGATCTCGGCGAGCTCGTCGTCGGTGAGCCGGTCGCCGGCCTTGACGGCGGCCTTGCAGGCCATCATGTCCACGACCTCGTGCAGGGCTTCCTCATCCGTCGGGGTGTCGCCGCGGCCGGCGGCGCGCTCCAGCAGGTCCGCGAGGAACGGCGCCGGCTCGACCTTGCGGTTGAACAGCAGCGTGGGGAAGGCCTGCACGGCGACGGCGCGCGGGCCGATGGGCTCGGCTTCGACGCCCAGCCGCGCCAGCGTCGGCGTCAGCCGGGACAGGGCCTCGAGCATCGCAGGCGTGGCGTCCACGACCGCCGGGGTGAGCAGGCGCTGGCTCTCGAGCGGGCCCGACCCCAGTCGCGACATGATCTTCTCGAACATCACGCGCTCGTGCAGGGCGTGCTGGTCGATGATGAGGACGCCCGCGTCGTCCTGCGTCACGAGGTACGAGTCGTGGACCTGCAGGACCCGCCCGGCGGCGCGGGCCGGGGGCAAGGCGTCGGGCTCGTCGGGATCGGGCGGGGCGGCGCGCTCCACGGCGACGCGGAGGGCGTCGCGGTCCACCTCGGCGCCGACGCTCGCCAGGTGCGTCTTGATCTCGTCGGCGAAGCGCGCCGCGCTGAACGCCGGCGGCACGGACCACGCCCCGGGCCGGACGACGGGCTCGGGCGTGGCGCCGGCCGCGCGGCGCACGTCCGTCCACGCGGGCGTCAGGTCGCGCAGCGCCAGCGCGCGCTTGACCGCGTGATAGATCGCCGAGTGCACCAGCCCCGGGTCGCGGAAGCGCACCTCCGCCTTGGCCGGGTGGACGTTGACGTCGACGCGGGCGGGGTCCATGTCGACGAGGATCGCGGCGAGGGGCTTGCGCGCCGGGTCGATCAGGCCGCGGAACGCCTCGGCCAGGGCGTGCTGCATGGCGCGGTCGCGGACGGGCCGGCCGTTGACGAAGAGGCGCTGATGGCGGGCGGTGGGCTTGGCCAGCGCGGGCTCGCCGACGAGCCCCCACACGATCACGCCGGGTGTGTCGGCGTCGTCGGAGGAGACCTCGATCAGGCGGTCGGCGAGCTCGTCGCCGAGGATCGCCTGGGCGCGGTCGCGCAGCGTTTGGGCCGGGGGCAGGTCGAGGACGGTTCCGCCGTCGGCGGTAAGCGTGAACCCGACGGCGGGGTGGGCCAGGGCGAGGTTCTTGACAGCCTCGACGCAGTGCCCCCGCTCCGTGCCGGGCGTGCGCAGGAACTTCCGCCGGGCCGGCGTGTTGAAGAAGAGCGTGCGGACGGTGACCACGGTCCCCGGGGCGCCGGCGTCGGGGCGTGGCTCGCCCACGCGCTCGCCCTCGGCGTCGATCCGATACGCGTCCGCGGCGCCCGCGGGGCGCGAGCGGATCGAGACCCGCGCGACCGAGGCGATCGAGGCCAGCGCCTCGCCGCGGAACCCCAGCGTGGCGATCGCGTCGAGGTCGTCGGCGTGCGCGATCTTGCTTGTCGCGTGCGGCGCGAGGGCCAGGGGGAGGTCCTCGGGCGGGACGCCGCGGCCGTCGTCGGCGACGCGGACGAGTTCGACGCCGCCCGCTTCGAGCTCGATGGTGATGCGCGTCGCGCCGGCGTCCAGAGCGTTGTCGACGAGTTCCTTGACCACCGAGGCCGGCCGCTCGACCACCTCGCCCGCGGCGATCTGGTTCACCAGGAGGTCCGGCAGCGGCCGGATCCGCGGCGGGTCGGACGCATCGTGCGGGATGTGGGCCGGGCCGGCGGTGTCGCGCGTCGCGGGCATGCGGCGGATTCTACCGGGGGCCGGGCGTGTATCCTTCGGCCCCTGATGCGCACGCCTCTGCCGAGCGAGCAGCACGCCTACGCGGACCTCCCGGCGCTGTCCGAGCGCGCCCTGCACACCCGCCGGGAGGGCGTGTTTCTGTTCTTCGCGGGGCTGTTCCTCGGCTCTCTGGCGATGCTGAACATCCTGGGTGTGACGCGGTTTCTGAACCTGGCGTTCTTCATCGAGGGCTCGGACCAGTGGCGGTACAAGGTCGCGATCGCGGTGGGCGTCCTGCCGTACCCGGTCACGTTTTTGTGCACGGACTTCATCTCGGAGTTGTACGGCCGGCGGCGGGCCAACCAGGTCGTCCTGATGGGGCTGGTCCTGAACCTGTGGGTGATCGGGATCCTGTGGCTGGGGGGCGCGTGGCCGGGCTTCGAGCCGGGCGGGGAGCGGACGGGCGTTTTCTTCGAGGTCCGCCGGCTGGCGTTCGGGGCGGTGGCGGCGTCGATGATCGCGTACCTCGCGGCGCAGTTCATCGACGTGCAGGTGTTCCACTTCTGGCGCCGGGTGACCAACGGCCGCCATCTCTGGCTGCGCAACAACGGCTCGACGCTCGTCAGCCAGCTCGTGGACACGGTCAGCGTGATCCTGATCACGCACTTCTACGCGCGGGCCCTGCCGGTGGACGAGTCGGCGCCGATCGCGGGGCAGCTGGCCGCGTTCATCGCGACGGGGTACGTGTTCAAAATGCTGGCGGCGCTGGTGGACACGGCGCCGTTCTACATCGGGGCGCACTGGCTGACGCGGTGGTTGCGGTTGCCGCCCCCGACGCACCCGCACCGGACGATAGCCACCGCCGCGGTCGAGGCGGGCGTGGGGTAGGTCTTCTTTGGCGGATCGCTCCGGCGTCACCCGAGACGGGGGCAGCCGGTGCAGCGGCCGGTGGAACGGCCGACTCGGCCGTTTCCTGTGTCAACCACGACGGGCGAGACGCCCGTCCCACTGATCTGTGTCAACCACGACGGGCGAGACGCCCGTCCCACCGGGCGAGACGCCCGTCCCGC
>RFGI01000034.1 GCA_003696725.1 Planctomycetota bacterium | reverse complement strand
TCGATGACCTCCCGGAGCGGCCGGCCGGGCGCCTCGACGGCGCGCTCCTTCAGCACGTCGAGCATCGAACGCCCCTCGCTGACAAGATTCAGCCATTCGAGCACATCGTCGGCGGCGCGGTACCCGACGAAGCGGTCGATCTCGGCGCCGTCGCGGAACGCGATCACCGTCGGCATGGCGTTGATGCCCAGCGCCTGAGCGGTGTCGGGCTCGGCGTCGACGTCAACCTGGACCGCAACAGCGCGCTTTCCGAGCCATTCCACAACGCGCGGGTCGACCCACGTGGTGGCGTCCATCTGGTTGCACGGGCCGCACCACTCGGCCGTCCCGTCGACGATGAGCAGCCGACCCTGCTCCCGGGCGGCGGCGATCGCGCCCTCGTACGACAGGTCGGAGAAGACGGGCGGCGGGTCGGCGTTCGCGGCGGCGGCGACAACGAAGCCCGCGAGGACGGCAAGAGCGGCGCGTGTCGTGGTGTTCATATCCTTATATTAGAGAGCAACACGCCGCGCGGTTCCATCGTCACCCCGAGGGCTGGGCGCTCGCCAGCGCGGGCGACGGCGCAGCGCGCGGCCTCCAGACGCACAGGCCGTAGCCGATCCAGATCAGGATGAGGCCGACAAACTCGCCTACATACAGGACTTCGACGTGTCCCGCCTTAGCGAACGCGCCCCCGACCCCGGGGAGCATCGCCCCCAGCGCGATGCACGTGTTGCCCGCGGCCCGGTGGGGTTGATCGCCCGCGATGAAGTACCGATAGGCGGACCACGCGGCGCCGCCGATCAGGAAGATCACCGCGTAGAGATTGATGAACGGGGTGAGGTAGCGGACCCAGCTCCATTGAAGGATCGCGCCGCCGGGCTTGACGGCGTTGAACGCCTCCAGATCGACGGGGGAAAGAACCACGGCGGTCGAGGCGAGCACGATAAACGGGATCGTGACGGCGCTGGTGATGTTGGCGAACCGCCGCGGAGTCAAGAGGTACACCGACCCTTGAGCGAGCGGCCAGCCGCCCAAGAGCGCGCCGGCGATGTACCAGGCCTTGTTGAGCGGGACGGAGTTGCCCAGGAGCGTGATGGAGCCCTCGAGCGCCGTCCCGAGCCCGTAGGCGAACACGCCGAACGCCCACCACATCAGGTGCGGCGGGAATCGGCGCGACGCGGCCCGGCGCAGGAGCACGGCGAGGAAGACCGCGGCCAGCGCGGTCGTCCCGATCGGGACATAGTGAATAGGGTCCGGGGCGGCGTGCATGATCGGGGCTCCGGGGAGGCGAGGTCAGCGCCGGCGGCGCGGGGCGGCCAGGCCGGCCAACACGAGCAGGGCGGCGGCGCCCGGGGCGGGGACGGCGGTCCCGCTGAGCGTGATGGTGTCGATGTCGAAGGTGAACGACTGGTCCAGGCCCGCGAGCGTGTTGTTCACGATGACACCGAACTGGAGGTTCCCGACGTTGGAGAACACGGAGTTGAAGTCCGAGCCTTCGAAGGTGAGGAACTGCGGGCTGAGCGGGTCGATGGAGAAGGTGATCTCGGTCCAGACATTCGGGGCCGCGGGGGCGAACTCGAGGGCGATGGCGCCCGGGAAGTTGAAGGGCGACGCGAAGCGGGCGAAGACCTGAAGCGGGGTCGGGGCGTTGTGGCGGAAGAAGAAGGAGAACGTGTCGGCGCCGGCGGCGATCCAATCACCGTTGAACGCGCCGCCGGAGGCGTTGGCGCTCGCCTCGGCGCGGATGAGGGCGGGGTCCTGCCCGCCGACGACCGAGTTGACAAAGTTGAACGAGGCCGAGGCGTACGCCGACCCGTCGTGCGAGCCGGCGGAGACCCAGGTCAAGGGGGAGCTGAACGCGTCGCGCCAGTTGGCGGCGTCGGTCGAGAACGTCTCGGCGGCGGGGAGTGTGACGGCGGCGGCCGGGGCGGCGATCGCAATCGCCGCGACGAGGGCGGATGGACGGATCATGGTGGTCTCTCCTGTGTTGCTCGGGCGGTGGGGGGCGAATCGGCGTGAGAGTGGAACCTGGCGTGGTCAACGCCGCATGGTCAGGCGCCAGTCCGGCGCGTCGGCGGCGGGCGACCAGAGGCGCATGTCCTGTGCATCGGTCCAGCCGAGACCCTCAGCGTGACCGTCGAGGAAGCCCGCGACGACGGTAGTGTTGTACACGGGCCAGACGTGGCCGAACTGCTCGGGCGTCGCCCCGTGGCCGGTGGGCGAGCCGAATGAGCGCCACCGGGCGTTGGTGAAGTACGGCGCCTCGACGGTGAAGTACCCGTCGATGAACTCATTTTGGAAGATGATCGCGGAGGAGGCGAACGCGAGGAGCCCTGAGGGGTCGGGGGCGTCGTCGAGGCGGGCGACCCAGAAGCCCCGGCCGAAGAACCGGTCGTAGTTGGAGGGGGCGCCGGTGGGTGTGTAGTACTCGGGTTTGCCGCCGACGAAGTTCTGATTCAGACCAAAGCCGGGGTAGACGGTCAGGGCGTAGTAATCGAGGTAGGCCTGGGAGGTCTCCTCGGGGTCGAACCCGCGCGAGGCGCTCTCCAGGAGCGATTCCAGGCGTTCTTGATCGCGGTAGAGCGCTTGAAAGTTGTACTCGAGATACGGGGCGAGCCGCCAGAAGAATCGGGCGGCGGGCTCGCCGGTGACGGGGTTGCCGAGGTGGTCGCGGGGCGTGTCGTGGAGGATCTCGGGCCCTAGGCCGGGCTCGATCCGCGCGGGGAGCAGATAGCCGCGGTGCTCGTCGGCGTAGGCCAGGTAGCCCTGCATCAGGGAGCGGGCGTTGGCGAGCTCGCGGGCGACGGTGGCGGCGCCCTTGGCGCTGCCCAGCGCGGGCAGCATCACGCCGATCAGCACCGCGATGATGGAGATCACCACGAGGAG
>RFGI01000173.1 GCA_003696725.1 Planctomycetota bacterium | reverse complement strand
GGCGGGGGGTCGGCGCCGAGCTCGAGCACAGCGGCGGCGAGGCGTCGGGCCGGCGCGGGGTCGGCGAGCGGGCGGACAGGCGCAGCGCCCAGGATCACCCGGGGCGCCGCGACCGGCATCGGAGCAGCGGGCTCGGGGCGCGCCGATGCCGCCAGCGCGGGATAGAACGGCGCCGGCGCTCGCCAACGGGGGTCCGAGCGCTCGTTCTTGTCGGTTGTGGGCGTCTCGCGAGCAAGCGTAACCCTCACGCTGAACGCGCCGGGTTCGACCGACGCCGTCGGCGGGGCCACGGGCGCCGCCCACTGGGGACGCAGCAGCGCCAGCGCGCCGGCGACGATGGCATGAAGCCCGGCCGACAAGGCGAAGCACGCCGCCAACCGTGAGTGCTCGAATCGCGGTCGATCGAACGGCCTTCGCCCGCGGTCAGAATGTGATCTCGAGGCCGACAACGAGGCTCCGACCCGGCTCGTTCTGTCCCGAGCCGTGGACACGGTAGTTCGCATCGGTCAGGTTTTCGAGAGCCACGGTGAGGTCAATGTTGTCGCGCAGACGCCAGCCGCTGCGGATCGACAGGACCTCGTATCCAGGCGTCCCGCCGGGGGGAATCCGGCTGGTGTCGGCGATGTCCCTCGACGAGAGCCGATCCGCCCGGTCGGCGAGGGTTAGGGCGCCCTCGATCCAGAATCGCTCGCTGGGGTGATCGAACCGCAGGCCGACCTGGCCGTTCAGGGGCATCAGCCGGCTGAGGGGCTCACGCACCGCCGCCGCGGTGGACGTCGGGAAGGTGTCGACCTCGCCGTCGATCCACGCGAGGTGGCCGAACACGGTCCATTGCGGGTGGGGGCGGACGCGGGCGCCGAACTCGACCCCCTGCACGAACCCGTCGCCGCTGTTGAGCTTGGTGACCTCGCTCTCGCCGCCGATCACGTTGCCCGTGGGCGTGCGGATGATCAGGTCGCTGATGTCCGTGTAGAAGTAGGATGCCTGCGCCGCCCACCGCGGCCCCCGGGTCTTGAGGCCGATCTCGTACGAGAGGAATCGTTCGGGATCGAGCCCGATCGAGGGCGTCTCGATCTCGTTGGTCCGCGCGCTGTCCAGCCGAGTCAGATCGGAGAGGTTCGGCGCCCGGAAGCCCTGGGACACGCCGGCGAAGAGATTCAGCCTGTCGGGGACCAGGGTCTGTGTCAGACGCAGGCTGCCGACGGCGGCGCTCCAGGAGTCGCGGACGCTGATGCGCGACCCGGTCGCGGGGTCCTGCACGCGGTCGGCGCTGGCGCGGGCGTAGTTGATCCGCCCACCGAGGACCACGGCCGTGCGTTCGCCCACCTCGAACTCGTCCTGGAGGTACACGCCGACCAGGTCGTACACAGCGTCGTCCCCGACCGGCCCCTGGATCGGGTTGCGGCTCGAAAACGAGTCCACGAAATCCCGGTACCACTCGACGCCGTAGGTCAGGCGGCCCAACGCCGTCTCGGACGCGAGCTGGGCCCAGACGCCCAGGGAGCCGACCTCGAACCCTTGCGTGTCGCTGGCCCCGCTGCCTCGGATCCGGCCTCGGGTTTCGAGCTGCCGCTGCCACGACAGGTTCAGATGCACGGCGTCGACGGCGCCGTCGAGCGCGTCGGCGTGGTACTGGACGTAGGTCAGGCGGCGTTCCTGGTCGAGATCCCGTCGGAGATCAGAACCCACCGTCGTTCCCGCGAAGGGCTTGGCAAAGACCGTGCGGTGCGTGCGCGGGACGTTGTTCTGGCGGACCGTCTGGTGGGCGAACACCAAGCGGGCGTTGTCGTCCAGCCAGAACTCGGCCTTGGCGTCTGCGTCGTACTCGCCGTAGCCCGTATTGGGTTGGCGGCCGGTCGGCGAGCCAGCCTCGACGTCGCCGAAATCCTTGAGCGACAACCCGACCAGCGCGCCGACGGTGTCGGACGGCGTCACGCTGACCTCGCCGCGCCAGACGTGCGAGCGCTCGCCGGAGGAGAACCGGTAGAGCGACCGGCCGCCGACCCCCGCCCCGGCGCGGCCGGAGTACGGGGTCTTCGTGAACGCGGCGACCGTTCCGCCGATCGCGTCGGAGCCGTAGAGCACCGAGCTCGGCCCCTTCACGATCTCGAGGCGGTCAAGCGAGAGCGGGTCGACCGTGTTCCAGTACTGGTTCGGCCCGTCCCTGAACACCGAGTTGTTCAGGCGCACGCCGTCGATCAGGAACACGTTGCGGAATCCCGTGAACCCGCGGATGAACGGGGAGCCCTGCCCGTGCGACGTCTTCTGCACCATGACGCCGGGGATGTCCCGCAGCGCCTCGGGCGTCGTTCGGTACGACCGGTCGAGGATGAGGGAGGCGTCCACGGCGTCAGACGAGTAGGGCGTCGAGAACCCGGTGCGCGTCGATCGTGTGGCCGTCACGAGGATCTCATCGAGGACGAACCGAGGCGCCGTGCGTCCGGCGAGCGGATCGTGTTCGGGCGGCGCCCCGCCGCCGGTATCCTGCGCGACCGATCGCGCGCCGACGAGGAGCGCCGCCGCCAGCGCCGGCGCCGATCTGAACAAGGAACTCACGATGCGCCTGCTCATCCGCATGTCCCACCCCCGTCACGGTCGCGGCGCCACCGCCGCGCCGCGGTTCCGATCGATCGCCTGTCTCGGAAGGTGGACGAGCATGACAAGCCTCATCGCTGGTGTGCAGTTCTTGCACACGCCCGACGCGCCGCGCGTGCGCGGGAGGGCCGGACGATGACGCTCGGCCGCTCGCTGGGGATCAAGATCGCCGCCCAACTCATCGCGGTCGCCGCGCTGAGCGGGATCACGCTGTCGGGAGTGGCGGGCCTGCGCGCCGCGCTCGACCGGACCACCGACCAGTTCGACGCGGTGCGGGCCTGGCACCGGGTGGGGCATCATCTGGCGACGGCGCGGATGCTCGCACAACCGCCGCACGGCGATGCGCGGGCGGCCCAGCGGGAGTTCGGCCTGGCCCTCCGAGCGGCGGACGAGGCTCTGGCTCGCGCCGATGTCGCGGGTCGCAGTGGCGGCGGGCGGCGGGCCGTGTCGCTCCGTGCGCTGCTGGCCCGGGCGTCGTCCGAGACCGACCCGCAACGGCTGGTGTCGGCGGCCACGCGAGCGATCTCCTCCATCCAATCGCTGACGCAAGGGATTCAGGGCGAGGTCCGTGACCGCCGGGACGAGGCGATCGCAGCCGCCGGCCGGGCCGTGCTCTTCGTGACGCTCGCGGGAGGGGCGATCGTCGCGCTGAGCGCCCTGATCGGCGTCTGGCAGCATCGGAGCGTGATGCGCCCGCTGCGAGCGCTCCGCCGGGGCATCGATCGGGTCCGAGACGGGGACTTTTCTGAGCCGGTGCTCGGCGCCGGCGGCGATGAGTTCCATCGGCTCGCGGAACGGTTCAACGAGATGGCGAGCCAGATCCGGTGCGCCCGGGACACGCTCGAGGCGCGCGTGGAGGAGCGCACGACGCAGCTCATCAGGAGCGAGCGGGTCGCCCGGATCGGCGTCCTCGCGGCGGGGTTCGCGCACGAGATCAACAACCCGCTGGCGATCGTCAGAGGGCACGCGGAGCTCGCGCTGCGGCGCTGGGACGCCGCGCCGTCCGGGCGTCGGCGCCTCGACGCGGCCGATGAGATGGCCGGCGCGCTGCGGATCGCCCTCGAGGAGATCGACCGAGCCCGGGACGTGCTGGACCGTCTCCGGACGCTTGGCGTTCACAGCCCGCAGAACATGTCCGTCGTGTCGGTGGACGAGCTGATCGCCTTGTCGATCCGGCTGGTCGAGCCGATCGCGCAAGCGGCCGGATGCGCCGTGCAGCGCCGCGACACCGGCGCGCCCGGCCGGGCCCAGACCGTGGGCGACCCGGATGAGATCGTGCAAGTCCTGGTGAACCTCCTCCTGAACGCCATCCGAGCCACAACCCCGGGCGAGGGCGTGGTCACGGTGTCATGCGAGCGAGCGCAAGGCGCCCCTCTGGTGAGGGTCTCGGACAACGGCGTCGGGCTCACCGAGGCCCAGGCGGGCGCCGTCTTCGAGCCGTTCGTCTCCGGCTCGGGCGGGACGGGGCTCGGGCTCGCGGTGTGCCAAGCGATCGCCGCCCGCCACGGCGCCCGGCTGACCGCCCACAGCGACGGGCCGGGCAGGGGCAGCGTTTTCTCTCTCCACTTCCGCAGAGACGCCCGGGAGATCGCGGCGTGAACCCCACGACGGGCGTTGGGTCAGCCGGGGGTGTCGACGTGCTCGTCGTCGAGGACGAGGAGCGGCTCCGGTCCTTTGTGCTCCGAGCGCTCCCCGGGATGGGGCTCAGCGGGCTGGGGGTGGCGAGCGCCGATGAGGCCCGCCGGTTGCTCCGCGAGCGGGAGGCGCGCGTGCTGCTCCTCGATATCCGCCTGGGCGGCGCCAGCGGGCTCGACCTCCTCGAGGGCCTCCGGGCCTCGGGTGACGAGCGGCCCGCGGTCTTCATCACCGCGTACGCCGACGTCCCCAGCGCTCAGAGGGCGCTGCGGTGCGACGCGGCGGATTTCCTCACCAAGCCGTTCACGCTCGATCAGTTGGAGCACGCCTTGTCGCGCGCGTGCCGTCGAGCGCGCCGGACGCACGGGGCGCAGCTGGCCGGGTTGGACGACGCTCCCCCGGAGCCCCCGGCCTCGCTGGACGCGGCCAAGAGGCGGGCGCTGCTCGCCGCCCTGGAGCGGACCGGCGGGAACAAGCTCCGCGCCGCGCGGCAACTGGGCATCAGCCGGCGCACGCTCTACAACTGGCTGGAGCGATACGCGGAGTAGCCGGATCCGCTTTCCGTGGCGCCGGGCGTTGATGAACGATCCCCGTTACACCACATGGATGAACGACGGCCGAACACCGGGCCGGCCGGTGGTCCGGCGACATCGCGTCAGATCAGGGACGCTCACCGCAAACAGAAGTAGAAAGCGGAGAGGGGGGGATTCGAACCCCCGATGCCCCGGAGGGCATACCGGTTTTCGAGACCGGCGCATTCAACCACTCTGCCACCTCTCCGGGTGGCGGGCATTGTTGCGCCCGCCCGGTGGACTTTCAACCCGGCGTCGGGCTCACCGCTTGATGCCGAGTTTCTCGAGGAAGGCGTCGAGCGTCCGGCCCCGGCCGAGGAAGGCGCGGATCGAGGCGTCGATGTCCCGGCTGCCGCCCGGGGCGTAGATCTCGTCGCGCAGGCGCCGGCCGACCTCGCGGTCCATGAGCCCGCCGGGGGCGTCGTGGAAGGCCGTCTCCAGGTCCGCGGCGATGGCGTCGGCCCAGGCGTAGCCGTAGTACCCGGCGTCGTAGCCGGTGAGGTGCCCCCAATAGGCGGCCATGTTCGTGCCATCCGGCGCGGGCAGGAAGACGTCCCGCCAGGCCGCGTTCATGATCGCCTGGGAGGACTTGTCGCGTCCGGCGTCGTGCATGCGAAGGTCCGCGGTCCCCAGGGCCAGTTGCCGGCGGTAGAAGACGCCGATGGTCGCGTTCTTGGCGTCCTCCATGCGAGCCAGGACCGCGGGGTCGATCTTCTTCGACGGGTCGCGGTAGTCCGCCGCGAAGCGGTCGAGGACGCCCGTGTCCCAGACCCACGCCTCGAGCATCTGCGAGGGGGCCTCGACGAAGTCCCGCGGGACGTTGGTCCCGGCGAACCGCGCGGTCTCGGCCCGCGTGAGGATGGTGTGCATCGCGTGGCCGAACTCATGGAAGAGCGTCTCGACCTCCGTGTGGGTCAGGAGCGAGGGCGTCCGGCCGCGCGGCGGGGTGAAGTTGCACACCAGGGCGCACACGGGACGCTGGGTGCGCCCGTCGGGGAGTTTCTTGGCCCCGATGATGTCAAACTGGGCGAAGTGGTTGTACTTGCCCTCGCGGGGGAAGAGGTCGAGGTAGACCAGGCCCAAGGGCTCTCCGGTCTGGGCGTCGCTGACGGCGTGCAGGGTTACGCCGTCGAACCAGACCCACGGCGCCCGGACCGGCTCGATCCGGATGGCGAAGATCTCCTCGAAGATGTCGAACATCCCCTGGAGGGTCCGATCCAGCGGGAAGTAGACGCGCAGCGCCTCGGTGTCGATGTTGTAGCGCTGCTTCTTGAGCTGGTTCTCGTAGTACCGCCAGTCCCAGTGCCGGACCTGGGCCGAGGGGTCGCCCGTCTCGGCGCGCTTCAGCGCGGCGAACGTGGCCAGCTCCTCCCGGAACTTGGGCTCGAGGCCCTCGGTGAGGTCGCGGACGAACCCCGCGGCCCGGGCGCCCGAGCCGGCCATCTTGATCTCCGTCTGGTAGTCGGCCCAGGAGGCGTACCCGAGCAGGTCGGCGATCTCGTCGCGGACGGCGAGCATCTCGTCGAGGATGGGGGTGTTCTCGTCCTGCGCCACGGAGTAGCGCGCGGTCTTGAGCCGGCGCCGGGCGTCCTCGGACGTGAGATTGCTCATCGCGGTGACGAACTGCGGCGTGACGGTCACTTTGATCCCGTAGCGCCGCCCGCTGTCGCCGGTGACGCCCTGCTCGCGGGCCTGGGCCATGAGCGATTCCGGGGCGCCGGCCATCTCGGCCTCGGAGAAGTACACGGTCACGCTGGCGTTGGTGATGTTCGTGTTGAACCGCGTGGACAGAGCGGTGAGGCGCTTCTGGAGCTCCTCGACGCGGGCGCGGGTGGCGGTGTCGAGCTCGAACCCGGCCCGGCGGTAGTCGCGCATGGTCTCGGTGAAGAGGCGCAGGGACTCGCCGAAGAGCCGGGGCCGGCGGCCGGCCTCGTACGCCTGCTGGAACGCCCGGCACGCCGCGTACACGTCCTCGCGGTACTGCGCCGAGGTGAACCAGTTGGACAGCCGCTCGACCTGCTCCGTCGCGGCGCGGCGCACGGCCGGGTCGGTGCTGGTTTCTTTGATGAGGTACAGCCGGTTGGTGACGGTCAGGACGGGGTAGTACGCGTCGTCCAGCGCCAGGATGGTGCTCTCGAACGTGGCGGACGAGGGCGGCTGGGCGGCGATCGCGTCGAGGGCGGCGTCGGCGTCGGCGACGGCCTCGTCCGCGGCGGCGGCGACCTCCGCGGGCGTGCGCTCGAACCGGGGCACAGAGATGATCGAGCCGAAACGCTCGCCCGCGGCGCTCAAGGCGTCGAGCGAGAGAACGCCCGGCCCCGCGGGGCGATCGGCGTGGCGCAGCCTGGCCGGGTCCCCGGCGGCCGAATCGGTCCTCGTCGAGGTGCACGCGGCGGCCACGAGGAACAGGGCGGCGATGGCCAGCCACGCGGGGTTCGGTCGGCGTCTCATGGGTGTGCCTCCTGACGGCCGGCGCGCCGAGCCCGACGGCGAGCGCCGATCATCCCGGAGTGTACCTCGGACGCCGAGGCGGGCGCCGGCGTGGGGTCAGGCGGCATGGGGCTCGGCGGCGGCGTCGCCGTCGGCCGGCGCGGGGTCGGCCCAGCCGAAGCGGGCCTTGTCCTCGGCGAACTCGTCGCTGAGGGTCTTCGCCCACTGCGGCTGATGCGTGTCGTGGGCGGCCTTGGCGAGCATGTGGCTGCCGATCGGCGTGGCGACGAAGATGAACGTGACAGTGATGATGGACTTCATGATGATCGGCGCCGCCCCGAGGTGGAAGCACGCCGCCAGGAGCATCGCGCTCAGGCCCAGGGTCACGCAGATCGACGCGGCGTGGATCCGGTTGTACGCGTCCGGCAGGCGCACGACGCCCAGCGCCCCGACCACCATGAAGAACAGGCCGCCCGCCAGGACAGCCGCCGAGGCGAGATCGAACAGAGCCCGGAGGGTGAAGCCGTCGAGGGTGTTCATGCCGAGCGCCTCCGAGCGATGAACTGGGCGAACGCGACCGTCGATGCGAAGCCCAGGATCGAGATGATCAGGACCGCGTCGAAGAACATGAGCGTGCGCATCCGGATGGTCAGCAGGATGGCCAACCCCACGACCTGCATGGCCAGGGTGTCGCTGGCGATGCCGCGGTCGACGAGCGTCGGTCCCGTCACCAGGCGGTGCAGGCACATCAGGAACGCAATCGAGAGGGCCACGATCCCGGCGTCCACCACCAGGAAGAGGGCGTTCTCTGCGGCCAGCTCCCAGCCCGTCAGGTCGGGCGGGGGCGCGGCGGCGCTGTCGTGCGGCGAGCCGGCGGCGGCCAGCGCGACCAGGGCGTGGTCGGTGATCGGGTTGATCATTGGAAGAGCCCCTCCCGGACCAGCCGGGCGATTTCGTCCAGGCCCGAGACGGCCTCGTCCCGGTCCCTGGCGTACATGCAGTGGACGTAGAGCCAGTCGCCGTCCGGGCTGGTGTCGATGACCAGGGTGCCCGGCGTGAGCGTGATGGCGCTGGCCAGCGCCGTGCGGTGGGCGTCGGTCAGCCCCGCGGCGGGGTAGCGGATGATCCTCGGCGTCTGGTGCATCGCCGGGGTCAGCACCTCCCAAGCGATCTTGAGATTGGAATGCACGATCTCGCGCATGAACCCGGCCAGGCGGTGGAGCAGCCGCAGGCCCTGGCCCAGGTACGGCGGGTCGCCGACCGCGCCGGAATAGACGCTGATGATGGCCGCCCCGATCACCAAGCCGGCCACAAAGTTCCACTCGCTGACCGACGCCGTCAGCGCCATCCAGACGATGGCCAGCGCCAGGTTGAGCATGAATCGGCGCATCAGCGTGTCTCCGTGGGCGAGGCGTCGACCGTCAGGGCCACCGGCGGGCCGAGGATCGCGGGGGCGCGGTCGACAGTCGGCTCACCGGGCCAGGCGCCCGGCCCGAGGACCGCCGTCACGTACCCGCGCGGGTGATTGAGGTCGGCGGTCGCGGCCGAGGTGTAGCGCTGGACGGCCTCGGCGCCCAGCCCCATCCCGATCGACGCCGCCACGAGCAGCGCCAGCGCCAGGTGCATCGGGAGCGCGGCGAAGCGATCCGCGGCCGGTGCGATCCGGTCGGCGATCGCCCGCTCCGGGGCCGGCCCCCAGAAGGTGCGGATCCAGACCTTGCCCAGCGCCAGGAGCGTGAGGAACCCGGTCGCCAGCCCCAGGGCCGACAGCAGCCAGTACCCCCGGCCGCTGAGCCTGAAGCCCTCGCGCAGCAGGATGAACTTGCCGAAGAACCCGGAGAGCGGGGGCAGGCCCACCAGGCTGAACATCGCGATGAAGAACAGGGCGGCGAGCCACGGCGCCCGCGTCGCCAGCCCGCCGGTCTCGGCCAGGTCGCTGGAGCGCAGGCGGTGCTCGATCAGCCCGCACGCCAGGAACAGGGCGGCCATGACCACCATGTGCTGGATCATGTAGAAGACCGAGCCGGACAGCGCCGCCGGCGTCATCACGGCCAGCCCGAAGGCCATGTACCCGATGTGGCTGATCAGCAGCATGGCGAGGATCCGCCTCGTCTCGCGCATGGCCAGGGCCGCCAGACCGCCCAGAAGCATCGTCAGCCCGGCGGCCAGCGGCAGGATGGTCATGATCGGGCCGGCCTCACGGATGTTCGGAGCGGCCAGGACCATCGGCGCCAGCCGCACCAGGGCGTAGACGCCCACCTTGGTCAAGAGGCCCGCGAAGACCGCGGCCACACTGATCGAGCAGGTGTGATACGTGTCTGGCAGCCAGAACCACAAGGGGAACAGCGCCGCCTTGATCGCGAACACGAACAGCAGCATCGTCGCCACGGCGGTGAACCCGGTCGGCAGGGGCGCGCCGCCGGGCGTGGTGGACTCGAGCACGCGCACGGCGAGGTCGGCGTAGTTGAGCGTCCCGGTCATGCCGTAGATCAGGGCCGCGCCGAGCACGAAGAACGTCGACCCGACGAGGTTGATCATGACGTATTTGTACGCCTGGCTGAGCTGGCGCTTGTCCCCTCCCAGGCCCATCATGGCGTAGGACGCCATGAGCATGATCTCGAACGCGACGAAGAGGTTGAAGAGGTCGCCGGTCAGGAAGGAGAAGTTCACGCCCATCATCAGCAGGGCGTACAGCGGGTGGAACCAGCCCCGGCCCTGCTCCTGCTCGCTCGAGGCGATGCCGAAGAGGTACACGGCCAGGGCGACGAACCCGGCCGCGGCCAGCATCAGCCCGCTGAGCCGGTCGAAGACCAGCGTGATGCCGAAGGGCGCGGGCCAGTCGCCGGCCTGCGAAACCATCAGGGCGCCGGGCTCGAGCGTCACGAGCCACACGATCGAGAGCACGCTCGACGCGGCCAGGCCCACGACTGTCAGGGCGCGCTGGGCGCTGAGCCAGCCGCGGACGAGCGTCGAGAGGACGGCCGTCGCCATTGGGATGGCGACCAGCAGCACGATGTATGGTTCGTTCGGCATCGGCAGGGCCTCAGAAGGTCAGACGCCGGTGAGGACGGTGGGGCGGTCGTCGTTGGCCAGTTCGTCGGCGCCGAGATGCTCGGCCCGGCGGTAGGTCGCGACCAGGAGGGTCAGCAGAAACGCCGTCACCGCGAAGGAGATCACGATCGCGGTGAGGATCAGGGCCTGCGGCAGGGGGTCGACGGGCTGAGTGGCCTCGGTGAGGATGGGCGGGCCCAGCGGCGTCGCCCCGGCCGGGGTATGGCGAACGGGCTGGCCGCTCATCGCCAGGATGCCCAGGTTGGCCCCGTGCGAGAGCATGAACAGGCCCATGGCCATGCCCTTGAGCTCGCGCCCCAGGAGCAGGTACACGCCCACGGCGAAGATGACGGCCACGATGATCGACAGGAGCAGGGTCATGTCTCGAGCTCCTCGGTCAGGCGGTGGATGACGCCCACGCTCACGGCGATGACGACGATCAGCACGCCCAGGTCGAAGAAGACCACGGTCGAGAAGTGGTACGGGTCGGCGCCGGGCAGGGGGATGGCGCCGTTGTAGGAGGTCAGCACGGGCAAGCCGAACGCCACCGGCGTCAGCGCGGTCGCCAGCGCGATCAACAGGCCCAGCCCCGCGAGCACCCCCGGCTTGATCGGCAGCAGGCTCTTGAGCGCCTCGGGGCCCTTGGCCATGCGGTAGACCGCGAGGACCACCGCGGCGACCAGGCCCGCGATGAACCCGCCGCCCGGCTCGTTGTGCCCCTTGAAGAACATGTACGCGGCGAAGAGCAGGCCCAGCGGGAGGATGAGCTTCATCGCCGTCCGCACGAGGCTGCTGCTGAGGCGCGCCGGGTCGACGACGTGGGCGCGGTCCTGCTGGCGCCGGGGGACCGCGGCGATCAGGGCGAAGATGCCCATCGCGGCAATCGCGAGCACGGTCGTCTCGCCGAGGGTGTCGTAGCCGCGGAAGTCGACGAGGATGACGTTGACGGCGTTGGCGCCCCCGCCCCCGCGGCCGCCGGTCATGGGCCCGCCCTCGTACGAGTTGGCGAGGAACCACTGCCCGAGCAGGCCCGGCCCGCCGGTCGAGTCGACGTGCGCCCCGGCCTGGAGGACGACCCAGCCGACCACCGCCCCGACCGTCAGGCTGAACGCCACGCGCCCGATCAGCCCGGAGACCGGCGCCATCGGCGGCTCCTCCGGGATCATGCGCAGCACCAGCAGGAACAGGATCACCGAGATGATCTCGAACATGAGCTGCGTCAGCGCCAGGTCCGGCGCCTGGTACAGCAGGTAGATCCCCGTCACGCTCATCCCCACCGCGCCGAGCACCATGATCCGCACCACGCGGCTGTTGAAGATCGGCAGCGCGACGCTGGCCAGAACGGCGATCACGAACAGGCACAGCCCGGCGATGATGAACCCCAGCGGCGCCGACCACAGCCCCACCAGCGGGGGCCACGCCAGGAACGCCGGCTCCTTCAGCGTCGCGGCCACGACGCCCAGCAGGAACGCCGTCAGGATCAGGTAGAGGTAGTGCCGCAGGTTCCCCGTCTGGAGCGTGGAGAACACGCCCCAGCCGATCCGACCCAGGAGCGCCGCGGATTCCGGGAACAGCGCGTCATGCGGGTCGGCGACCGGCCGGCGCAGCCGGGGGATCAGCGCCGCCACGACGCCCAGCGCGATCGCCGCGGCGCTGAGCGCCAGCGGGACGCCGGGGTGCGCCAGCGCGTCCAGGACGCCGGGCAGGTGCGACCAGTACAGGGCGTGTGTTTCGACGTGCGCGATCGGTGTCTCGACGAGAGCCGGGGCGATCCCGCCCGCGAACTGCCAGACGACCAGCAGCGCCGCCGGCGCCCAGAGCCACACACGCCAGCCGTCGGACGCGTGGGTGTGCGTCTCGGCGGGCGTCTCGTCGGGCCGGGCCAGGAACGTGGTCAGGAACCGCACGAAGATCGCGACGTTGCACGCCGCGGTCAGGACGGCCATCGCCGCGACGATCCACAGCCGCGGCTGGTGCTCGATCGCGTGGTGGATCTGGTACAGGAACGCCTCTTTGGCCGCGAACGAGAGCGTGAAGGGCCCGGCGGCCAACGCGTACGCGGCGCCGAGCGTGATCCACGCCAAGAGC
Organism: Planctomycetota bacterium; assembly: GCA_003696725.1. GTDB lineage: Bacteria > Planctomycetota > Phycisphaerae > Phycisphaerales > UBA1924 > J020. Next base: position 1,038 of record RFGI01000173.1, on the reverse strand, counting down.
GGGCTGGTGCGCAGGAACCCGCGCAGGCCCGGGAGCGCCTTGACGCCCACGGTGTGGGCGATGGCGCCGGCCATGAGGAACAGGGGCGCCTTGTACAGCGCGTGGTTGAGGATCTGGGTGACGGGCCAGATCAGGTTCGCCTCGCCGTCGTGGCGGAAACCCGCCAGCCCGTACATGCAGGTGAACAGGCCCAGTTGGCTGACGGTCGTGTAGGCGAAGATCTTCTTGAGTTCGACAGAGCGCAGCGCCAGGTACGCGCCCAGCAGCATGGTGACCGCGCCGACCGGGATCAGCGTGACGGTCCAGAACTCGACGCCGCTCAGCGCGGGCGCCAGCCGGCCGAAGAGGTACACCCCGGCCTTGACCATCGTCGCCGAGTGCAGGTACGCCGAGACGGGCGTCGGGGCGGCCATCGCCCCGGGCAGCCAGAAGTGGAAAGGCCACTGGGCGCTCTTGGTCGCGCCGCCGAGGATCATCAGCCCGAACGCCCACGGCAGGAGGGTCGGCGCGGGCATCGCGTCGGGGCCGGCCGCGACCACGGCCAGCGCCCCGGCGAACGACCACGTGCCGGTTGTCTGCGCCAGGAGGATCACGCCGCCGAGCAGCGCGAGCCCGCCTAATCCGGTCACGGCCAGCGCCTGAAGCGCCAGCCGCACGGCCCGGCGGTCGTGGCGGTCCCAGCCGATCAGCAGGAACGACGACAGGCTCGTCAGCTCCCAGAACAGCAGCATCGCCAGCATGTTGTCCGCGAGGACCAGCCCCAGCATCGCCGTCGCGAACAGCCCCAGCGTGGGGTAGAAGCGGAACAGGGCGTCAGGGTCTGGCCCGAAGTACGCCCGCGCGTACAGCGCGATCAGCACGCCCACACCGGCCACTAGCGCCGCGAAGAACAGGCCCAGGGCGTCCGGGTTGAACGACAGAGCGAGGTCCAGGCTGGGGACGAACGGCGCCGACAGCGTCGCCGGGTCCAGCACGCCGACGCCCCAGTCGCGGGCCAGCGTCAGCAGGCACCCGGTCGAGACCAGCATCCCGGCCAGC
>RFGI01000172.1 GCA_003696725.1 Planctomycetota bacterium | reverse complement strand
GCCTTCTTGCGGGTGGCCTTCTTGCGGCGAGCCTTCTTCCGGGTCGCCTTCTTTCTCGTGGCACGCTTCTTCGCCATGATTGGCTCTCCTTGTTCCGAGTCAGCGGAACGCTCTGGCGGGTCGGCGCGTGGGTCTGTCGGTCGGTCGTGTTCGGAGCACCACACACCGGCGTCGGCGCCGACCCGGCACATTTTGTACCTCTATCGGGCGACTTTTCGCAAGTCCTTCAGCAAAGTTCCCAGCTCGACGACCCACAGGGGCCCGGATCATGCCGTTTTCCATCGTCATCAGCGGCGTCACGGGGCGTGTCGGACGAGCCCTGGCGGAACTCGCCCGGGCCGACCCGGACGTGCGCCTCGCGGGCGCGCTGGCGTCTGAATCGTCGGCGAAACAGCCCCTCGACGCCGATCGGCGCGTCCGGATCAATGATCCGCCGGCGCCGCCCGTCGACGCGGTCATCGACTTCTCGACGAGCTCGGGGTGCGCCCGCGCGATCCGATGCGCGCTCGATTCGGGCGCCGCCCTGGTGGTCGGAACGACGGGGCTCGCCGACCGCGTCGAGTCACACCTGCGGGACGCGGCGGCGTCGATCCCCATGCTGGTCGCGGCCAACACGTCGCTGGGCGCGTGTGTGCTCATCGACCTGGCGTCGCGCGCAACACGCGCGTTGGGCGACGCTTACGATGTTTCGCTGATCGAGGCGCACCGGGCCGGCAAGCGCGACGCCCCCTCGGGGACGGCACTGGCGCTGGCCCGCGCGGTGCGCGACAGCGGCGGCTCGATCGACGACGGCGCCGTCCTGAGCCTCCGCGCCGGGGACACCGTCGGCGAGCACACCGTGCGGTTCGACGCGACCGGGGAGACCCTCCAGATCACCCACCGGGCGACGGATCGGCGGCTGTTCGCGGCCGGCGCCCTGCGCGCCGCAAAGTGGCTGGCCGGGCGCCCGCCGGGGCGCTATGCCATGTCCGACGTGCTCGGGCTCTGAGTCGGCGGGCTTGGTCAGCCCGGCGGGATCGGCTTGGTGGGGTCCAGGTCGTCCTCGCTCATGCCCCCGGCGCCGGCGACGGCGTTGTCGGCCCGCTCCGGCTCACGCTCGGGGATCGGCAACCCCTCGAAGATCGACGCGATCGCGACCGTGTTGACCTCGTTGTACAGCTCGGTCGCCAGCCGGTCGGAGACCATCACCGGCACGCGGGCCCGGACGATGCCCAGCGCCGGGTTGTACCAGAACGCAGGCACGTGCTCGTTGTAGGACTGCCGGACCACCGGGTGCAGGTAGTCCTTGTGCTCGGGCGGTGCGATCTCGATCCACGGGCGATCCGGCGGGAGCAGCCGGTTGACCGGCGGGGAGGCGCCGAACCACGCCGGCTCGACCGTGATGGGCCAGCCGCGGCCGTTGACCTCCACGGACCCGGTCGCCGAGCGTCGGCGGAGCTCCCGCTCGATCTGCCGCACCGCAGCGCGGACCTCGCGGACCGCCTCCTGCTCGCGGCGAACGGTTCGGCCGTGCAGCACAACCCCCGCGCCCAGGGCCAGGGCCAGCAGGACCGCCACGATGTTCACGAGCCAGCGCATGGTCCCCGCCACTATCGACCCGGCGAGCGGCCGGGTTGGGCGCGGATCGAGCGGCCGCCGCGACACCGGGTTTGACTGAACCCCCGACCCGCGCCAGCCGCGCCCCCCGGGCCCGGCTGTGAGGGTTGCGCCGGCTGCGCCGCGGCGCCGGCGCCCGTAGACTCACCGCCCGGCGCCGACCATGACCGCGATCTCGACAGCCCGTCTCTCCGCAGGCGCCGACCTCATCGTCGAGCCGATGCCGGGCGTGCGCAGCGCGGCGATGACGTGGCTGCTGCCCGCGGGGTCGGCGCGCGAGCCGGCCGCGTTCGAGGGGCTCGGCGCGATGTGGGCCGACCTTCTGTTCCGAGGCGCCGGGGGCCTCGACGCCCGCCAGCACGCCGGCGCCTTGGACCGCCTGGGCGTGTCGCGCTCGGCCGACGGCGCCACCCACACCTTCCGCATCACCGGAACAATGCTGGGTGATCGGGTTGTCCGGGCCCTGCCCTTGTTCGCAGACATGGTGCTCCGGCCGAGGTTCGACCCCGCGGATATCGGCCCCGTGCGGGATCTGTGCCTGGCGGATCTGGCGGCGCTGGCCGACGACCCGCACGAGCGCGTGATGATCCTGGCCAAGGCCCGGCACCTGCCGGCGCCGCTGAACCGCTCGGGGCTCGGGACGCCCGAGACGCTCGCCGCGATCGACGCCCCGATCGCGCGCGCCCAGTGGCGGGCCCAGGCCGCGCCGGCCGGGTCGGCGATCGCCGTCGCCGGCGCCGTCGAGCCCGAGCCGGTCCGCGACGCGCTCGAGCGGCTGCTCGAGGGGTGGACGGGCGAACCGACTGCGTTTGAAGCCGCGGGCCCTGCGCGGCGGGGGCGCGAGCACCTCGACGACGACACAAATCAGGTCCACATCGCGGTCGTGCACGACGCCCCGCCGGAATCCGCGCCCGAGTGCGTGCTCGAGCGCGTGCTGACCTCGGTGCTGTCGGGCGGGATGAGCGGCCGGCTGTTTACAGAGGTGCGCGAGAAGCGCGGGCTGGTGTACTCGGTCAGCGCGCGGTACGCCGCCGGCCGCGACGACGGCCGCGTGGTCGCCTACGCCGGGACGACCCCGGAGCGGGCGCCCGAGACCCTGCGGGTGCTGCTGGGCGAGCTGGGCCGGCCGACCGCCGAGGGCGACGCCGGGGGGATCGACGAGAGCGAGTTCCGCCGGGCCGTCACGGGCCTCAAGTCCAGCCTGGTGATGAGCGGGGAGTCGACCGCGGCGCGGGCGTCGGCCCTGGCCGGGGACTGGTTCACCCTGGGCCGGCCCAGGACGCTCGCGGAGCGCCTCGCCGAGATCGACGCCGTCACCCTCGACGCGCTCAACGCTTACGCGGCGAAGCGCACGCTGGGCGAGCTCACGATCGCCTCGATCGGGCCGGCGGGGTCGATGGACGCGGCCGGCTGACCGGGCCTGTGCGCGGGCCGGGCCTCCCCTGCCAGTACAATCCGCCGCGATGACGCGCCCGGACCGCTTCTACGTCACCACGCCGATTTACTACGTCAACGATCGGCCGCACATCGGGCACTGCTACACGACGCTGCTGGCCGACGCCGCCGCCCGCATGAACCGGCTCCTGGGGCGGGAGACGTTCTTCCTGACCGGGACGGACGAGCACGCGGAGAAGGTCGTCGCCGCCGCGGCCGAGCACGGCCTGTCGCCGATGGATTGGGCCTCCCGCAACGCCGAGGCCTTCCGCGAGGCCTTCGCCGAGCTCGACATCAGCAACGACGACTTCATCCGCACCAGCGAGCCCCGGCACACCGAAAGGCTCGCCGGGTACATCCGCCGGCTCCAGGACTCCGGCGACATCGCGCTGGGCGACTACGAGGGCTGGTGGGACCCATCCCAGGAGGAGTACGTCACCGAGACCGCCGCCCGCGAGCACAATTTTCAGTCGCCCGTGACGGGCCGGCCGCTGGTCAAACGCACCGAGAAGAATTACTTCTTCCGGCTTAGCGCCTACGCGGACCGGCTGCTGGCCCACATCGAGGCCCACCCCGGGTTTATCCGGCCCGAGGCCCGGCGCAACGAGGTCGTCGGGCGCATCCGGCAGGGGTTGCAGGACGTGCCCGTGTCGCGGGCCGTGCAGGAGGGCGACGCCGACTGGGGCGTTCTGATGCCGGGCGACCCCGGGCACCGGGTGTACGTCTGGATCGACGCCCTGTGCAACTACCTGACCGCGGTGGACACGCCCGAGCGCCGGGCGTTCTGGCCCGCCGACGCGCACCTGGTGGGCAAGGACATCCTGTGGTTCCACGCGGTGATCTGGCCGTGCCTCTTGATGGCGCTGGGCGAGGATCTGCCCGGGTGCGTGTACGCGCACTCGTACTGGATCCGCGAGGGGCGGAAGATGTCCAAGAGCCTGGGCAACTTCCTGGATATGCCCACGCTTCGGGGGTACGCGGGGGCCTTCGGCGTCGACGCGGTGCGCTGGTTCCTCCTGACGCAGGGGCCCGCGGGAGCCACCGACGCGGACTTCGCCCACGCCCGGTTCGTCGAGGTCTACAACGCGGACCTGGCCAACAGCGTGGGCAACGCCCTGAACCGGGTGACGAACATGATCGGCCGGTACTGCGACGGCGCGGTCCCGGATGCCGGCGGCTCGGCGGGCCTGGCCGACCACGACTGGCCCGCGATCGCCGCGGGCGCCGTCGAGCGCGCCGCGGCCAAAGCCGACGCCATGGACCTGCCCGGCGCGCTGGCCGAGGGGCTGGCGCTCGTCCGGCGGGTCGACGGCTACATCCACGCCACCGAGCCCTTCAAGCTCGCCAAGGACCCCTCCAAACGCGGCGAGGTCGCGGCGATCCTGCACCACGCGGCCGAGGCGCTGCGCATCGCGGGGCTCGTGCTGTGGCCGGCGATGCCCGGGAAGATGGAGGCACTGTGGCGCCGGCTAGGCTGGGAGGCGCCGATCGGACGGGCGCCGCTCAGTGAGCTGGCGCGCTGGGGGGGCCTGACGCCCGGGGCGCGTGCGGTGATCGGCGACCCCTTGTTCCCGCGCGCCGACCCCGCAGCACCCCCGCCGGCGCCGGCGCCGGGATAAACTGCGCCTGAGCCGATCGAGAACGGAGGCGCCCGCATGCCCGCGCGATCCCTGCTGCTCCTCTGCGTGTCGTTGTATGTCGTGACGCCGGGCGGATGCGCGTCGTCGGCGCCCGCGCTGCCGCCCGCGCCGCCCGCCGAGGCGCAGCTGTCGGTGGGCGACCCCGCGCCGACGCTCGACGGGGTGCGCTACCTCCGCGGCGAGCCGGTCGGGTCGTGGGCGCCGGGGCGGGTGTACGTCGTGGATTTCTGGGCCCCGTGGTGCGGGCCGTGCCACTACGCGATCCCGGGGCTGGCCCAGATCCAGGCCGAGCACCCCGACGCGGTGCGTGTCATCGGTGTGGCCATCCAACCGACGGCGCGGATGACGCCCGTGGATCGTTTCATCGCCCAGCGCGACGACATGACGTACACGATCGCCGAGGACGTCGACGATCGGGTGAACACGGGGTTCTGGGCCCGACTCCGTGGGCGGTCGATGCCCGGCGCCGTGGTGATCGACGGCGCGGGCCGGATCGCCTGGATCGGGAACCCGCACCCGCTCGCGGACCTCGACAGCCTGCGGCGGACGGTGGACCGGCTGGCCGAAGAGCGATGACCCGTTCGTGACGCCGACGGTCGGCACGAGGCTTGGGGCATGATCCGACTGCGCCGATACGCCAGCCGGCTGCACGCCGAGCACGCCGCCATGCACCTCCGCCGCTCGGGGATCGAGGCCGTCGTGGTCGGCGATTACGTGAACCAGATGTTCGGCGGGGCGGCGGCGCCCAAGATGCTCCAGGTCGAGCTCATGCTCCTGGACCCGGCGCGCCGCGATGAGGCCGAGCGCCTCCTCGAAGCGTTCGAGTCCGAGCCGGTCGAGCTCGAGCCCGGCTGGGAGGATGAGACCTCGCCGGAGCTCGCCGGGCTGGACCTCTCCGCGTTCGACCTGGCGTGCCCCGGGTGCGGGTACGACCTGGCGGGCCTGGCGCCCGCGGGCGTGTGCCCGGAGTGCGGCGCCGAGTACGACGCCGCCGCCCTGATCTTCAAGCGCCACGGGCCCGAGGCGCTGGCCGCCCTCTTCGGCGGGGACGCCGAGGCGCCGCTGACCCGGCGAGTGCGGTGCCGGGAGTGCCGGCACGACCTCTCGGCGCTGCCGGTGCGCGGCCGGTGCCCGGCGTGCGGGCTGCTCTTCGACAAAGACACGCCGTAGCTCCCCGCGTCGCGCTCACCCGACCGGCCGCATGAAGGGGAACAGGATCACGTCGCGGATGGAGCGCTGGTTGGTCAGGAGCATCACGATCCGGTCCACGCCCAGGCCCAGCCCGCCGGCCGGGGGCATGCCGACCCGGAGCGCCTCGATGAAGTCTTCGTCGAGGGTGCGGTAGGCGCGCTCCTCCTCGTCGGCGCCGGCGAGCTGCTCGGTGAAGCGGGCGACCTGGGCGTCGGGGTCGTTCAGTTCGGTGTAGGCGGTGCCGATCTCCATCCCGCCGACGAAGAGGTCCCAGCGGCCGGCGAGCGTCGGGTCGTCGGCCAGGGGGCGCGTCAGGGGCGAGATCGCCGAGGGGTAGTCGGTGACGAAGGTGGGCGTGGTCGGGTCGATGGTTGGCTCGGCGACGGCCTCGAAGAGCTCGTTGACGACGAAGGGATCAGCGAGGCCCTCGTGCCGCAGGCCGCGCCGCTCCGCTTCGGCGCGGGCCCGGCCGGTGTCCGAGATCGGGAAGCCCAGGGCCCGCTCGAAGAGGTCGCGGTATGTCACCCGGGCGAAGGGTGAGCCGTAGTCGATCTCGATCCCGCCGAAGGGCAGCCGGACCGACGCCGGGTCGAGGTCCCGCGGGTCGGTGTCGGGGTCGGACGCCGCGACCGCGACGAAGTGGGCGAGCTCGCGCAGCAGCGCCTCGGTCAGGTCGAGCATCGCCCAGCAGTCGCCGAAGGCCTGGTACGCCTCGATCGAGGTGAACTCGGGGTTGTGCTGGCGATCGAGGCCCTCGTTGCGGAAGATCCGGCCGATCTCGTAGACCCGGGGCATCCCGCCGACGAGCAGCCGTTTGAGGTGCAGCTCCGTGGCGATGCGCAGGACGACCGGCATGTCCAGGGCGTTGAGGTGGCTCCAGAATGGCCTGGCCGCGGCGCCCCCGGGCTTGGGCTGGAGGACCGGCGTCTCGACCTCCAGGAAGCCGCGCTCGTCGAAGAACCGGCGGAGGCGCGCCACGATCGCGCTGCGCAGCCGGAAGACGCGCATCACGTCCGGGTTGGCGTACAGGTCGATGTACCGCTTGCGGTAGCGCAGCTCGGGGTCGGCCAGACCGGCCCACTTCTCCGGCGGGGGCGCCAGGCTCTTGGCGCCCATCCGCAGCGACGACGCCCAGACGGTGATCTCCCCGGTGCGCGTGCGGACCAGCGGGCCCCGGGCCACCACGATGTCCCCCAGATCGCACACCTTGGCCAGAGCGAAGCCCGCCTCGTCGCAGTCGCGCCGGCTCACCGCGACCTGGAGATCGCCCGAGGCGTCGCGGAGGTTGAGCCAGATGAGTTTGCCGTTGTCTCGGTGGAGCATGACGCGCCCGGCGACGTGGGCGACGGGGCGCGGGTCGGTGAACCCGGCCTCCTGGCCGTGCGCCTTGAACGCGGCGTCGGCGTCGGGGTCGTACAGGCGGGCGGCGTCGGCGAGCGGGATCAGGCCGTCGGCCCGCGAGCCGTAGGGGTCGGCGCCCAGGGCGGCGACGGCGTCGCGGTTGGCGCGGCGCTGCTGTTCGAGCGGGTGCGCGCCGGCGGGGCGGGCGGGGTCGGTCGCGTCGGGCATGGCGGGCGCCATCCTACGGCGTGGGGCGGCGTCCGGCCGTACACTGGCCCGGAAAGGAGCGAGGCGATGAGCGTCCTGTCCAACAAGGTGGCGATCGTGACGGGGGCCAGCAGCGGGATCGGCCGGGCCACGGCCCTGGCGCTGGCCAAGCGCGGCGCCCGGGTGGCGCTGGCGGCGCGGCGCGTGGACCGGCTCGACGAACTCGCCGGCGAGATCCACGCCGGCGGGGGCAAGGCCATCGCCGTCCAGTGCGACGTGACCGCGCGCGATCAGGTCGAGGCCCTCGTCGCCGCCACCCGGGAGACGTTCGGCCCGATCGACGTGCTCATCAACAACGCGGGGATCATGCCCCTGTCGTTCATGGACGCGTGCAAGGTCGAGGAGTGGACCCGCACGGTGGACGTCAACGTGCAGGGCGTGCTCTACGGCGTCGGCGCGGTCCTCAAGGAGATGATCGAGCGCCGCAGCGGGCACATCGTCAACGTCTCCAGCGTCGCCGGGCGCAAGGTCTTCCCGGGCGGGGCCGTCTACTGCGCGACCAAGTTCGCGGTGCACGCCCTCTCCGAGGGCCTCCGGCAAGAGCTGGCCGGGTTCGACATCCGCGTGACCACGATCGCCCCGGGGCTGGTGACGACGGAGCTGCAGGACAGCATCACCGACGAGCGCGTCAAGGAGCGGTTCCGGAACCTGCCCGAGAACTTCGAAGCGCTGACCAGCGAGGACATCGCGCAGTCGGTCCTGTACGCCCTGGAGGCGCCGGCGCACGTCTGCGTCAACGAGGTGCTGATCCGGCCCACGCGGCAGGAGATGTGAGGGCCGCCGCGGCGTGGTCGGCGTGACGCTCCTGGACCGGCACATCGCCCGGCGGTTCCTGGGGAACTGGCTGGCGCTGATCGTGGCGCTCTTCGCGTTCGTCGTGACCGTGGACCTGTTCCTGAACCTCAAGCGCTTCCTCCGCGCCGCGCGGGCCCTGGACCCGGACGGGTCGGGCGTCAAGACCGCGGCGGCGACGGCGCTGGCCGTCATCGACCTGTGGGGGCCGAGACTCCTCCAGCTGTTCAATCACCTGGGCGGGCTGGTGCTGGTGCTCGCCGCGGGGTTCACGGCGGCGAGCCTGGTCCGCAAGCGCGAGCTCGTCGCGGCGCTGGCCAGCGGGCTGAGCCTGCAGAGGCTCAGCGCGCCGATCTTCGCCGGCGCCCTGGCGGTGACGGCGCTGCAGGCGATCAATCAGGAGTACGTCCTGCCCCGGGTGGCGCACCTGCTGCCCAGGGACGCCGGCGACGTCGGACAGCGTCGGCTGGAGTCCTTCGGCGTGCCGCTCTTGCGTGACGGCGCCGGCCGGCTCTGGCGGGCGCGCGCCTTCGACCCCGCCTCCAACCGGCTCGAGGGGGTGGTGGTCTGGGAGCGCGACGAGCGCGGCCGGGTGACCCGCCGGATCAGCGCCGACGCCGCGGACTGGACGGGCGACGCCTGGCGGTTCGAGGGCGGGGTCGCCCAGCGCCCGGGCCAAGCCGGCGCCGCGGGCCGGGCCGAGCCCGTGGCCGAACTCGCGACGGACCTGGCGCCGACGCTCATCCTCGTCCGCCGGGTCGAGGGATTCGGGCAGAGCCTGTCCTGGCGCCAGATCCGCGCGGCGCTGGCCCAGCGGTCGGCGCCGCTGGACGACGCGACGCGGCGCGAGCTGACACGGACGGCGTTCGGGCGCATCTCGTTCATGCTCAGCAACCTGTGCGTGCTGGCCATCGCGATGCCGTTCTTCATGACGCGGGCGCCGGTGAACTTGGCGGCGCGGTCGCTGCGGGCCTCGCCGATCGTCGCCGTGGGGCTCATCGGCAGCGTGGTCGGCGTGACGAACCCCCTGCCGGGGCTGCCGGTGGCCCTGGCCGTGTTCTTCCCGGCGCTGGTGCTGGCGCCGATCGCGCTGGTGCGCCTCGCGGGGATGCGGACGTGACGGCCCGCCCGGCGCCGGCCGGCCGGCGCACGCTGCTCGCCGTCGCCGCCAGCGCCGAGGCGCGGGCGATCCTGCGGGCGTTGGGCGTGACGCGGGCCCCCGAGCCGTGGCGCGCCGTCGAAGTTGCCCCGGGCGCCGACCTGGTCGAGACGGGCGTGGGCCCGGCGTGCGCCGCGGGGGGCGTCGCGCGGGCGCTGGACCCGGTTCGGCACGGCGCCGTCTTGAGCGCGGGCGTCGCGGGGGCGCTGCCCGGATCGGGCCTGGCTCTCGGGGCGCGCGTCGTGGCGACGGAGAGCGTCTTCGCCGACCTCGGCGCCGACACCCCCGCGGGCTTCGTCGACCTCGCGCAGATGGGCTTCGCGCCCGCACCCGGCGTGGGCGTCGAGATCCCCGCGGACGAGGGGCTGAGCCGGACCCTCACGCCGATCGCCGACCGCGCGGGCCCGATCGCGACGGTCTCGACGTGCGCCGGCACGGACGCGCGCGCCGAGGAGATCGCCCGACGCACGGGCGCGATCGCCGAGGCCATGGAGGGCGCCGCCGTGGGCGTCGCGGCGGCGCGCGTCGCCGCGCAGACGGGCTCGGCGGTCCCGTTCGCCGAGCTCCGCGTCGTCAGCAACACCACCGGCGACCGCCACCGGCAAGTGTGGGACCTCGACGCGGCCCTGGCGGCGCTGGGCGAACTCGTGCGCGACGCGCTCGCTACTCGGGTGTGATCTCGACGTTCAGCACGGCCTCGGCCGGCTCGGCGCACTGGGTGTCCGTGCACGCCTGGTACTGAACCAGCAGCCTCGGCCGGCCCGACCACGCCTCGCCCGTCCGCTCGAGACGCACGGTCAGCACGACCGAGCCCTCGTGGACCATCGGTCGCTCGCCCTCGGGCGCCCAGTCGGCGGTGAGGGGCTCGCCCGCCGGGTACTCGACGACGGCGCGGACGCCCGTCCCCCCCACGATCCGCACGTCCAGGGGCGCCAGCCACTCGAGCCCCGGCTCGTGCGCGTTGATGTGCCAGCCCTGGGCGATGCGCAGCTCCAGCCCCACGGTCGCGGGCGATCCGGGCGTCACGGCGGCCCGGGTCGCGCTGGCGTACACGTCCACGGGGGGCTTGTGCGCGGGCTCGGCGGAGAACTCCGGCGCCGACGCCCCGACGCCGAACTCGCCCAGGAGGTCGCGCTCGTCGGACCGGTCCAGGCGCAGCACCGCGATCAGGGCGCGGGTCGACTCGACGGGCGCCAGCGGCGCTTCGGCGATCGCCCGGCTGACGCTCGCCAGCCCGCGCCCCGCGGCGGTGAGGTGCGCCCCGTCGCCCGTGCGGTCATAGAGCGCCAGCAGGTTGTGGATCATGACGCTCTGACCGGTGGGGACGGCGCCGTCGGTCGTGGTGCGGGTGCGGAGGATCAGGTCGCGCCGATCGGGGCGCGTGTCGAACCACCCGCCGTGCTCGGGGTCGCCGAAGGTCTGGTCCGCACGGCGGATCAGCTCGATCGCGGCGTCGCGGAAGGCGAGCCCGCGCTCGCCCGGCAGGGCCGCGTCCAGCGCCAGGAGCCCGCGCGCCAGAAAGGCGTAGTCTTCGAGAGGCGCCGGCGGGCCCAGTCGGCCGTCGCGCCAGGACCGATGTAGCACCCCGGCCCCGTCGCGGAGGGTCGAGAGGACGAAGCCCGCCGCCTCGGCCGCCGCCTCGATGTACCGCGGCTCGTCGAGCAGGCGCCCGGCGTCGGCCAGACCCGCGATCATCAGCCCGTTCCACCCGGCGATGATCTTGTCGTCGACCGCCGGCTGCCGACGCCGATCCCGCGCGGTCAGCAGCAGCGCGTCGACGCGGTCGAGGGCGTTGAGGAACTCCGCCTCGGTCATGCCCAGGTCGGCGGCGAGGGCCTCGGGACGCTTGGCCATCGAGAGGACATTGGCCGGCGGGTCGTCCGGGTGGTGCGGGTCGGTGAAGTTGGTCCCTTCGAACAGGCGGTACACGCGCACGGCGAAGTCCGCGTCCTCCGCCGGCAGCGCGGCCCGGATCTCGTCCTCGCGCCAGACGTAGCTGGCGCCCTCTCGGCCGGCGACCTCCGCGTCGATGGCGCTGATGAACGCGCCCCCGGCGCCGCGCATCTCGCGCAGGGCGTGGTCCGCCGTTCGCCGGGCGACGCGGGCGTAGAACGCATCGTCGTAACGGGCCGCGGCGCGGGCGTAGGCGCCCAGCAGTTGCCCCTGGTCGTAGAGCATCTTCTCGAAGTGCGGCACGGCCCAGCGGGCGTCGACGCTGTAGCGGTGGAACCCCCCGCCGACGTGGTCGAACATCCCGCCCAGGGCCATGGCGTCGAGGGAGCGGGTGAGGGCGGCCTCGGCGTAGCCGCGCTGCGCGTCGTCGGCGAGGAAGGGGGCGACGTCCAGCAGGAACTCCAGAAAGACGGGCTGGGGGAACTTGGGCCCCGGGCCGAACCCGCCGTAGGTGATGTCGTGGATCGCGAGGAGTCGGGCTAACGCGCCCGAGACGGGCTCGGGCCCGAGGCGCACGGGCTCGGCGCCGGCGGCGAGCAGGTCGCGCACCCGAGCCGTCACCGCGTCGGCCTGCTGGATCGCCAGGTCGCGCTTGGTCGCCCAGGCGTCGGCGAGCCCCTTGAGCACCATAGTGAACGAGGGGAAGTTGCCGCGCGGCTCGGGCGGGAAGTACGTCCCGCCCCAGAAGGGTTTGAGGCCCGGGTCGTCCGGGCCGGCCGCGCCGGGGGGTGTGAGGAACACGTTCAGCGGCCAGCCGCCCTGCCCGGTCAGCGTTTGCAGCGCCGCCATGTAGATCTCGTCGACGCCGGGTCGTTCCTCACGATCGACCTTGATCGCGACGAATTTCTCGTTCATCACAGCGGCGACGGCCGGGTCCTCGAACGACTCCCGCTCCATGACGTGGCACCAGTAGCAGGTCGAATACCCGATCGAGAGGAAGATCGGGACGCCGCGACGCCGGGCCTCGGCGAAGGCTTCCTCGCCCCACGGGCGCCAGTCCACCGGGTTGTGGGCGTGCTGGAGGAGGTAGGGGCTGGACTCGTGGATCAGGCGGTTGGTGTGCTCGGCGTCGGCGGGGTCGGCGCCCGGCGCGGGGTCGGTCGGGGTGTCGGGCTGGGCCATGACGGCTCCCGGGAGGGTCAGCGCAAGGGCGGCGACGCAAAGACGGGGTCTCATGGGCGGAGTCTAGGGCGCGGGGGCCGCGGCTCGGGACCCCGGGGCTCGTCGCGGGCGGGGATTTGCCCGTCCCGGGCAGGCCGCTAGACTGCCCGGCTCGACCAACCGCGAGCCCCCGAGGAGTCCGACGCCATGCCCCGCGAGTGCTATTTCACCGGCAAGCGCACAACCGCCGGCCGGCAGTACGCCTACAGCGGCCAGAAGATCTCCAAGGGCGGCTTCGGCCGGAAGACCTCCGGCAAAACCAAGCGCACCTTCAAGCCCAACATCCAGACCGTCACCGCCGTCGTCGACGGCCGGCCGGCGCGGATCAAGGTGTCCGCCAAGGCCATCCGAAACGGGCTCGTCGTCAAGCCGCTCAAGCGGAAGTACGGCTACACCCGCCTCCAGAAGGCGGCGCAGGACGGCTGAACCCGTCATTCGCGAGACCGGGGACACGCGCGGAGAGGGCCCGCGCTTCTATCCCGCGCGCGGCGTCTCACCGCTTGACCGCGATCAGCTCCGTCATCGGCGGTGACGTGAAGACCGCGTGCGGCGTCTTCGCCCGCTCGTCCCAGTCGCGCCAGAACTCGTCGAGGGTCGCCTGATCGACGCCGCCCTCGGCGACCAGCGCCGGGCCGAAGCTGCGAAAGAACGTCTCCGGCCAGCGCCACAGCACCGAGCCCGGCCGGCCCGCGCGGACCATCGGCCGGGCCTCGCGCACATCGAACCCGGCCCGGTCGAGGACCGCGGGCAGGCGGGAGACGATGTCGGGGTCGCCCCGGCCGTCGCGCCAGTGCGCGTCGACCGCGGCGAGCAGCCGGCGGAAGGCGGCGCTCTCGGGCCAGAGCCCGGCGCCGAGGTAGTCGGAATAGTCCTGGATCAGCCACACGCCGCCCGGCCGGAGGGCGCGGGCGACGCGGCGGGCGACCTCGGCGGGGTCGTCGACGAAGGACATCAGCCAGCGGGCGTTGGCGCCGTCGTACGCGCCGGGCTCCGTGTCGAATGCGCCGGCGTCGGCGCGGACGGGTGTCACGTTGTCCAGGGGCTCGGCGCCCATCCGGACCCGGAGCAGGTCGAGAAACCGCTGGGACTCATCGACCGCGAGCACCGCGCCCGCGGGCCCGACGAAGTGCGCCAGGTCCACCGTCGTAAAGCCCGGCCCCGAGCCAAGGTCGATGACCCGCCAGCCCGGCGCGAACCCGGCCCGTCGCCAGCCGGCGTAGAGGTCCTCGGCCCACACCCGGTGCTGGTAGCCGAGCCGGACGTGCTCCTCGTCTGTCGCGTGGAAGATGTACTCGTCGTCGGTTCGCGGCCGTGTCGTGTCGGTCATGGCTGAACAGTACCGCGGCCGTGTCGCGTCACGGCTCGACGGGGACCCACCAGCGGCGCGAGGTGGGCGAATCGTCGATGCGGATCTTCACGATCGGGGGGCCGGCGCCGCGATCCCGCGCGATCCAGAAGGTCCACGGCGCCCCGGCGTGCGCCTCGACCACGAAGCACTCCACGTCGCCTCGACCGGGAACGGGCACGGCCTGGACGCCGGTCACCTCGAAGGTCACGTCGAGCAGCGGCGCCTGCGTCGGCACATTGTTGAAGCCCGTGAACCGCCCCGCGTATCCCTCCTCCAGTGGGAATGTCGCCAGGAGGAGCCCCCACTGCGTCCAGTCGAAGACCGGCTCGGGCGTGGTGAGTGTGATGGTGACGGGCATGGGCTCGCCGCCGGTCGGCGCCAGCGGCATCCGCCCCGTGAGCGTCGCGCCGTCGAACCGGACGTCGAGGAACGCCGCGTCGGGCGCCCCTCGCGCAAAGTGGGCGCGGACGGGCGCCATGGTGTTCCGGCGCATCTCGTTGAGCACGAACAGCGCGGGTCGGCCGGAGGTCGGCTCGGTGCGTTGCTCGCGGCGGATGATCTCCCCGCCGGCGTCGCTGAGGATCTGGACGCGGTCATGCCACAGGCCGAGTTCGTCGATCTGGCCGGTGTCGGTTTCGCTGTAGAAGCGCCAGACGTTGGTGTAGGGCGAGAGCCGGCGGCCGTCGGCGGCGCCGTCGCCAACACGGAGGCGCACGGGCTCGGCATCGAGGCCTGTCGCGGCGATCAGGGCGAGTGTCGCGGCGGTGAGTCGGATCATGGCGATGAGGCTATGTGCCCGAGTCGGCGGCGGCTTGCAGCGGGTTGCTCCCCAGCCGGGCGATCAGCCGGGGATCAAAAAGCCCATGTGCAGGGCGCAGTGCTTGAGGTGCAGCGTCACCCAGTCGCTGTGCGTCATCCGGCCGAACACCGGGGAGCGCTGGGTCATCCGCTCGCCGGTGGTGACTCGGCCGATGGAGCGGCGCAGGTGGGCCAGGCCGTCTTCGAACGAGACGTCGTCCGGCAGCATCACCACCGACCCGCCGCGGAGCTGGATGCCCCCCGGGATGGGCCTGGCCGTCCCGAGCAGGCGCCGGCGCAGCAGCGGCGACATCAGACGGATCGCGAGCGGCGCGGTGAACGTGAAGCCGTCCAGGGAGGCGTCGATCACCTTGGCGAGGTGATCGAACACCTGGCCCGGGCGCCAGTTCCCGATCGCGCGGAGGGCGCCCTGGGCGTGGGCCGATTCGAGCCGGTCCAGGTCCGCTAGGACGTCGTCGAACGACTCGAAGACGAGCTCCCGTCGGCCCTCGGCTTTGCCTGTTTTGACATCCTCCGGCATCGCGCTTCCCTTTCTTCGGCGGGCGCCCATGGTACCGCTGTCGATCGGCCGCAACCGCGGCGCGCGGACGGGCTAGAACCGTGGGCGTCGGCGCCGATGGGTGGCCCGTGCGCGCCCGGCCCAAAAGAGACGAGAAGAGGAGTTCACCACGATGAGACGCCCCCTGCTGCTGCCCGCCGTCGCCTCGACGGCGCTCGCTTCGGTCGCGATCGCGCACGAGCCCGTGGACCTGGACGCGATCACACGCATCCGCGACCAGGGGTTCAATCACTCGGAAGTGATGGACTATGTCTGGCACATCTCTGACCGGCTGGGCCCGCGGCTGACGGGCTCGCCGCAACTCAAGAAGGCGCAGGAGTGGGCCCGCGACACGCTCACGGAGATCGGGCTGAAGAACGCGCGGCTCGAGCCGTGGGGCGAGTTCGGCCGGGGCTGGTCGTTCGAGAAGGTCATGGTCGAGATGACCGAGCCGGTCTACATGCCCATCATCGCGATCCCCGAGGCGTGGACGCCGGGCACCGACGGCGTGGTCGAGGGCGCGCCGGTCCTGCTGGACTTCGATTCGGTCGAGGACGTCGAGGCGTACGACGGCGACCTCGCCGGCAAGATCGTGCTGATGGGCGACGAGGCGGACGTCGAGACCCCCTTCGATCCCATCGCCGAGCGTCACGACGCCGAGTCCTTGGAGGAGCTGTTCACCGCGCCCGAGCCCCGCGGCGCGGCGGGCGGGGATTTCGCCCAGCGGTTCCGTGACTTCCAGCGCCGCCGGGCCGTGCAGCGCGCCGTGACCAAGCGCCTCCGCGAGGAAGGCGCCGCCGCCATCCTCAAGACAAGCACCTCTCGCGGCAGTTACGGCGTCTTCTTCGTCGGGTCCGGCGGGTCGCGCGACGTCGACGCCGATCCGGCGCTCCCTTCGATCGTGATCGCCCCGGAGCACTACAACCGCATCGTGCGTCTGCTCGAGCACGACGAGAAGGTCACGGTGCGCGTCGAGGTGCGGGCGACGTTCCACGACGAGGACCTCACCGGCCGCAACGTCATCGCCGAGATCCCCGGGACGGACCCCGAACTCAAGGACGAGGTCGTGATGCTCGGCGGGCACTACGACTCCTGGCACGCCGGGACCGGGGCGACGGACAACGGCGCCAGCTGCGCCGTGGCGATGGAGGCCGCCCGCATCCTGATCGACGCGGGCCTCAAGCCCCGGCGGACCATCCGCGTGGCGCTGTGGTCGGGCGAGGAGCAGGGCCTCCTCGGCTCGCGCGGGTACGTGAAGAACCACTTCGCCGACCCAAACGACATGGAGACCACCGAGGAGTGGGACGACTTCGCCGCCTACTTCAACATGGACAACGGGGGCGGGCGCTTCCGCGGGATCTACTGCCAGTCCAACGCGGCGGTGCGGCCGATCTTCGAGGCGTGGATGGCGCCGCTGGCGGACCTGGGCATGACCACGGCGACGATCCGCAACACGGGCGGGACGGACCACCTCGCCTTTGACGCGGTGGGGCTGCCCGGCTTCCAGTTCATCCAGGACCGGCTGGACTACTTCACGAGGACGCACCACACCAACATGGACGTGTACGAGCGGGTGATCCCGGCGGACGTGATGCAGGCCGCCGTGGTGATGGCGACCTTCGTCTACCACGCCGCCAACCGCGACGAGAAGCTCCCGAGGAAGCCCGCGCCCGAGGCGCGCGGCCGCGACGACGACGACTGAGGCCGACGCCGGACCCGGATCAGGCCGGGGCGGGCGTCTCGTCGGGCGCGGCCGCCGGCGACGGGGTGTCGGGCGCCGCGTCCGGCGGCGCGGGGGCATGTTCGCCCGCGGCGTCCCGGATCGCCTCCTGGTGCGAGATGACGGTGGCGCCGTAGGCCGCCGCCGCCTCGCGCTCGGCGGGCCCGTCGTCGCGCAGGGTGACGGCCCGGGCGCCGGGCAGGAGCGCCATCAGGTCCACGACCTTCAGGGGGCCCGTCCCCAGCGACGGGCCGTCGAACACGACCACGCCGATGAACGAGCCGCGGTCCGTGTCGATGCGGAAGGGGATCGGCGCGATATCCGACGGCCCGGAGTGCCCCGCGTTGATGTTGCGGCGCGAACCCGCGAACACCTGGCCGAAGCTCTCGATGATCTGGCGGAGGTCGCCCGTGGCGCCGGTGGCTTTGCCCGCGGCGGCCTCGTAGGCCTCGGCGAACGAAGCGATCCGCTCGTCCGTCAGGTCGGCGTTGGCGTCCGGGGTCAGCGCCGCCCGGACGCCGGCGGTGTCGCGCTGGCTCAGGGCGATGAAGGTGGTGTGCGCGACCGGCTCCATCTGCTTGCGGTAGAAGGTGTAGCCCTGCGCGATCCCGTAGCCGATGGCGACCTGGACCACGGTGACGAAGATGCCGAGGAAGATGGCGACGATCGCCGCGGGCTTGCCGCTGATCCGCCCCTGAGACGCCCCGATCAGGCGCAGGGACACGCCGCCGAGGATCGTCGCCAGGAGCCCGGCGCCGGGCACGCAGCAGGGGATCGCGCAGATCAGCGACACGACAGCCAGGACGCTGGTGCGTTCGGGCGGCTGATACGGGTCGGCGTCGCCGAACTCCGGGGCGCTCTGGTACGGGTTCTGGTCCATGGGCGGTCAGGCTAGCGGTCGGGCGTTGGGCCTGCCGGCGCGCGACCGGCCCCGACACCGTGTATTCGAGACCGACGGTGTGCGATTTCATATCCGCGCACGCGGCCGGCGCGGGGGCGTCCTATGGTGGTCGGCCTGATGCACGCCGGGGGGATCATCGCGGATCTGGGCCTGTTCGCCCTCGGCGTTGCGCTGCTGGTCGCGGGCGGGGAGACGCTGGTCCGGGGCGCGGTGGCCCTCGCCGCGAGGCTCGGCGTGGCGCCCGTCGTGATCGGGCTGACGGTGGTGGCCTTCGGCACCAGCGCGCCGGAACTGGCGCTCAACGTCATCGCCGCAGTCAACGGGAACGTGGGCCTCTCGTTCGGGAACATCGTCGGGTCCAACATCGCCAACATCGGGCTGATCCTGGGGCTGTCGGCCCTGATCCGGCCGATGCGCGTCGAGGCGCGGCTGGTGACGCGCGAGATCCCCATGATGCTGGGGGCGACGGCGGTGTTCGTGGCGCTGACGGTGGCCCCGCCGGGCGCTGGGGCGGGCGCGGGGCTGGGGCGCGTCGACGGCGCCGCGCTGCTGACGCTGTTCGCGGCGTTCATGTGGTGGACGGTGCGGATGGCGCGCGTCGAGGGAGTCGGCGACAAGATCATCACCGACCAGGAGCGGGCCCAGATGGCCCACGCCCGACGCACGCCCCTGGGGCTGTCGGTGGTGATGCTGGTGTTCGGGCTGGGGATGCTGCTGACGGGCGGGCGGATGGCGGAGCTCGGCGCCGTGGGCGTGGCGTCGGCGCTGGGGCTGAGCCAAGAACTGATCGGGCTGAGCGTGGTCGCCGTGGCGACGAGCCTGCCGGAGTTGGCGACGAGCCTGATCGCCGTCCGGCGCGGTCAGGTGGACATCGCCGTGGGCAACGTCGTCGGGTCGAACATCTTCAATCTGTTGCTGGTGATGGGCGCGACGTGCGTGGTGGCGCCGACCGAGATGCCCGGGCTTGGGGTCGCGGCGATGATCGTGATGGGCGCGACGAGCCTGCTGCTGTGGCCCATGAGCCTGACGGCGGGGCGACGGATCAGCCGGCTGGAGGGCGCGTCGCTGCTGGCGATCTACGCCGGGTACCTGGCGTACGAG
>RFGI01000171.1 GCA_003696725.1 Planctomycetota bacterium | reverse complement strand
GACGCGGCCGGCCGGCTCGACGATGGAGGTGCGGGCATGGACGCCTTTGTCATCCGGGGTGGGCGGCCCCTCGTCGGTCAGTTCCGGGTCAACGGCGCCAAGAACGCGGCCCTGCCGCTGATGGCCGCCGCCCTGCTCACCGACCAACCCGTGACCCTCCGCGATGTGCCGGACCTCTCGGACGTCCGCAATATGCGGACGCTGCTGGCCGAGCTCGGCTGCGAGACCCAGGACCCGCCGACGCAGTTCACGCCGCCCCCCGGCCGGCCGAGCCCGCCCCGGACGCTGACGCTCCGGACCACCGTGGGCACGCCGGTGCACGCCCGGTACGAGCTGGTCCGGACCATGCGCGCCAGCGTGTGCGTGCTGGGCCCGCTGCTGGCTCGCCGGGGGCGGGCTCGGGTGGCGATGCCAGGGGGCTGCGCCATCGGGGACAGGCCCATTGACCTGCACCTGAGGGGGCTGGCGGCGCTTGGGGCGAGCGTCGAACTCGACGCCGGCGACGCCGTCCTGACCGCCCCGCGCGGGCCCGGGGGCGAGCGCCGCCTGGTCGGCGCCCGGGTGTACCTCGGCGGGCGGTTCGGCTCGACCGTCCTGGGCACCGCGAACGTGATGGCCGCTGCCACGCTCGCCCGCGGGCGGACGCTCATCGAATGCGCCGCCTGTGAGCCGGAGATCGCCGACCTCGCCCGGCTGCTGACCGCGATGGGCGCCCGCATCGACGGCGCCGGCACACCCCGCATCGTCGTCGACGGCGTCGACCGCCTCGGCGGCGCGGACCTCACCCTGGTGCCCGATCGGATCGAAGCCGGCACGATCATGGCGGCGGCGGCCATCACCGGCGGGCGGGTCACCCTCACCAACTGCCCGATCGACGCCCTGCTCGCGTTCACCGACATTCTCACCGCCGCGGGCGTCACCGTCGAGGAGGAGCCCGGCGCCGACCTCATGCGCGCCACCTGCGTTGTCAGTCGTGACACGCCCCTCCGGCCGGCCCACGTCACCACCCAGCCGCACCCCGGCTTCCCCACCGACCTCCAGGCGCAGACCATGGCCCTGTTGGCTCTCGCCCGCGGCAACAGCGTGATCACCGAGCGGGTGTTCCCCCAGCGCTTCCTGCACGTCGCGGAGTTGACGCGCATGGGCGCCCGGCTGGATCACGAGGGTCCCAGCGTGGTGGTCTCGGGGGTGGACCGGCTCGTCGGGGCGCCGGTGATGGCCAGCGATCTGCGCGCCAGCGCCGGGCTGGTCCTCGCGGGGCTCGCCGCCCAGGGCGAGACCACCGTCCGCCGCGTGTACCACCTCGACCGCGGGTACGAGCGTCTCGACGCGGCGCTGGCGTCGCTCGGGGCCGACATCCGGCGTGTCCGCGACGGTCAGCCCGCCGCCCCGCCCGCGGTGGGCGACTTCGCGCCCGTGGCGGCCGGCGCGTGACCCGGCCGGTCACTCCTCCCCGAAGCCGCCCTCGATGAGCCGGGCGAGCGCCTTGACGGCCCGGTCGGCGTCCGGGCCCTCGGCGGTGATGCGCACGCGGGCGCCCTGCACCGCGCCGAGCATCAGCACCTCCATGACCGACTTGCCGTCGACGCGCGAGCCGTCGGGCCCCTCGATGGTGATGCGCGACTCGAAGCCCGCCGCCCGCTGCGCCAGCGCCGTCGCCGGGCGGGCGTGCAGCCCGAGCCGGTTCGGGATCTCGACCTCGGCGCTGGCGTCGGGCATGGGGTCGGCGTCGGGCCGCGGCGTCGGGGCCGGCGGCGCGCTCACGTCAGTTGCTGGTTGTCGCGCTCCTCGAGGAGCGTCCGGACCTCGTCGACCGTCGTCGCCTGGCGCAGGAACCGGCGGAAGGTCTCGTGCTTGAGGCTCTTGAAGATGACCTCCATCGCCCGCAGGTGCCCCTCGGGGTCGCCCGCCGGGCTCACCAGGAGGAACACCGAATAGACCGGCTGCTTGTCCAGCGAGTTGAAATCGATCCCCTGCTGGCTCAGCCCCACCGCGGCGACGATCTTGGGCGCCTCGGGGTGCTTGACGTGCGGCACCGCGACGCCGCGACCGAACCCCGTCGAGCCCCGGCTCTCGCGCTCGAGCACCCGCTCGATCAGCTCTTCACGCAGCGCGCCGTCCACCGCGCCCGCGGCGATCAGCGCGTCGATCAGCTCCGACACCGCCGCGTCGCGGTCCGTGGCCTCGAGCCGGGTGACGATCGCCTGTTCGTTGACTATGTCGGCGAGTTTCATTCGGTCGGTTGCTCCCGGGCGCCCGCGGGGGGGCGCGTCAGTGATGGTCGCGGAGCCGCTCCTTGTATTCTTTGAGTTGCCGGCCGGCCTTGTCCGCCGCCACGTCCAGCGCCGCGTACACGTCGGCGCCCTCGGCCTTGGCGATGAACGGCTCGCGCCCCACCACCGCCACGATCAGCTCGGCGGTGCACTCCTCGCGGTGATCGCGACGCTCCTGCCCCAGCACGACCTCGACCTCCTGCACGCCGTCGAAGTACTTCAGCACCTTCTGCGCCTTGTCCTCCGCGTAGGCCCTGATCGGATCGGTCAGCGTCAGGCCCCGGCCCGAGATCTCGATGCGCATGGCTCCTCCTGTGATCCACGACCGGGCGGGCGTCGGGCCCGGCGTCAGCCGGCGGCGCGACCGGCGCCCGCCGACCCGTCGCCCATCTTGGCGCCTCGGGCCGATTCTGCCAAACGACGCCGGTCCTCCGCCGTCGGGGTCTGCGACTCGGGCACCAGCACGCCCCCCGTCACCACGAACCGCAGCGCCTCCTCCACCGTGATCGGCAGGTCCAGGGCGTCCTCCCGCTTGACCGTGATCGTGTACCCCGTAAACGGCGTGGGGCTCGACGGGATGAACACCGTCACGCACTCGTGCCGGGCCACCCCCTCGATCGCCCGCATGGAGTCGCCCGTCATCAGCCCCACCGTCCAGATGCCCCGGCGGGGGTACTCCACCAGCACCACCCGGTTGAACTTGATCCGGTCGCGCTCGCCGAACAGGAACTCCACCACCTGCTTGACGTGCGGGTACACCTGCTTGACCACCGGCAGCCGCGCGAAGAACCGCTCGAGCCGGCCGTACACGCGCCGGCCGATGTACCCGCCCAGGAACCGCCCCGCGAGGTAGATCAGCACCACCGCCACCAGCAGCCCGATCCCGCGCAGGTACCAGTGCTCGTCCCAGAACTCCTTGAGGTTCCGCTCACGGATCTGGGCCCGCAGCACCGCCTCGGGCACGGGGCGCTGCGCCAGCCGGGCCCGCTCATCCTTGAGCCTCTGCACCTGCTCGTCGGTGACCACGAACCACTCGGGCTGCTGGCTCGCCGGGAGGATCTTCGGCGCCAGCTGGATCACCGCGAACCGGATGCCCACGTTGATCGGCTCGGCGACCCGTGTCTGCACGAACAGGAACAGCTGCACCACGATCCACAGCGTCAGGACCGACGGCAGCAGGATCGCCAGCCCCTTGATGAAGAACACCCGGAAGTCACCGCCGAAGGTCCGCGGGCGATCGGGCTCGGGAGAACGGGGCATGGCTCGGTGGGCGTCCTTCGATCAACGGCCGGCGCGGGTCCGTCCGCGCACCAATCGGCATGACTCTATCGGGTCGGCGCCCGCCGCGAGGCCCCCGCTCAGCCGCCGTCGAACTCGACCAGCGTCACCCGGGCGTCGAGGACGCGCCGCCCGCGCCGGGCCGTCACCGTCACCGCCTGGCCCGGCGACCGCTGCGACAGCACGCGCACCAGGTCCAGGATGGTCCGGGTGGACCGGCCGTCGACGGCGAGAATCACGTCGCCCAGCCGAAGCCCCGCGCCCCGCGCGGGCGAGCCCGGCGGGATCTCCTCGATCACCGGGCCGTCGCCCCGGCCCGCCCCGACGGTCACCCCCAGGCTCGCCATCCCGGGCGCCAGCTCCTCCGGCGCCTCGGGCAGATCCGCCAGCCAGGCGCGGAACGCCTCGTCCAGCGCCGGCCCACCGAGCCCGGTCGCGTCGCGCAGCGCCGCCAGACCCGAAGGGTCGGCGTCGTACGACTCGACGCACCGGCGGAAGAACGGCGCCAGCTCGCCGCGCTGATCCAGGAACAGCATCACGGCGCGAGCGACGGCGTAGTTCGCGTTCGGCCGCCGGGTGCGGAACGTCTCCCGGTCCATGGCGGCGAGTTCGTCGAGCCGGGGCAGCGCGCCGACCTTCATCAGTTGCTTGGCGATGTTCGTGCGCCACGACGGCGCGGGCCGCACGCCCCCGGGCGCGTCGGGGTCCGGGTCCAGGTCCTCGACCAGGGCGCCCAGGCCCTCCATGATCCAATCCGGGTGGCGCTGGCCGGTGCGCGCCAGCAGCCGCCAGTGCAAGACGTGCAGGAACTCGTGGCGCAGGCTGGGCCCGATGTCGCGTCCGATCAGCTGGAGCCGGTCCTGGTCGTAGATCCCCCCGACGTTGGCCCCGGCGCCCAGCGCCATCATCATCTGCGTGAACCGCTCCGGCGTCGGCAGGATCACCGACACCCACGGGTCCGGGTGGGGGTCGCCGGGGTCGGGCTCGTCGAAGAGCGTGCCGAACGCCCACCCGGCGACGGCGTCGATCTCCCGGCGGGCGAGCGCCAGCGACTCGGTGCGCCAGGCGCTGGAATAGATCAGCCGCAGGCGCGCGTCGCGTTCGACCACGTGGCCGGCGCCGAAGAGCCGGCGCAGGGCCGCCTCGTTCCTCTCGGCGCGGGCGTCGAGGAGCTCCCGCCACCCGGCAAGGATCGCCCGGTACTGTGGCCGATCGCGGATCGGCGCCAGCCGGCTGTCGCGCAGCAGCCGGTGGAAGTCGACGAACCCGCTCCCGATCGCCGCGACCAGCGCCTCGACCGCGGCGTCGGGCTCGCCCGACTGCGCCAACGCCACCACCAGCCCGTACCGCGCTTCGAGGTCGTTCGGGTGCGACCCCAGCCCGGCGCGGTAGGCGTCGGCGGCCTGGACCCAGCGCCCTTGCGCCAGCAAGTCGTCCGCGGGCGCGCGCCACTCGGGGGCGGTCTGCGCCGTCGCCGGCGGCGCCGGCCACATCATCGCGCACACCGCGGCGATCGCGACCCGGCGGATCATGGCGCGGGCGCCCCGGCCCGGTCGTCGATCCACGCGCGGGCGCCCTCGGTGCGCACCCGCCCTTCGATCATCGCCGTGATGACGCGCGGGTACAGCTCCTGCTCGAGGGCGAAGACCCGCGCCGCCAGCGACTCGGGCGTGTCGCCGGGCTCGACGGGGCAGCACGCCTGGGCGAGGATCGGCCCCGTGTCGTACCGGTCGTCGCACAGATGCGCCGTGCAGCCCGAGACCTTGCACCCCGCGTCGAGGACGGCCCGGTGCACACGCAGCCCGAACATGCCGCGGCCCCCGAAACTCGGCAACAGCGCCGGGTGGATGTTCACGACCCGCCCGCGGAGGCGCCCGGGCACACCCAGAAGCCGCAGGTACCCGGCGAGCGCCACGCACTCGGCGCCGGCGGCGCGGGCCAGATCGTCGACCACGCCCGCCGGCGGATCGCCAGGCACGATGCGGGTCTCGACGCCGCGGCGGCGGGCAAGGTCCGCGCCCGGGCACCGGCGCGAGGCGACGACCATCGCGACCCGGGCCGGGACCTCGCCCGCGTCGATGCGGTCCAGCAGGTTCGCCAGCGTCCGGCCGGCGCCCGACAGGAAGACCACGATCGGCGTGGTCACGGCGCGCCCTCCCCCGGAGCGCCGATCGTCGGCGGGCCCGCGAAGGGGATCGGCCGGCCCTCGGCGTCAACGGCGACCATCGTCAGCGTGGCCCCTGTGACGCGCACGCACGCGCCGGAGTGGCGCCGCTCGGCGTCGACGGCGACCTGGACCGTCACGCTCGTCGTGCCCGTCCGCACCGTGCGGGTCAAGAGGCTCACGATGTCGCCCACCAGGACCGGCGCGACGAACTCGACGCGGTCCATCGCCGCGGTCACCCAGCGGTGCCGGCCGTGACGGCTGGCCTCGACGAACCCCGCCTGGTCGATCCAGGAGAGCACCACGCCGCCGAAGATCGTCCCGTAGGGGTTCGTGTCCCTGGGCAGGGTGACCACACGCAGCGCCAGGCGATGATCGGCTTGCGCGGATGGCTCGGGCATGGGACGCATCATAGGAATCGCCCCAGGCGGGCCCGGGTACACTGGCGCCGGCGACGCGATGGAAGCGATCCTCGACACCCGGCGGCACCTGATCCCGTTCCGCGGCACGCTCTTGCCGCAGATCTTCACGCGCACGCTGGTCATCGGCGCCGGGGTCGCGGGCCTCAGGGCCGCGCTGGCCGCCGCCGAGCACGGCGAGGTGATCCTCGTGTGCAAGAGGGGCGAGCGCGACTCCAGCAGCGCCTGGGCCCAGGGCGGGATCGCCGCGGTCCTGAGCCCGGAGGACTCGGTCGAGGCGCACGTCGCGGACACCCTCGCCGCCGGCGCCGACCTGTGCGACGAGCCCGCGGTGCGCGCCCTGGCCGAGGACGGCCCGCGCGCCATCGAGGAACTCGTCGGATGGGGCATGCGGCTGGACCGCGATCCCGAAGGCGCGCCCGCGCTGGGGCTCGAGGGCGGGCACTCGGCGCCGAGGATCGTGCACACCGACGGCGACGCGACGGGCGCCGAGCTGGTCCGATGTTTGTGGGCGAGGGTGCGGACCACGCCCGCGATCCGGGTCTTCGACGAGTGCTTCGCGCTGGACCTGTTGACCCCGTCGGACGCGCCGGGGGCGCCCTGCCTGGGCGCGATCACCCACCACGCCCGGTACGGGCTGCAGGTGCTGTGGGCGCCGGCGACGATCCTGGCGACCGGGGGCGCGGGCGTCCTCTGGCGCGAGACCACCAACCCCCCCGCGGCGACGGGCGACGGGCTGGCGATGGCCTTCCGCGCCGGCGCCACGCTGGCCGACCTGGCGTTCATGCAGTTCCACCCGACGGCGCTGTACCTCGCCGGGGCCAGCCGGGCGCTGATCTCCGAGGCCGTCCGCGGCGAGGGCGCCGTCCTCGTGGACCGCGCCGGCCACCGGTTCATGCCGGGCTTCGACCCCCGCGCCGAGCTGGCGCCTCGCGACGTCGTCGCACGCGCCATCGTGGCCCGACTGGCTCAGACCGGCGACACGAGCGTGTTCCTCGACGCCCGCCGGGTCCCGGCGTTCGCCGAGCGCTTCCCCTCCATCGCGCGGATGCTGGCGACCTTCGGCATCGACCCCGCGGCCGACCTCATCCCCGTCCGACCCGCGGCGCATTACATGATCGGGGGCGTGCGGACGGATCTGGAGGGCCGGTCGTCCGTCCCGGGGCTCTACGCCGTGGGCGAGGCCTCGTGCACCGGGGTCAACGGCGCCAACCGCCTGGCGAGCAACTCCCTGCTGGAGGGGCTGGTCTTCGGGCGCCGCGCGGGCCTGGCCTGCGCCGAGGCGGCCGGCGCCCCGGCGTCCCCCCCGGCGACGATCAACTCGACTATCCCCGATTCAGACCGCGGCGCGCTGGACACCGCGGACGTGCGCTCGTCCCTGCGCAGCGCCATGTGGCGCAACGTCGGGCTGGAGCGCGCCGGCCCGCGCCTCCGCGACGCCACGGAGATGATCGACTTCTGGAGCCGGTACACCCTCGACAAGGTCTTCGACGGCCCCGCGGACTGGGAGACGCAGAACATGCTCCTCGTCGGGGCTCTGGTGGCGCGGGCGGCGCTGTGGCGCGAGGAATCGCGCGGGTGCCACTGGCGCGCCGACGCCCCCGAGCCGCGCGAGGACGCCCACGTCCACGACCTCTGGGTCCGTGGCCGGGCCGAGCCCGACACCCAGCGCGTCGCGTCGTCGCCCCAGCCGGCCGCCCAGCCGTGACCCCCGACGACCGCTCGCCCGCGGCGCGGTCCGCGACCATGCGCCGGGTCCGAGCCCGCGACACGTCGTGCGAACTCGCCCTGCGCCGGGCGCTGCACGCGCGGGGGCTGCGGTACCGCCTGCGCATTGACCTGCCGGGCCGGCCCGACGTGGTCTTCGTCGCCGCACGGGTGGCGGTGTTCGTCGACGGCTGCTTCTGGCACGGCTGCCCCGAGCACTGCCGCCGGCCGGCGTCCAACCGCGACTACTGGCGGGCCAAGATCGAGCGCAACATGGCCCGAGACGCCCGCGTGACGCGCGAGCTGTCGGCCGCCGGGTGGCGCGTTGTCCGGCTGTGGGAGCACGAGGTCGGGGCCAGCCCCGCCCGCTGCGCCGCCCGGGTCGAGGGGATCGTCCGCCGCCGGCTGCGCCCTAGAATGCCGCCGTGACCACGGGCACGATCCAGACGCCGGCGGACGAGCGGGCCGACAAGCCCGTCACCCTCCGCACGCTGGCCGGCATGGCCCGCCGGGGCGAGCCCTTCGCCTGCCTGACGTGCTACGAGGCGACGGCGGCCCGGTGGCTCGAGCGCGCCGGCGTGCATCTGCTGCTGGTGGGCGACACCGCCGCGGAGGTCGTCCTGGGCCTGCCCTCGACCGTCCACATGCCGCTGGAGGTGGCCGTCGCCCTGACGGCCGGGGTCAAGCGGGGCGCTCCCAACACCGTCGTGATGGCGGACATGCCGTTCATGTCGTACCAGGCGTCCGAGGCCGACGCTTTGCGGAACGCCGGTCGGTTCATGACCGAGGGCCTCGCCGATGTGGTCAAGGTCGAGGCGGACAAGTCCTTGGCGCCCCTGGTGTCGAGGATGTCCCGGGCGGGGATCCCGATCTGCGGGCATGTGGGGTCGAAGCCCCAGCGGGCGGGCCTGACCGGGGGCTACGCGGCGGCGGGGCGGGACCCGGCGTCGGCCCAGGCCGTGGTCGACGACGCGATGGCCCTGGAGGACGCGGGGGCGGTCCTGCTCCTGGTCGAGGCCGTCCCCCCCGAAGTCGCCGACCGGATCCTGGACCGGACCGGCGTGCCGCTGATCGGGATCGGCGCGGGCCCGGCGTGCCACGGCCAGATCCTCGTCCTCCACGACCTTCTCGGACTGACCGATCGGCAACCGCCGTTCGCCGGCCCGGTAGCCGATTTTGGCGCATCCTTGCAGGAGGCGGCGGACCGGTGGGTCCGGCGCGTCAGAGCCAGAGAGGTCACCGCGCACCGGTACTCGATGCGCGTCGATCCCCGCTAAGTCCCTCCATCTCGATCGGTGTGGCGACGATCGATGGACTCAGGAGCCCGTACCGCTATGCGCAAGATCCAGACCGCCCTGCCCGGACTCGTCGTGCTCGCCGTCGCGCTGGCCCTGCTGATCGTGGGACCCATCGCCGCCCAGCGGATCGCGTCGGCGCGCACGCGCGCGCTCGTCACCCTCGCCCAGCAACGGCTCGACGGCGACGACCTCCTCGAGCGGATCAACGCCGCCACCCGCGCCATCGCCCAGACGGTCGAGCCCAGCGTGGTGTACATCGAGGCGTCGGTGCGCGCCCCCGGCGGGCGTTCGGCGCGGTCCAACGGCTCGGGGTGGGTCTACTCCGAGGACGGGTACATCGTCACCAACGCCCACGTCGTCAACGGGATGGACTCCATCGGGGTGCAGCTCTCGGACGGCCGGCTTCGGCGGGCGCAGCTCATCGGGCTGGACCCCTCGACGGACATCGCCGTCATCAAGACCTCAGCCCAGGGCCTCATCCCGGCCCGCCGGGCGACCGACGAGCCCCTCTACCAGGGCGACCGCGTGTTCGCGTTCGGATCGCCCTTCGGGTTCAAGTTCTCCATGAGCGAGGGGATCGTGTCCGGCCTCGGGCGCCACGCCGCCACCGGCCGGCGGGGGATCAACGCCTACACCAACTACATCCAGACCGACGCCGCCATCAACCCCGGCAACTCCGGCGGGCCGCTGGTGGACATCAAGGGTCGGGTCGTGGGCATGAACACCGCGATCGTCACCTCGCCCGAGCGCTCGCTGGACGGCGCCTCGGAGGTGACCGGCCTCTCCGGCGGGATCGGGTTCGCCATCCCGCTGGAGACCATCGAGGTGGTCGCCGATCAGCTCATCAACAATGGCGAAGTCCTCAAGGGCTTCCTCGGCGTCGCGCTGCAAGACCCCGACGACATGCCCGCCGAGCAGCGCCTCGAGATGGGGCTGACCGACGGCCGGGGCGTCCTCGTCACAAACGTCAGCCGGGGGCTCCCGGCCGACGAGGCCGGCGTCCAGCCGCTGGACCTCATCATCGCCGTCGACGGCGTCGAGACCCCGACCAGCCCCGTCCTCCGCGCCGAGATCTCCAACCGCACCCCGGGCGAGTGGGTCACGCTCACCGTCCTGCGCGACGGTCAGGAGCGCGACCTCCGGGTCAAGCTCGGCGCCGCCAGGTTCATCCCCCAGACCGGGCAGCTCGTGCCCATCAACGCCCAAGACGACGACCGAGGCCAACCCCCGCGCCGCCGACCCTTCTGACCAACCGAACCGATCCGCCCGGCTCGATCACCCGCCCGCGGGTGTGAAGCGCACGCGCACCGGCGTGTCGATCGGGGGCGTAGTCGCGGGGTCCGCCACCCAGACCGGCTCATCCACGCCCGAATCCGGGCTGAAAGTCTCGGGCCAGGCGACCACCTCCGACCCGAACGTCGCCAGGCCCACCAGCACGCCGGCGCCGTCGGCGTCGTACATCTCGCCGCGCCCGAAACCGCGATCCATCATCCTCGACCCGGCGAAGACGAACGCCCGGGGATTGGGCTTTTCACCCGTGTCGTGATGCGTGATCCACGCCGACGGATCGGCGCTGCGGGCCCGCCCGTCGGCGTCGGTCCAGTGCAGCGAAACGCGGACGGCGTCGCCCTCGGGATCATGGGCCGTCAGCCGGGCGTCGGCGCCGTCGCCCGACCACGTCCAGTGCCCGGGCCGGCCCGGGTTCAGGCCGATCATCAGCAGCGCCGCATGCACATGCGAAGGCCGGGCCCGCGTCACCACCAGCGACTCGTGCTCCTTGGTGTCCGGCGTGCAGACGATGACCTCCAGGTACACGTCCGGCGCGTCGGGGTCGTGCACGAAGATCGGGACGGCGCCGTCGATCTCGACGACCTTCGCCTCGGTGTCCACGCGCACATGCGGGAAGACGTCGCGCAGCTGAGCCCCGGCCGGCGCCGACAGCGCGAGCGTCGCGACGAGGGTCCGTATCAGCGGCGGCCGGTGCGGCATATCACCCCAAGCATACCGCCGGGGCGCATCGCGGGGCTCAGCCCTTCTTCTTGGCGCCGGGCTTATTCGCGGCGACGTGCTTGAGGCCTCGCCGGCGGTCGCGGAGGCGCGTGGCCTTGCCCACCCGGTCGCGGAGGAAGTAGAGCTTGCCCCGCCGGGCGTCGCCCCGCCGGACGACCTCGTACTTCGCCACCCGCGGCGAGTGCAGGGGGAAGCAGCGTTCGACGCCGGCGCCATCGACCAGCCGCCGCACAGTGACGGTTTCGTTGATCCCGCCTCCTGACCGTGCGATCAGGACGCCCTGGAAGATCTGGACCCGTTCCTTGTCGCCCTCGACGATCCGGCAGTGGACGTTGACGGTGTCGCCGATGTCCATGCGGGGGATGTCCGTCTTGAGCTGGTCCTGGACGACGCTCTCGATGATCGCCTGCCTGTTCATGGCTCGCCTGGGCCTTCCGGATCGGGGCGCCGCCGCCTCGGGCCGGCCCGCCACTGGGCCGTCCGTCGCGCTGCGCAGCGGGGCATTGTGGCGACGGCCGCCGATTCTGTCCAGCCCCGTCTGCCCCGCTCAACATCCCCCCAGCAGATCGGGCCGGCGGGCGCGGGTCCGCTCGAGCCGCTGTTCGAGCCGCCATCGGGCCACGGCGCCGTGGTCCCCGGACATGAGCACCTCGGGGACCTCCATCCCCTCCCAGACCCGCGGGCGGGTGTAGTGCGGGCAGTCCAGGAGCCGCTCACCGGTGGGCCCGACCGGCGAGAACGAGTCCTCGCTCGCCGACGCCTCATCCCCCAGCGCCCCGGGCAACAGCCGCACCACCGCGTCGATCAGGCACAGCGCGGGCAGCTCCCCGCCCGAGAGCACGAAGTCCCCGAGGCTGATCTCCCGGGGCGCCAGCCGCCGAATCACCCGCTCGTCGAACGCCTCGTAGCGCCCGCACAGGATCAGCAGCCGCTGGGCCCGGGCCAGGTCCTCCACGATGGGCTGGGTCAGCCTGTCGCCCTGCGGCGTCATCAGGACTCGGGTCGCGGGCCGGTCGTCCATCGCCTCGACCGCGCACACCGCGTCCCACACCGGCTGGCACATCAGGACCATCCCGGGCCCACCCCCGAAGGGCCGGTCGTCCACCTTGCCGTGCTTGTTGCCCGCGTAGTCGCGGAAGTTGGTCGCGCGCCACTCGACCAGCCCCGCCGACCGCGCCCGGCCGGGGATGCTCTCGGCGAGCACCGGCTCGAAGAGATCCGGGAAGAGCGTCAGGATGTCGATGCGCATCGGGCGCGCTCGTCGGCCCCGATCCCCGGCCTGAGCGGGTTCAGCCGTCGCCACCCGGCTCCTCGGCCGCGGCGTCGCCCCCGGCGCTGGCGGCGGCTTCGGCCGCGGCTTTGGCTTGCGCCTCGGCGTCGGCGCGGGCCTTCTCCTCCGCGGCGCGGCGCTCGGCCTCCTGCTTCTCGATCTTGCCCGCCACCCGCGCCCGGCGCTGGGCCGCCCGCTTCTCGGGGTCGATCACGTCGTGCTTGGCCAGCAGGTCCGCCACCGTGTCCGACGGCTGGGCGCCCACGCTCAGCCAGTGTTTGATCCGGTCGACCTTCAGCGACACCTGCTTGGACTCGTCCCGCGCGATCGGGTCGTACCAGCCCAGGTTCTCGAGCACCCGGCCGTCGCGCTGCTGACGCTTGTCGATCGCGTTGATCCGGTAGAACGGGCGGTGCCGCCGACCCATCCGCTTCAGACGAATCCTGACCATCGGTCCGATCGCTCCCGGCCCGTTCGGCGGGCCTCACCGGTGTCCCGCGGGAACGCTCCCCACGAACCACCACCACCGCCCCACCGCCGACCGCGGACGGGGCGAACCGGGGAGTCTACCAAGCCGGCCGATCCCGGCAAGCGCGACCGAGGCTCAGGGCCCGGGGTTGCGGCCGTCGGGCGTCTCCTCGTTCAGGGAACCCTCGACCCGCTCCTCGAGCCGTCGGATCCACGCCTCGATCTCCTCGGGTGTGGGCTCCGCGCCGTCGGCGCCGGGGAAGTCGTCGAGCCGCAGGCCCAGCTCTTCGAGCGCCCGCTGTTCCTCGGCCGTCAGGCCGGTCCCCGCGCCGGGCAGCCGGTCGACCAAGCCCCAGACCGCCCGGTCGCGCAGGTCTCGCATCGGCCCGGCCACCCGATCGAACCCGCCGAACAGGACCACGATCAGCAGCAGCATCCCCACCATCGCCGCCTCAGGCTTGTCGATCAGCCGGCGGTAGCCCGGTGAGAAATCCGCCAGGATGCGCGAGCCGTCCAGCGGCGGGATCGGCAGGAGATTGAGCGCCATCAGCAGCAGGTTCAGGAACGCCCCGACCTCGAAGAACATCGCCACGTTGGTATAGAGCGGCTCGCCCACGCCCCCCGCGTACGCCCGCCACAGCGCCGCCAGAACCACCGCAACCATGGCGAGCCCCAGGTTCATCGCCGGCCCCGCCGCCGACACCGCCGCGTCCGCGTAGCGACCGCGCATCCTCGACGGGTCCACGGGCATGGCGCCCCACGCGATGCCCACGATCGCGAACACCAGGAGGCTCATCGGCCCCATATGGACCATGGGATTCCAGGTCATGTGCCCGCGTTCGATCGGGGTGCGGTCGCCGCGCGCGATCGCCGCCCACCCGTGCCCCAGTTCGTGCAGCACGATCGAGCCGACGACCCACACGACCCACGACGCCAGGAGCGCCGGGTTGTCCCGCATGAGGTTTGCGACCCACCAGTCCATGCCGGGCTCCCAGTCGATCCGGCCGATCGCCGGCGCCTAGGGTCTGTTTGCCGGATCAGTGGGACGGGCGTCTCGCCCGCCCGTCGTAGTTGACACAGAAAACGGCCGAGACGACCGTTCCACCGGCTGTCCCCATCTCGGACGACGCCGGAGCGATCCGCCAAACTGACCCTAGGCGAAGGGATCGTACGGCGGGAACTCCACGCCCGCGATCATCGCCTCGTAGTTCTTGTGCCGGCCCGCCGACGTGGTGTACAGCGGCCGGTTGACCTGGTCGTAGCTGAGCGTCCTCACCGTCCGCCGGCTCTTGTAGAACTCCCGGCAGCGGTCGTCCCACGGCAGGCCCAGGAACTCGATCAGCCGGGGGAACTCCGTGTCCGGGTCGCGCACCAGCCGCTCGTAGTGAACGTCCAGGATCGGGACGTCCAGCGTCCGCTTCCAGTGCTCCATCATCCGCATGGACTGCTCCCACGCGCGGGCGGCCCACTGCACCCGCGTCGTCCACGGGTGCAGGCGGTTGTTGAACCCGCCCATGAAGCAGGAGATCGCCACGTCGCGCGGGTCGCGAATGGCGTGGATGATCCGCGTCTTCGGAAAGAGCCGCGCGATCAGCCCGACGAGTTTGTTGTTGCCCAGCGCCTTGTTGACCACACGCCGGGCGTGCGGCCCGGCCTGCCGGCGGATCTCCCGGTCGTAGTCCTTGGCGACCTTCGTCCAGCGGTGGTCCGCGCGGAACCGGCCGAAGCACTCCGGCGGGTCGCGGTCCGGGTCGTACACCGACGCCAGCTCGTGCGCGAACCCCTCGATCAGGGCCAGCTCCCCCACCCCCGCGCCGGCCGGGTGGGCGTCGATGATCTGGTCGATCAGGCTCGTCCCGCTGCGGGGCATCCCCGCGACAAACACCGGGACTTCGCTCTGGCACGCGCTGATCGGGTACGTCGCCATCCGCTCGGGGGACCAGTTCTCGATCAGGGCCGAGACCTGCTCCTCATACAGGTCCGGATCAAACTCCAGCCGGCCGATCTCGTTGGCCTTCTCGGCCGCCTCCCACGCCCCGGCGTAGTCGCCCTTGCGATCGCACGCCTTGGCCTTGAGGTGCAGCTGCTGGTTGACGACTTCCGGCAGCAGGTCGGGCAGGGCCACCGTGCCGTCGATCAGCTCGATCGCCTCGTCGTAACGCTTCTGCTGCACGAGCACCTTGGACCACTCGATCCTGATCCCGATCGGGATCGGTCGGCCGGCCGACTCGTGCTTGCGGACATAAGGCTCGAGGACGGCGGCGGCCTCGTCGAACCGGCCGGCCTCCTCCAGCGTCCCGGCGCGCAAATGCGCGACGGTCTCATCCCCGGGGAGCTTGCGCTCCAGCCGATCGCACCACGACAGCGCCTGCTCCGTGTTGCCCTGCCGGCGGTGGCACCTGACGAGCACGAACATCGCGTCCGTGTGCTCGTGCGCGCGGACCGACGCCTCGGCCGCCGCGACCGCCAGCGCCGGCCGACCCAGCCGCTCCAGCGCCAGGGCCTTGAGGAAGAGGATCTCGGCGTCGGACTCCAGCCGCCGGGGCAGCCCCGTCGCCAGTTCGAGGGCCTTGGCCGGCTCCTGCTCCGCCAGTCGCTGACGGATCTGGCGCACCAGCCGGTTCCGCTTCGACGGGGTCTGGGCCAGTCCTTCGAGGTTCTGCACGCGGCTGGGGCTCCAAGAGGGGGGATCGAGATCCCGGGTCGTGGGCGCTGATCGGGCGACTCCAAGAATAAAGCGTGCCCCACGATGGGGCACGCTGTGATGATCAACGATCTCGATTCGGGCTCCGTCAAGCCGCGAGCACGGCTCTGCACGGGCGCCCGGTCAGGTTGACCGGCGTCGGCGGAACGCCACCAAGCCGGCCATGCCGAGAAGCCCGGCGGCGCCCGGTGTTGGCGTCACGCTCATCTGGATGAAGTTCGTGAACCCCGGCGCCGTCAGGAACGGCCCGAAGCCCGACGCCTGATCCCGGAATCCGAAGAACGCCGTGTAGTCAACACCCGCGAAGAGGTTGACGGTCACGACGCCCTGCGGGGGGTCAGAGCCGGCGCCCGCCGGGTTCAGCGTGAACAACTGAACGCCCGACAACGTCTCCAGCACAAACCCGCTGACGAACTGATCCGTCCCGCGGATGTCCCACTCGATCGTGAGCTGTTGGTTCTGCGCGACTCGGAAAAACTGCTGGACCCTCGACGTCCCGTATCCGACCGAGGTCGCGTTGGGCGACAGCGTCGCCGTGGTCCCCATCGTGCGACCGTCCTGGAAGGTGGTGAAGGTGCTCGCCGAGTACCCCGCAGCGCCCGGCGAGTAGGAGTAGGTGTTGAGCGCTGACGGGCGGTACGCGGTGTCACGCAGTCCCCCGAACGCGTACGAATACGCGTACGACTGGAACGTGCCCGTCGCGTCCTGGTTCTGGTATAGGAACTGTCCATGCGCCTGTCCGGTCAGGCCGGCCGCCAAAAGCGCACCGCCGAACAGGGCCCTCTGTGAACTCAGCATGACGTGTTTTCCTCCTGCTGCCGGCGAAGCCGGCGGTTCCCTCTCACTCAGGGTCACTGACGTTGCATCGTGCCCGCCCCCGCGGGCTATGTGTGCGCCCCGTCCCCCCGGGACTACTCTCCATAAACTACCGGGAACGCACGGACACGCCAACCCCTTTGTGAGGGTTTTGCGGTTTCTGACGCGGCGTCACTGACTTTCCGGACGCTTACACCGCTCATCCAGGTCATCCGATAACCCGATTCAGGGGCGCATGCCCCAGATCGCCCGCCCTGCTCCTGTCCGGCTAGCGCCCCGACAGCCTCCACCATCCCCGGCACGCTCCCGGACCCGCAGGCAACCGACTCTCATCCGCGGGTTTGTGAGCGGGCGCGTCGACGCCGCCCTCGCCGTACGCCCCGTCTCGCATTGTCTCATGGACACAACAAAGATGTCTTGACAGTGTCGGGGGGGGGGTATAAGACGCGCATGGCGGTGGATGTTCATGGCGAACACTCCTGCTCACCCGACGGTCAGCGGCGCCGCGCGTTCGGCGTCTCGATCGTGCTCTTCATGGTTCTCGCCGGCGGTGCGGCCGCGGCGGCCCTTGTCCTCGGTCACGCGGGCCGAAACCCCGGCAGGCTCGCCGGAAACGCTGAGCTCAGCGCAGCCGACCAAGATTCAACCTTTGTCCGGGTCCGGGGGCTGACGGATGACGGCGCCGTCGACCTCGGCGCCCAGCCGAAGGGGTTGACCAAGGACTACACAATCCGCGTCAGCAATCCGTCGCGCTCGGCGCCGATTCGTATCGATCGCATCACATCCTCGTGCGGATGCACGGCGGCGCGCGGGGCGCCGATGACGCTCGAGCCCGGCGAAGCCGCTGACATCCCCGTCACGATCGCGCTGCCGTCGAACCAGTCAGATTGGGGCGTCTCCATCGCGCTGCACCTCGACAGCGGAACCAGGCAGGCGATCCCCATCCGATTCTCCCTCCCGTCGCCCTTCCCAGGCCGGGTCACACGGGCGCCGACCGGGCAGCCGACGCGCATTCCTGTGGACGCCCTCTACCAGACATTGCTTGACGACGTGGAGGTCTTCCCGCTCGGGTCGACGGATCCGATTCCATCACGGATCAGCCCCGGAGGCGACGCGATCGAGATCGGCGAGATCCCCTCAACGACGCGAGCGCTGGAAAT
The DNA here is from genome assembly GCA_003696725.1 of Planctomycetota bacterium. GTDB lineage: Bacteria > Planctomycetota > Phycisphaerae > Phycisphaerales > UBA1924 > J020. The sequence continues at coordinate 105 of RFGI01000171.1, read as the reverse complement.
CGTCGTCACCACGAATGGCGGATCCGGCGCCCCCTCACGGTTCACCGAGCGTGTCTCGATTCATTCAGAACACTGACGAAAGGCACATCCCATGAAGAACCCGAT
>RFGI01000170.1 GCA_003696725.1 Planctomycetota bacterium | reverse complement strand
GGGCGCGGTCCACGTGACGGCCCGGCCGGCGGGCGCCAGGGCCGTGCAACCGTCGTGGTCGTCGTATTCTCCGAGGACGCAGCCGGCGATGATCGCGGCGATCGCGTCCGGCGGCATCGTCGCGCTCTTCGGGACGACCGATTCGGGGAAGTACTCGCGCAGGAGGGCGGTCTCGGTCGCCCCCGGGGCGACGGCGAAGGCGCGGATCTTGAGATCCCCGCGCTCGTTGACGATCGACCGGACCATCGACTCGACCGCCGCCTTGCTCGCGGCGTAGGCGAACAGCCCCGGGTAGGGGTCGTGCGCCGCCATCGACGACACGTTCACCACGCACCCGCCGCCCTGCCGGGCGAAGACGGGCCAGACGAAGCGCGTCAGCCACGCGGCCGAGAGCGCGTTGACCGCGAACGACGCGGCGACGTCGTCTGGGGTGGCGTCCGACACCGGGCCCACGGGGCCGCCCCCAGCGTTGTTGATCAGGGCGTCGATGCGTGAGAAACGGCGGTCGGCCTGGGCGATCAGCGCCCGGCTCTGGTCGGGGTCGGTCACGTCCGTCTGGATGGCGAGGGCGTCGCAGGCGGCGTCGGCGTCGCGGCAGGCGCGGGCGGTCTCTTCGAGCGGGCCCGGGCGCCGGCCGGCCAGCGCGAGGCTCCACCCCGCGCGGGCCAGGCGGACGGCGGCGGCGGCGCCGATGCCGGTCCCCCCCCCGGTGATCACGGCGACGGGCCTTGGATGGCTCCCGGGCGGCATGCGGGCACTGTAGGCGCCGGGACGGGCGTCGTTTCCGGACGCGGGCTCAGGCTCGCGGCCCGTCCGGCCGACATATGGTCAGCACGGGTCGCGCGCCGCGGGCGCGGCCGCGCGCCCGGAGACGCCGATGCCACAGCGCGCCGAACTCGACCGCGGCCTGAGCCTGACGAAGATCGTCGCCACGCTCGGGCCCGCGTCCAGCGACGAGCCGTCGCTGCGCCGGCTCATTGACCACGGCGTGAGCGTCGTCCGTTTCAACTTCTCGCACGGCTCGTTCGACGAGCACGCGGAGCGGCTGGCGCTGGTGCGGCGTCTGGAGCGCGAGGTCGGCCGACCGATCGGCGTCCTCGGCGACCTGCCGGGCCCCAAGATCCGCGTGACCGAGGTCGCCGGCGGCGGGATCGAGCTGCGCTCCGGGCAGGACTTCATCATCCGGCGCACCCAGGCGACGGCCGAGCCCGGCGCCACGCCCGTCTTCGGCTGCACCTACGAGCGGATCGTCGACGAGGCCGAGCCCGGCCACCGCGTGCTGATCAACGACGGCGCGGTCCGGGCGCTGGTCGTCGAGGCGCGCGACGACGAGATCCTGTGCCGCGTGACGGTGGGCGGGCTGGTGACGACGGGCAAGGGCGTGAACCTGCCGGATTCGGAGATCTCCGCGCCGGCGCTGACGGACCGGGACTGGGCCGCCGTCGAGTGGGCCGTCGAGCACGGGCTGGACTTCCTGGCGATGTCGTTCGTGCGCCGGGCGGAGGAGGTCCGGCGGCTGCGGGCGCGTCTCGCCGAACGGTGCGTGGGGGGCGTGTGCGGGGTGTCGTGGGACGGCGCCGAGACCGGTCGGATCCCCGTCATTGCCAAGATCGAGAAGCCGCAGGCCGTCGCCAACATCGAGGAGATCCTCGACGAGGCCGACGGCGTCATGGTCGCGCGCGGAGACCTGGGCGTGGAGATGGACCTCGCCGAGGTCCCGGTGACGCAGAAGATGCTCATCATGCGGGCCCAGGCCAAGCGCAAGCCCTGCATCGTGGCGACGCAGATGCTCGAGTCGATGATCGACCGCCCAAGCCCGACGCGGGCCGAGGTCAGCGACGTCGCCAACGCGATCTACGATGCCGCCGACGCGGTGATGCTCTCGGGCGAGACGGCCGTCGGGAAGCACGGCGCCCTGGCCGTGGACATGATGCGCCGCATCGGACGGGTCACGGAGTCGCGCCTGCGCGAGCCGCCGTCGGCCCGCCCCGACACCGCCGCGGCGCCCGGCGCGCTCTCGCCGACGGCGGCGCTGGCCCACGGCGCGTGGGCGATCGCGCGGGACCTGGGGGCGGCCCTGGTCGCCTGCTGGAGCGAGCACGGCGAAACCGCCCGGCTGCTCTCGCGACTGGGGTTCCGTGTGCCGGTGGTCGCGTTCAGCAGCGATGAGCGGGCCGTGCGGCGGATGACCCTGCTGTACGCGGTCACGCCGGTGTTCGTGGATCGGCCGCCGGTGCACCGGTCCGAGTTCGGCCGGCTCGTCGAGGCGGTGGTGCTCGAGCGGGCGCTGGCGGCGCCCGGCGACACGATCGTCGTGGTCTCCGGCAAGCCCCTGGGCCAGCCCGGCGCCACCGACAGCGTGACGGTGCAGGTCGTGGGTGAGTGACGCTCGGCGTCCGGGCGCGCCCGCGACCCGCCGCGCTATCCTGCTGGCCATGCCGGCGACGCACGACACCGCGGCGGTCCTCGCCATCGGCGATGAACTCACGCTGGGCGAGGCCGTCGACACCAACAGCGCGTGGATCGCCCGCCGCCTGGCGCGGCGCGGCGTGCGCGCCGCCGTCCATCAGACCCTCCCCGACGATCGGCGCGCGATCGCCGGCGCCCTGCGCCAGCTGGCCGGCCGGTGCGGCCTGATCGTGAGCACCGGCGGGCTCGGGCCCACCGACGACGACCTGACCCGGCCGGCGCTCGCCGAGGCGCTCGCGGAGCCGCTCGTCGAGGACGCCGGCGCCCTGGCCCGGCTCGAGGCGCGGTTCCGTGAGATCGGCCGCGATCTGTTGGGCGCCAACCGCGTCCAGGCGATGCGGCCGGCGTCGGCGCGGTCGATCCCCAACGAGCAGGGGACGGCGCCGGGGCTCGCGGCGACGATCGTCCAAGCCGGGCGCGCCTGCGACGTCATCTGCCTGCCGGGACCGCCCAGGGAGATGCGGCCGATGTTCGAGGCGCACGTCGAGCCGGCGCTGCGCCCCAGCGGCAACCGCGTGATCGCGGGGCGCGACCTGCACGAGTTGGGCCTCCCGGAATCGGTCATCCCCGAGCGCCTGGGCGGGCTGATGCGGCGCGGGCGGAACCCGGTCGTCGGGACCGCGGCCAAGACCTCGTTCGTCACCTGCAAGATCCGGTTCGAGGGCCCGGCGGCGCAGGCGCCGGCGGCGCTGGACGACGCCGAGCGTCGGGTGCGCGAGGCGCTGGCGCCCTACATCTTCGGCGCCGGGGACGACACCCTCGCGTCGGTCGTGGTCGGGCTGCTGCGCGAGCGCGGCGAGACGGTCGCGACGGCCGAGTCGTGCACCGGGGGCATGATCGCCCAATGGCTCACCGAGGTCGCCGGCGCTTCGGAGGTGTTCGTGGGCGGCGCGGTGGCGTACTCGAACGAGATGAAATCCGCGTGCCTGGGCGTGCCGGCGGCCGTGATCGCCGCGCACGGCGCCGTCTCCGAGCCGGTGGCGCGGGCCATGGCGGATGGGGCGCTGGCGCGGTGCGCCGAAGCCGGCCGGCCCGCGACGCACGCCCTGGCCGTCACCGGGATCGCGGGGCCCGGCGGGTCGGCGCCCGGCAAGCCGGTGGGCACGGTGTGGGTCTGCAGAGCGACCGCCGGCGAGCCCGCCGACGCCCGACTCTTCCACTTCCCCGGCGACCGGGACACGGTGCGCGAACGGGCCGCGTGCGCGGCGCTGGGGATGCTGCGCCTGCGCCTGATCGGGCGGGCCGACGCGCGCCTGCTGTGGGAGCGCGCCTAGAGCGCGACGCGGGCGCCGGGCTCGATCGCGGCGGGCAGGTCCCGGCCGGCGAGGTCGTCGGCCTCCAGCGCCGTCAGCGGGCTGATCTCGATGACGCAGTCGGGTTCGCCCGCCTTATTCCGCGGGACGCGCACGCCGGCGGCCTCGAGCCACGCCGCGTTGCGCGCCGTCTGGAGGCGGGCGCACGTCTCGGGCGAGTCGGCGCCGGTCGCATTCTTGATCGGCGCGAACTCGAACCGGTCCGTCTCGAGCACCACCGACCGTTCGCACATCGGCAGGGCGTCGAAGACGAACGTCTCGAGTTTCACGGCGTTGGGCTCGGCCGGGTCGACGCGCTCGCCCGTGGTCGGGTCGACGTGCGGGACCCTTTTCAGAGCGCGGTGCAGGGGGAGCGCGAACCCGCCCGGCGCCTCGTTGAGTCTGCGGATGAAGCCCAGCGCGATCACGTGGATCGCGGGGCTGCCGGCCTTGAATCGGAGTTCGCCGGTGTCGTCCCTGGCCTCGGCGAGCGCCGGGGGCAGGTCGGAGTACTCGATGATGCGCAGCCGACCGCCGGCGGTGCAGAACACGCCGACCTTCTCGGCGGGGTCGGCCTTGGCGATCATCTTGCTGCTCATCTCGGCGGAGGAGTCGTCGGCCCGGGCGTGCAGCCCGAGGAAGATCGGGTCGACGGCGCGGACGAGCGGGTTGTCGATCTGGGTGTAGAACAGGTGCTCGACGCCCAGCCCCGCGAGCTCGTCCAGGGCGCCGGACCGATGCAGCGCGCGGAGCGACCCGCCGTGGCCGTCGGGGTTGGTCGCGGGGGCGTCCTTGTCCGCGAGGAGGACCTTGCCGGTCCGGGCGTCGAAAGTCGGGAGCACCCCTTGGCGGAAGAAGCCGACCTGGCCCGGCGCCAGCCCGAACGAACCGTGCGTGTCGAAGAACGCGGTGGTGGCGTCGTGGTTGAGCGGGCTGGTCATGATGCGCCAGGGGATGGCGACGCCGAACCTGGCCGAGGCGGCGCGCACCTGCTCGGCGAGAACCTGGAAGAGCGGCTTGCCGGTGACCGGGCCGGCCGGGTGGCAGCCCTTGGGCCCGTCGAAGCCCAGGCGCGTCCCCTGCCCGCCAGCGACGGTGAAGACGGCGGCCTGGCCGGCGCGGATTATCGCCTCGCCCGCGGCGCGGAACCGGTCCCGGTCCCACGGTCGGACCGGCGAGGCCGGGTCCCGCGGGTAGTACGGCGCCGGGGCCAGGTCGTCAGGGATCGTCGCGGCCGAATCAGCGCCGATCGCGACGCGGGCCAGGTCCGCCAGCCGGGCCGGCTCGATGGAGTCGATCGCGGCCAGCAGCCGGGCGCGGGCGGGCCCGTCCAGCGCGTCGTAGAACGCGAGGAGGTGGCCCTGCCCGGCGCGCTCGAGCGTGCGGCGGATCGCGTCGAGACGGGGATCAGCGGTCGTGCGGGTCACGCGGGGGCCCTCCGCCGGGATCGTACCCGCCCCGCGCCCCGGATCATGCTCGCCGGTCAGATCGGTGGCTCTTCGGGCTCGGACCACTGCCCCCCGGCGTGGCGGACGATCTTGCCCGTCGCGATGTAGATCACCTGCTCGGCGATGTTGGTGCAGTGGTCGCCCAGACGCTCGAGCAGATGGGCGACGTGGTTGGCGGCGAAGGCGTGCTCGACCGACACGCTGCCGTCGGCGACGCCGGCCTGCATCTCGCGCAGGATCAGGGACTCGAACGCGTCGACCGTGTCGTCGGCGGTCAGGACGGCTCGGGCCACGGCCGTGTCCAGCGTGTCGAAGGCCGTGACCGCGTCGTGCGCGATGCCCACGACGCTGTTGGCCATGACGCGGAAGCGGTCGCCCAAGGGCGCGGTGATGGCGTCGGTCTGCTCGGCGACGTCGCCGGCGAGGTCGGCGCAGCGCTCGAGCTCGTTGTTGACCTTCACGATCATGAGCACCAGGCGCATCGTCGGGGGCTCCAGGTGCACCTCGACGCGGGCGATGTCCGTCAGGAGGTTGACGGCGGCCTGCTCGATCTCCACGTCGGCCTTGTCGATCACGCTGTCGTGCTCGACGACCCAGCGGGCGCGGTCGCGGTCGCCGGTGAAGATGGCCTCGACGGCGGCCCCGACCATGCGCTCCACCCGCCGGCCCTGCTCGACGAGGTCGGCCTTGAGGCGTGCCGTCCGCCGGGTGTATGGATCGGTTGAGGTCGGCATGGGCGCCCTCCCGGGCACGAGACGATAGCGGCCTGGCCGCGCATCGGCCGGGCGGCGTCGTGTATCATCGGCTCGCGCGCCCGAGCGGCTCCCGGCCCGCCGGCGACGAACCCGCGAGGCCCGCCATGCCGTTCTTCATCGAGTCCGTCCACGCCAGGCAGATCCTCGACTCCCGCGGCAACCCGACCGTCGAGGCGGAGGTCGCGCTCTCGGGCGGCGCCCAGGGCCGGGCCGCCGTGCCCAGCGGCGCCAGCACCGGCGAGCATGAAGCTGTCGAACTCCGCGACGGGGGGTCGGCCTGGGCCGGCAAGGGCGTGACGCGCGCCGTGGCGAACGTCAACGACAAGATCGCCGAGGCGGTCCTTGGGTTCGACGCCCGTGACCAGGAGGGGCTCGACCGGGCCATGATCGATCTCGACGGCTCGCCGACCAAGGCCGAGCTCGGCGCCAACGCGATCCTGGCCGTGTCGATGGCCTGCGCCAAGGCCGCCGCCGAGGCCGTCGGCCTGCCCCTGTGGCGGTACCTGGGCGGGACCGGCGCCCGCACGCTCCCGGCGCCGATGCTCAACATCCTCAACGGCGGCAAGCACGCCGACAACACCGTCGACTTCCAGGAGTTCATGATCCAGCCCCTGGGTTTCGAACGGTTCGAGGACGCGCTCCGCGCCGGCGTCGAGATCTACCACGCCCTCAAGGGCGTCCTGAAGGAGGAAGGCCTCTCCACCGCCGTCGGCGACGAGGGCGGGTTCGCGCCCGACCTCAAGTCCAACGAGGACGCCCTGCGCATGATCGAGCGCGCCGTCGCCGAGGCCGGCTACGCCTGGGGCGAGCAGGTCTTCGTGGCGCTGGACCCGGCCACGAGCGAGCTCTGGAACGAAGCGGCGAAGCTCGGCAAGGAGGGCTACTGCCTTTTCAAGTCCTCGAAGGAGGTCCTCTCCAGCGACGACCTCATCGGCCTGTGGGCCGAGTGGGCCGGGCGCTACCCGATCGTCTCCATCGAGGACGGTCTGGCGGAGAACGACTGGGCCGGCTGGCGGCGGCTGACGGACCGGCTGGGCGGGTCGGTCCAGCTCGTCGGCGACGACCTCTTCGTGACCAACCCCGGGTTTGTTCGGCGGGGGCTCGAAGAGGGCTGCGCCAACGCGGTGCTCGTCAAGGTCAACCAGATCGGCACGCTCACCGAGACGTTCGAGACCGTGGACCTCGCCCGCCGCCACGGCTGGGGGGCGGTGATCAGCCACCGCTCGGGCGAGACCGAGGACGCGACCATCGCCGACGTCGCGGTGGCGACCAACTGCGGGCAGATCAAGACGGGCGCCCCCTGCCGGAGCGACCGCACGGCGAAGTACAACCGCCTGCTGCGGATCGGCGAGGAACTGGGTGAGGGGGCGGCGTTCGGCCCCGGGCGCGTCGCGGGCGGGGCCTGATCGGGTTGGCGATGCACCCCATCGTCGGCGGCTCGGTACGATCCCCAGACCGGCCGCGCCGCCGGCGGGAGACACGATGAGGCCGATCGAGCCGGTGGTGGTGGACGCCGCGTACGACCTGGGCGCCTTGGAGCGCATCGGGGGCGTGCAGCGGGGCGTGATCTTTCAGGGGATCGCGGAGGTGTTGGCGCGCGCCACCGGGGTCGAGGCGGCCGGGGTCGCGGCCCACCTCGGGACGCTCTTGGAGCCGGCCGTCGCCATGGGCATCGCCGGGCCGTGGTCCGAAACGGAGCGGGAGCCGTTCCTCGCCCAGACGCGCTGGCGTCCGAGCGAACGGCCGATCGCCGCAGCGTTGGATCGTCGGCCCACGCCGGTCTTCCGCCGGACGACGGAGGTCGTGCCGCGCGAGCGGTACCTGTCGTCGCGGCTGTACAACGAGTTCCAGCGGCCGCGCGGCATCGGCGATCAGGCCAGCATGTGTCTGCGCGCGCCCGACGGCGGCAGGCTGTTTGTTTCCATCGCCCGCGTGGGAAGCGAGGCGCCGATCTCCGCTGAATCCCTCGAGATCGCTCAGCGCCTGGCGCCCTTGATCGAGCGGTGCTGGCTCTCGGCGCACCGCCGGCTGCCGGAGTGGGTCCGTGCGCTGTCGGCGCGCCGGCGGGTGGTGCTCGAGCTCGTCGCCGAGGGCCTCGACGATCACCAGATCGCCCGTGAGATCGGGGTGCAGTACCACACCGTCCGCGCCCACCTGAAGGACCTGTTCCGGGTGGCCGGGGTGCGGTCCAGGCTGCATCTGATGCAGGTCCTCAACGGGTGCGAGCGGCCGCCGGCCCGAAAGCCGAAGAGAAAGAACAGCGCCGACCGGGGCAACGGCGCCGCGCGCGAGCCGGACGCATCGGCGTGATGCGGGCGCTCCTCGTCCAGGCCGACATCGCGTGGGAGGACCGAGACGAGAACCACCACCGGGTGCGCGAGGCGCTCGAAGCCGTGGCGCCGACCGACGGCGACCTGATCGTGCTGCCGGAGATGTTCGACTCCGGCTTCTCGCTCAACGTGGAGCGCACGGCGGACGACGCGGGCGCCTCGCGGGCGTTCCTCGCGGACCTGGCCCGGCGGCGGCGGTCGACGGTCTACGCGGGGCTGACCATCCGCCGCGAGGACGGCATGGGCCTGAACCGGGCCGTGGTCATCGGGCCCGACGGCGCCGTGCTGGTCGAGTACGACAAGCTCCACCCCTTCAGCTACGGCCGGGAGCCGGAGCGATTTGCGCCGGGTCAGCGCGGGGTGGTCGTCTGCCCCTGGCGCGCCGGGGAGGAGACGCTGACCCTCTGCCCGGCGGTCTGCTACGACCTGCGGTTCCCCGAACTCTTCCGCGCCGGGCTGGGCCTGGGCGCGGAGGTGTATGTGATCGGCGCCAACTGGCCCGCCGCCCGCGCCCGGCACTGGCGGGCGCTCCTCGAGGCCCGCGCGATCGAGAATCAGGCGTTCGTGATCGGCGTCAACCGAGTCGGCGCTGATCCCCATCTCGAGTACGCCGGGGGCTCGGTCGCCCTCTCGCCGATGGGGCGTGTTCTGGTCGAGGCCGGGGACGGGCCCGGGGTCCATGTCGCCCGGATCGAACCCGACGAGATCCGGGCCTGGAGGGCCGAGTTCCCCGCCTGGCGAGACCGGCGGGGGGACCTGGCGCCGGGTTGAGCAAGGCGTTCTCGGCCGGCGGAGCGTCCGAGAATCCACGATTCCGGGTTCACAAGGCGGGTTCTGGGTGATGATTGTGCGGCCTGTGCGGCGAATTAGGGTTGACTGATCCGGGCGATCCGGTATGCTGGCGTGCGTTGAGTATCCCGGCCCCGGGTCCGCCCGGCAGGCCGACACCGAGTAGGGGGAAGCGCCTACTCGACAACCGAAGAATCCATCCCCGCCCGGCTCGGGTTGAGACGAGCCGTCGCGGGATGGGCAGGATGACTCCTCCGTGGTGTCTGGGTTCTGGCGCGCGTCGTCGGGGCTTTCATGATCCACGGATTCCCTGTGCCCGCTTCGTCGATGTTGACGCGTCGGCGAAGCGGTTTCGAGCCGCGCTCGAGAGAGATCCCGGAGCGGCAGTCAGTGTGGTTTGCGAGGCCGACGGGGGACGGCCTCCTGGGCCAAGCGGGCTCCGGCCCCGTTCAGCGGGACCGGCGCTCGAGAGTGAGAGGGAAGCAGCCGGTGTGATCCGTCCGTGTTGAGAGGACGGAAATCCCGGGTGGTTGTTGTTTTTGCGCCATTCCCCTTGACTCCCCCTCACATTCTGGTACATTCGCGTCCGAACGGGCGTCGCGTGCACAGGGTCGACGCCCGGGGAGTCACCGACGAGGGGTCGAGTCGGCGGAGCCGCCGATTCGCCCATTCGGGGCTTATGCCCCATCAGTCTGCCACACGACGGAGGAGTCCCGCTGCGCCCGGCCCCACAAGGCCGGGCGTCGGCGTTTTTGTGAGTCTGTTGTTGGCCGGTCCCCGGGGGGGGGGCGGGCGGGG
>RFGI01000169.1 GCA_003696725.1 Planctomycetota bacterium | reverse complement strand
TACCACGACGGGCGAGACGCCCGTCCCACGATCGGTGGCTACCACGACGGGCGAGACGCCCGTCCCACTGATCTGTGTCAACCATGACGGGCGAGACGCCGGTCCTACTCGTTCGTCAACCAGAACCGAGTGGCCCGGCCTATTGCGGCAGGCGCGCCAGGATGCGCCCGCGCCGGTCCATACTCAAGTACAGCCCGCCCTGCGTCGAGGCGACGATCTCCGCGACGGATTCGCCGCCCTGATCCAGGAGCTGGAACCGGCCGTCGAGCGTGGCCCGCGCCGCCAGCCGGCCGACGCGTCGGCCCAGGATGTTGCGCACGGTGATCTCCCCGCCGGCGCGGGTCCCGCCGTGGCGCATCAGCAGCGTGCCCGAATCGGTGAGCAGGTCGATCGTGCCGGCGTAGATCGGCGTCTGCTCCTCGGTCTCCTCGGACGGGGCGGCGGCGGCCTCCTCGTCGATGATCGGGTTCTGGAGTTCGGAGACCCCGAGGACCATGACCTCCGCGCCCGCCGCGTTCATGAGCGCGACGTGCCCGCCCAGCTCGCTCGAGCCGAGCGTCAGGTACGTCTCACGCCCGAGGCGGTCGGTCAGGCGGATCTCCTGGGCGGTGATGGTGTTGAACGACGCGTCCTCGGAGAGGGCCGGCGCCTGCCCGCCCAGGACCAGACCGGCGAGCACCAGCCCACCGCCGACGGCCATCCCCGCGACGAACCCTGACATGGTGAAGGCCATCGTGCGCTCCCGTTGCAAGGGTGGTCTCTGATCGACGCCGAGCGCCGATCGACGCATGATCGGACGTTTTTCGGCCGGAGTTTCGCCCGCTCCACGCCCCGCGGACCCCAATTAGAACGCTCCCGGGCCGGTCTCGGTTCGCCCCCGCCGCATCCGGGACGAATCGCCCGTTTTTTTCTGGCCTTTTTCGTGTGAGCCGGCGACAATGCACGGCTGGTGGAGACGGGAGCAGCGGACCCGCGCCGCTGCCGGGAGGGCCGGGCGTTCCGGGCCGGCGGTCAGCGGCGTGTTCAGCCCGCTGTCGTCATGGAGGGCCCGCCCGATGCCCAGAGCCTGCGACCTGATCGCCCGGAAGTCCGCACACGACGCGGCCGATCTCGCCTACGCCCGCCCGCTGACCACGGTGATCGACGCGGCCCGCGAGATGAACGAGCGCCGCGTCGGCGCCCTGGCCGTCCTCGATGACGACGGCCGGCTCGTCGGCATGTTCACCGAGCGCGACGTGTTGACGCGCGTCGTCGCCGCCGGTCGGGACCCGGCCGTGACGCGCGTGGGCGACGTCATGACCAGCCCGGTGATCGCGTGCGAACCCTCGACACGCCTGGACGACCTCAGAGCCGTGATGCGCGAGAAGCGCATCCGTCACGTCCCGATCGTCGACGAGGGGCGCGTCCTGGGCATGGTGTCCATCGGCGACCTGAACACCGCCGAGGCCCGCGTCATGACCGAGACGATCTCCTACCTCGAGCAGTACATGTACAAGGCCTGAACCCGCCGCGGGCGGTCACTTGAGTTCAACGCTCCAGTACGCCTCGTCCAGGAACGCCTTCCAGGACTGGTACCGGTCTTGGCCCAGGCGCGCGACGATCAGCGGGTGACGCCGGGGCCGCTTCGGCTCGCGCACCAGCGTCATCCGCGCTTGCGCGGGCGTGCGGCCGCCCTTGCGGGCGTTGCACGCGATGCAGGCGCACACCAGGTTCTCCCAGGTGTCGCCCCCGCCTTGGGCCCTGGGCGTCACGTGGTCGATCGACAGCTCGCTGGACGGGAACGAATGCCCGCAATATTGGCAGCGGTTGCGGTCCCGGGCGAACAGGTTCCGCCGATTGAGCTTGACGTTCTGCTGCGGCAGGCGGTCGTAGCCCAGCAGCCGGATCACCTTCGGCACGGCAATCCACAGCCGGACGGTGCGCACCCAGTCGTGCTGCTCGGGCTCGATCTGCCGCTGGAGTTCGGACACCTCCGTCCACGAGGCGAAGTCGTAGTTCAGGTACTGCCCGTGGTCGATGTGGATGACCTCGGCCATCTCGCGCAAGAGCAGCCCGAACGCCCGCCGCGCCGGCACGACGCGCACGGCCATGTAGAGCTTGTTCAGGACCAGCACCTTGGCGTCCAGCCCGCTGGGCAGGGCGACGGCGGCGACGGGCCCCGCGTGGGCCGCGGCCCGTTCCCTCGCCCGGTTGTGCCCGCCTCGGTGGCGCATCACTCCGACCTCCGCCGATCACGCCGGTGCGCCTCGGCGCTCCGCACCCGGACCCGCGTCCCGCAACAGTATCGGCCCGGGCGCCCGGCATCAACGGCCTTGGCGGATTCCGAACCGTCCGCCGGGCTTCCCGGACGCTCGTCAGTGCCGGAAGTGCCGCACGCCGGTGGTCAGGCAGGTCACGCCGCGCTCCTCGCACAGCGCGAACGTCTCGCCGTCGCGCTTGGAGCCGCCGGGGTGGACCAGGCAGCGCACGCCCGCGTCGATGAGGAGCGCCGGCCCGTCCGGGAACGGGAAGAAGGCGTCGCTGACGGCGATCGCGCCGCGGGCGCGCCGGCCGGCCTTCTCGACGGCCAATCGCGACGCGGTGACGCGGTCGACGAGCCCCGCGCCCATCCCAAAGAGCCGAACAGCGCCGGCGTCGCGCCCGGCGACGGCCACCGCGTTGCTCTTGAGATGCTTGACGATCGTCCAGGCGATCGCCGCGTCGGCGAGCGTGTCTGCGTCCGGCGGCGGGCCCGCGGCGTGGGCCCACTGCTCCGGCGACGCCACGCGCGTATCGCGGTCCTGCACGAGGAGCCCGCCGGGGATGGAGCGGAAATCCAGCTTCCGCGCCGACGAGCCCGACCGGTCGCCCACAGCGAGCAGGCGCACGTTCGCCCAGCGCGCCCTGAGGCGCTCGACCGCGCCCTCCTCGAAGGTCGGCGCGGCGATCACCTCCAGGAACAGCCCCTCGCGCGTGAGGCGCTCGGCGGCGCGCGCGTCGAGCGCCCGGTTGATCGCCAGGATCCCGCCGAAGGCCGCCGTCGGATCCCCGGCCAGGGCCGCGTCCACGGCGTCGGCGGCCGAGCCCGCGACGGCGGCGCCGCACGCGTTGGTGTGCTTGACGACGCACGCGCCGACGCGGTCGGGCGAGAGCCGGCGGAGGTCCTTGACCAGCTCCAGGGCCGACGCCGCGTCAAGGATGTTGTTGTACGAGAGCGGCTTGCCGTGCAGTTGCCGCGCGTTGACGATGGTCGGCCCCGTCGAGGCGGGGTCGCGGTACAACGCCGCGTCCTGGTGCGGGTTCTCGCCGTAGCGGAGGTCGTCGGCCTTGACGGCGTTGATCTGGAGCGTGTCGGGGAACGGCGGCGTCGCGCGGCGCGAGAGGTACGCGGCGATCGCCGCGTCGTACTCCGCGGTGCGGGCGAAGGCGGCGGCGGCGAACCGGGCGCGCAGGCCCCGGTCCGTGGCGCCGTCGTTCTGCTGAAGGGCCGTGACGACCGCGTCGTACTGCTTGGGGGCGGTGACCACGCAGACGGATTCGAAGTTCTTCGCCGCCGAGCGCAGCATCGCCGGCCCGCCGATGTCGATCTGCTCGACGGCGTCGGCCTCGGTGACGCCGGGTTCTGAGACGGTCCGCTCGAAGGGGTAGAGATTCACGCACACCAGGTCGATCGGCTCGATGCCGTGCTCGGCCATGGCCCGGGCGTGATCGGGGTCGTCACGCAGGCCCAGGAGGGCGCCGTGGATCAGCGGGTGCAGCGTCTTGACCCGCCCCGAGAGCATCTCGGGGAAGCCGGTGATCTCCTCGACGGGGGTCACCTCGACGCCCGCCTCGCGCAGCGCCCGGGCCGTCCCCCCGGTGGAGATGATCGACACGCCACGAGCCACCAGCGCGCGAGCGAACGGCGCCAGGTCGGTCTTGTCGGAGACGCTGATGAGCGCCCGGCGGACCGGGACGAGGTCGGGCATGGTCGGGGCTCCCTCCGGCGCACAAGATACCCGCGCCCGTCCGCCGCGCCGGCGTCGACGCGTCAGCGGGGGATGAAGCGGTCGACGACGCCGGCGGGCGAGACCACGACCAGGTCCCCATCGACGGCCGGGCGCATCATCACCACCGCGGCGCCGGGGAGCGAGACGCGCTCGATCACGTCGCCGGTGTCGGCGTCCAGGCGGAAGGCGGCGCCGTCCGAGGCGCGGTGCGCGATCAGGTCCCCGCCGCGCACGCCCACGACCGTCCCGCCCGCGTCGGGGTTCGCCCACCGCACGTCGCCGGTCGCCGGGTCAAGCGCCGTCAGCCCGCGAGACGGCAGATCGACGTACAGGGCGCCGTCCAGCAGCGTCGGCTGGGCCGTGACGGGCGCCTCGGTGCGCACGCGCCACAGCCACGACGAGCCGCGCGCCGGGAACGCGTACACCGACTGATCTAAAGAGGCGATGAACATCGCGCCCTCGTCGGCGACGGGGTCCCCGCCCGGGCCCGCGAAGACCCGGCTGCGCATGGTGGCCGAGCCCGTCTGCGGGTCGATGATGATCGTGTCGCCGGTCTGGCTGACGACGCCGGCGAACTCGCCCACCGCCGCGGGTCGGGCCGTGATGCGCCCGCTGAGCCGGTACCCCCAGAGTTTGAACCCGGTCAGCAGGTTGTGCCCCAGGACCTCGCCCGACCCCGAGCCGAACACGGCGACGGGCCCGAAGATCCTCGGCGCGGTGGACACCACGACGGCTAGCCGCTGGCGGTCGCGCACGGCGCCGGTGGCCCGATCGAGCAGGAACAGCTCGTTGTCGCTGGCGGCGTAGACGCGATCATCGACGACCGCGTCGCCCACGAAGGTGTCGATCGGCGAGCCGACGGTGGTGGACCAGCGGTTGGCCCCTGTGGCGAGGTCCATGTAGGTCAGGATGTGGTTGGTGGAGTGGACGAGGACGCCGTCCTCGGCGAGCGTTGCGTGCAGGAGCGTCCCACCCCGGCCCATGACCGCGTAGCCGCGCCACGCCAGCCGGAAACCCAGGGCGGCGTAGGCGTCGTGATCGACCCCGGCGGCGGCATGTCGCGCCGGCGCGGGCGCCGGCCGCGTCGCGGTGGGCGTGGCCCCGCATCCGGGCAGCCCGACCGCCGCGAGCGCCCAGACCGTGATGGCCGCGGCGGCGGCCCTCGGCCCGGTCCGATCAGAACAACGAAGAACCCTTCGGCGCATGCGAGCCTCTCTGCATGGTGGACCGGCGCCGCTGGGCGCGCTCCCCAAGCGACGGCGGGCGAGTATGGGCCTCGACGCCGGCGCGGTCAACCACTCGGGCGTATGCTCGGGTTGTGTTCACCGGGCTGGTCCAGGCCGTCGGCGAGGTCGCGGAGGTCGCCCCGGCCGGCGCCGGTCGACGGCTCACGCTCGCCGCGGGGGCGTGGGCCGAGGCCCCCGCGCCGGGCGAATCGATCGCGGTCAGCGGGTGCTGCCTGACGCTCGCCGAGCCCGCCGTGGACGGCCGGCTGGTTTTCGATGTGGTGGCCGAGACGCTCTCGCGGACGACGCTGGGCGGGCTGGCGCCCGGCGCGAGGGTGAACCTGGAGCGCGCCGCCCGGGCCGACTCGCTCCTGGGCGGGCACATCGTCCAGGGGCACATCGACGCGGTGGGGCGAGTCGAGGCGGTCTACGCCGACGCCGGCGAGCACCGCGTCCGATTCGCCGCGCCCGCTGAGTCGGTCCCGCTCATCGTGCCCAAGGGTTCGGTCGCGGTCGACGGCGTGTCCCTGACGGTCGCGGCTGCGGGCGACACCTGGTTCGAGGTGGCGCTGATCCCGACAACCCTGCGCGAGACGACGCTGGGAGACCTCGCCGAGGGCGCAGCTGTGAACATCGAGACGGACATCCTGGCGCGCGCCGTTGCGCACTGGCTGCGGTCGACGCGCGGGCGGCCAGCCGGCGGCTGAAGAGGGCGGTCCGGGCGCTGGGTCTTCAGTGCTCGACGGATCAGTGGGACGGGCGTCTCGCCCGTCGGTGAGGGTGGGATGATGCCGCCGAGACGGCCGGCCCACAGGCCGGTCGCTGCGCCTCGGCGCCATGGTGATCCGTCAAGCAGAACCTAGTCGTCGTCGGTCGGAGGGGCGATGGGCGCGGCGCCGGAGCGCGAGGTCCGCACCCGGCCCTGCATCAACCGGGGGGGGAGCTTGGTCGGGACCAGCCCGCCGGGGAAGCGGTACGAATCCGCCTTGGCGGCGGGCGGCGGGGGCGCCGACACCAGGCCCTTGCCCCCGGGCTTGGGCGGGGGGGCGGCGGCG
>RFGI01000168.1 GCA_003696725.1 Planctomycetota bacterium | reverse complement strand
GGCCAGGTCCGCCGACGCCGGCGCGACGACGCCCCGCGCGGGCGACGACAGCGTCACCACCGCCGCCCGATCCCCGGCGCCGAGCGTGTCGAGCACGGCCCGCGCCGTGCGCTGATGCCGGGCCAGCGCCGTCTCGCCGTCCTCGCCGCGCAGCGCCGAAGCCATCGTGTCGTCGATCACCAAGTACACCGTCCGGCCCCCGGCCAGGCCCAGCGCGGCGCCGGCGCGCTGGGCGAGGGGGCGCCCAAGGGCCAGCGCGATCAGCAGCACCACCAGGCACCGCGCCGCCAGCAGCAGCAGGTGCTCGAGCCTGAGCCGGCGCTGGTGCTTCTTGTACGCCTCGATCAGGAACCGCATCGCCGCCCATGCGATCGGCTTGCGCCGCCGGCGGAACAGGAAGTGGATCACGATCGGGATGGCCACCGCCCCGGCGCCGGCGGCGAACAACAACGGGTGGAGGAAGGTCATCCCGCCTTGCTCCTCTTGAGCCGGGCGTTGCGCCGGGCCAGGAACGCGGCCAATGGCGGGCCCAGCCAGTCGTGCGTCGACACCACCTCGTGGTCGAACCCGAACGACCGCGCGATGCGGTGCACCGCCTCGACGTGCCCGTTGAACGCCTCCAGGTACGCCGCCCGCAGCGCCCGCGGGTCGACGCGAAGCCGACCCTCGCCCTCCAGGCCCTCGAACGGCGCCGACTCCGTCACGTCGAACTCCCGCTCCCGGCGGTCGATCGTCTGGAACAGGATCACGTCCTGCCGGCGGTGCTTGCACCGCGCCAGCGCCGCCCGGATCTGCCCCGGGTCCTCGAAGAAGTCGCTGATGAACACCAGCAGCCGCCGGTTGTTGATCTTGCCCAGCGTCTGGTCCACCACGCGGGCGATGTCCGTGGGGGCCCGCACCGGCTGCGTCGAGAGCGCCCCGACGATCTGCCGCCACTGCGCCTGCGCCCCGGAGGGCTTGACCATCGCCTTGATGCTGTCGGCGTAGACGATCAGCCCGACGCGGTCGCCCTGCTTGATGGAGATGTACGCCATGGCCGCCGCCAGGGCCGTGGCGTGGTCGAACTTGCTCCAGTAGGGCCGGCCGTCGGCGGATTCCTTGGCCCCCACGCCCGAGGCGTCGGAAAACATTCGCGAGCCGAAGTCCATCGACCCCGAGGCGTCCACCAGCAGCATCAGGTCAAGGTTCGTCTCCTGCTGGTACTGCTTGAGGTGCAGCTTGTCCGTCCGACCGAAGACCTTCCAGTCCAGGTGGCGGATGTCGTCGCCGGGGACGTACTGCCGGTGCTCGGCGAACTCGACGCTGAAGCCGTGGTGCGGCGAGCGGTGCATCCCGCTCATGACGCCCTCGACGATGTGCTTGGCGCGGAGCTCCAGGGACCCCAGCCGCGCCAGCGTCTGCGGGTGCAGGTACATCGTGGCATCGGCGGGCGCGGAGGGAATCGAGGATTCTCGAGGCATCGGCAGATTCTACGATCAACGCCGTCGCGCGAGGCGCCTGAATGGCCCTCCCAGCCTCATGCGTCGTCCCACGGCGGTCGCGGGTCCATCGGCCGGAGTTTCTTCATCCCGTACCTGAGGATTTCGTCGGCGACCGTCTTGCTCGCGACGTCGCTGCCGGCTTGATCCCGTCTGGCCCGGGGGATCACGATCGGGGCCAAGAGCTCCGGTTGGACCTCCCACAGCTCGAACACAGGACGGACGGGCAGGACCACCGCGTCGCGCTTGCGCCGGGTCCGCCCGGGGAGCAGCCCCGGGTCCGCGTAGCCGACGCCCCGCTCCGACACGACAAAGATCGTCCCATGTCTCCATTCCGCGGATGGCGATTCGCCCAGCACGTTGACGAGTCGGAACTCGCGCGAGCCGGAGAACGACCCCTTGACCGAGAACAACGCATCCCCGACGCGCACGTCCGAGCCCTCCGTCACGGCCCCTACGTTGCGCGCCTGCTCGTCGATGGCGCAGAACGCCGCGGCGATGAACCGCTCCGTGACGCCCCCGACGATGAACCTGTTCTCACGGATCGACGTGGCGTACCGGCTCAGGAGCAGCTCGAACGCGCGCTCCAGATCGCGCCGGAGATCGCCGTCCGTGTGCAGCGCAGCGACAAGCCGAGCGAACGACGCCCGCTCCGCGGCGAAGTCGCCGGTCATGCCGGCTCGACGCCGTTGACGAAGAGCTCCGAAGTCCGAGCCGGCGGCCGGGGCCCGCGCCTCGTCGTCGGCTTCGTGCGCTCGGGCAGCGGCTCGTCCACGGCGATCTTGTCGAACCGCGCCACGAGCTGTTTCGGTCGAATCGAGAGCGGTTCTTCGACGCGCCGCTGTGCGCACCGCACGTACCCAGGCACGATGTCGTACCCGACCGCGCGCCGGCCCAGCGCGCTCGCGACCTTCGTCGTCTGCCCGGACCCCACGAACGGGTCGAGCACCACGCTCCCCGGGCGGGAGTACAGCGTGATCAGCCGGTGCGGGATCTCTTCCGGGAATGGGCACGGGTGATCCAGAACGCCCGGCGGCACCGGCGCCACGTGCCAGACGTTGTTGGCGATCTCCCGTGTGAACAGGGCGTTGATCGGGAAAGCCCCGCGCCGCTCCCGGCTCCCATTGAGCCTCCCGCGCGTCGCGGGTTTCCGGAATATCAAAATATACTCAGTCATTATATTTGGATAATAATACCCCGGGTACGGCTTCTGGATCGTCACGCCCGCGCGACGCACCCCCGCTGTGCACTTGTGCCAGATGATGTCCTGGTGAAACCACCAGCCGTCGCCCTGCAACCGCGCGAGCAGGTCGAACGGCGCCGGGATGTGCCGCCCCCGGTCCAAAATCGTCCCGATCACAACCGCGCAGAACCCGCCCGGCTCCGTCACCCGGAGCACCTCCGAGAAGCAGCGCGACATCGAGTCGAGGTACTCGCCGTACCCCCCGAAGCCCTCGGCGTACTCACGCGTGCGGTAGTTCTGTGTCGCGTCCTCGGCGTGGCGGTCGTAGTCGATCGCGTTCCAGTACGGCGGCGACGTCACCGTGAGCGCGACGGATTCGTCCGCGAGCTCGGGCATCGATTCACAAGAATGACAGAAAAACATCGCGTTCGGGCCATCTCGCTCTGCGGATCGTGGCCGCTTCGCCTGAGTTGGCTTCGCCATGCTGCGCACCGTACCAGAAGTCGGCCTCTCCCGCCACGCGCACACATGCCGCGCGGGCGGCTCGACGATGGACCTCCAACACGCCGGCTCCTCACCGCATCACCGCGTCGAGCTGTTTCTTTTCCTCTTCGCTCTCGCCCTCGACGGGCACGCTCTCGAGCAAACTGTCGATCACCGCGTCCGGCGTGATCGAGTCCGCCTCGGCGTTGAAGTTGGTGATCACCCGGTGCCGCAGCACCGGCTTGGCCACCGCCCGGATGTCCTCGGGCGTGACGTGGAACCGCCCGGCCAGGATCGCGTGGGCCTTGGCCCCCAGGATCAGGAACTGGCTGGCCCGCGGGCCCGCCCCCCACGCCAGGTACTCCACCACGATCGCCGGCTTGGGGTTCTCCGTCGAGTGCTCGCGCACGCGTGTGGCCCGCACCAGCCGCAGGGCGTACCGCGCCACGTGGTCGGCCACCGGCGCCTGCCGGACCAGCTCCTGCACCTTCAGGACGTCCTGCCCGGTCAGCACCGGCTTGACCTTCGCCTCCCGGGCGCTGGTCGTGCGGCGGATGATCTCCAGCTCCTCCTCCTCGCCCGGGTAGTCGATCGTGATCATGAACATGAAGCGGTCGAGCTGCGCCTCGGGCAGGGGGTAGGTGCCCTCCTGCTCGATGGGGTTCTGCGTCGCGAGGACGAAGAAGGGGTCCGGCAGGGCGTGCCGCACGCCCCCGGCCGTCACCTGCCGCTCCTGCATCGCTTCGAGCAGCGCCGCCTGGGTTTTGGGCGGCGTGCGGTTGATCTCGTCGGCCAGGATCACGTTCGCGAAGATCGGGCCCTTGACGAACCGCAGCTCCCGCGCCCCGGTCGCCTTGTCCTCCTCGATCACCTCCGTCCCGGTGATGTCCGAGGGCATGAGGTCCGGCGTGAACTGGATCCGCGAGAAGCCCAGGCTCAGGGTCCGCGCCAGGGTCGACACCAGCAGCGTCTTGGCCAGCCCCGGCACGCCCACGATCAGGGCGTGACCCCGGCAGAACACCGCCGTCAGGAGCTCCTCGACGACCTCGTCCTGCCCCACGATGACGTTGGAGACCTCCGCACGCAGGGCGTCGTACGCCTGGCGCACTTGGGCGACGGCCTGCTCGGCGTCGGCCTCGGAGATCGTGGGCCCGGACGGGTTCACCTCGGTCACGGCAGACTCCTTTCCACTGCGCGGGCCACGCGGCCGCGGGGCGCGCGGGCGCCGGCGTGATCCTACCGCTCACCCACCCGGCGAGATCCCCTCGGCTCGGATCCGTCAGACGCTCGACCGCGCCACGGGGCAGTGGGCCAGCGCGGCGCCGGGCGGCGCGGTCCACGGCCCGTCGGCCGTCTCGAGCACCGGCAGGCCCCGGTCGTCCAGCCCCCTCAGCACGCCGGCGATCTCCAACCCTCCGTTGAGCCGGACGACCGCCGGCTCGCCCACGCCGAAGAGCCGGTCGCGCGCCTCGGCGAGATCTTTCTCGCTCAAGCCCTCGCGCTGCAGCGCGTCGGCCAGCCGCCGGCGTAGATCGTCCAGGAGACGGGCGACGTTCGGCGACCGCCCGATCACGTCGCGCAGGGTGGTCGCGCTGTCTCTGACCTCCTCGGGCAGCGCGCCCGCCGGGAAGTCCGCGTTGACGCCCACGCCCACCAGGATGATCGGTCGCCCTTCGTGCCGGACGACCTCCGCGAGGACGCCCAGCGCTTTCTTGCCGTTGATGAGCACGTCGTTGGGCCACTTGATCTGCACGCGACCGGCCCGGCCGTGGGCCGCCAGCTCGTGCTCGATCGCCTCGGCGCAGGCCACGGCAAGGCGCAGCCCCAGGCCGTCCAGCACCCTCGGCAGATCCCGCTGAACGGGCCAGACGAGCGTCGCCCACACCCCGCCGGCGGGGCTGGACCACGGCCGTCCGAACCGCCCCAGCCCGCCCGTCTGCCGATCCGCGACCAGCATCACCGGCCCGCCGCCGAGCTCGCCCGACTCGATCTTTCGCCTGGCCAGGAGGTTCGTCGAGTCCACCTCGCCGTACCGTTCGATCGGGATTTCGCGGTCGATGTCTCGCAACGGACTGCCTCGGCGCCAATCGTAGCGGGCCCCCGACCGGCGACGCTGTGGGCCGGATCCCGCACACAGGACTTGTCACGGCGGCCTTGGGCGTCGATACTTCGGGCGGACCGACCGATGCCCGCCACTCGTATGCCCAACCCGACAATGGTTCGTTTGCCCCGTGCGACGCCGGGCGGGTTGACGCTTGCGCTGGTGCTCGCGGCGGCTTTGGCCGGTCTGGCCGCCGCCGGCGAGTCCGCCTCCCGATCGACCGATCGGCTGGCCCGGGCCTCGCGCCCGCTTGAGGCCGCCGCCTCCCTGGCGCTGGGGTGCGGGCTCTCGACCACGTCGGCGTCGGTGTCTCTGACGCCGGTCGGGGCGCCGTCGGCCGGCCTGACCCGGTCCGTGGACGCGACCGACGCCGGTGGCGACGCCGTCGGCGCCCGGGTGTCGCCCCGCCGAGGCGAGTCGGACCTGCCCCCACCGGCGCGGGCCTGACGCTCATCCGCCCCGCGCCGCGGCGCCGCTGCGCCAACCCGGCGCCGACACCCGCTTCCCGATCCCACCCCGAGCCTCGGGCCCATCCGGGCCCGGGCCGACCCGCCGCGCCAGGCCCTGCGCCCCCGCGCGACCCGCACCAGGACCGCCATGCAGAAGACTCACGACATCCCCGTTGTCGGCCCGCTCCTGAGGGCCATGTTCGGCACGCGCAACGAGCGCTTCGTCAAACGATTCACGTCCCGCGTCGACGCCATCAACGCCCTGGAGCCCGAGGTCCGCGCCCTGACCGACGCCCAGCTGCGCGCCAAGACCGAAGAGTTCCGCCGCCGCATCGAATCGGGCGAGAAGCCCGTCGATCTGCTCGTCGAGGCGTTCGCCGTGGCCCGCGAGGCGATGGACCGCAACGTCGGCATCCGCAACGTCTTCAACCCCGAGCACCGCGAGCGGTTCGACGCCGACCGCCTGCCCGCGGAGGCGCGCGCCCTCTACGACGAGACGCTCGCGGCGATGGACGCGGCGCCCGACGCCGAGCCCGCCGGCCCGGACCTGGGCTGCGACGGGCCCGTGCCCGGCTGGCGCCGGCTGGACATCCCCACCCCGGTCTACGACGCGGTGCGGGAGCTCTACCCCGAGTCGAGGCCGCCGTTTCGCGCCCGGCCCTTCGACGTGCAGCTCATCGGCGCGATGGTCCTCTACCAGGGCAAGATCGCCGAGATGAAGACCGGCGAGGGCAAGACCATCGTCGCCCCGCTGGCGTGCTACCTCGCGGCCCTGGAGGGCCTGTCCTGCCACGTCGTCACCGTCAACGAGTACCTCGTCCAGCGCGACCGCGACTGGGTCTACCCGTTCTTCCGGGCCCTGGGCCTGACGGTGGGCGCCATCCACGCCCAGCACCGCCAGCCCGAGCCCGTCAAGCGCGCCATGTACCGCTGCGACGTGGTCTACGGCACGACCAGCGAGTTCGGCTTCGACTACCTCCGGGACAACATGAAGCGCGCCGCCGAGCAGCAGGTGCAGCGCCGGCGTGACTTCGCCGTCGTCGACGAGGTCGACTCGATCCTCATCGACGAGGCGCGCACGCCCCTGATCATCTCGGGCCCGGCCCACGAGGACCAGCCGCGGTACGACCTGGCCGACAGCCTGGCGCGCCACCTGGTGCAGAAGCACCGACCCTGGGCCGAGCGCGACGAGAAGGTCCAGGCCGTCACCCGGCGGATCAAGGGCCTGGAGGGCGACATCCGCAACGCCCGCGACAAGTCCAAGATCCCCGCGCTCAAGGCCGAGATGGAGCGGCTGCGCAAGGAGCTGCCCGGCCTGGAGGCCGAGCGCGACCGCCACGTCCAGTACTACGAGGTGCAGATGGACCGCAAGTCCGCGCGCCTCACCCACGAGGGGATCGAGGAGGCGCAGAATGAGTCCGGGCTCGGCTCGTTCTACGCCGGCGAGAACGCGGACCTGCCGCACCTGCTGGAGCAGGCCGTCCGCGCCCACACCGTTTACGAGCGCGACCGCGATTACGTGGTCATGCCGCTGGACAACCCGCGCACCGGGGCGAGCGAGCCCAGCGTGGTCATCGTCGACACCTTCACGGGCCGGCTCCAGATCGGCCGGCAGTGGTCCGACGGGCTCCACCAGGCCATCGAGGCCAAGGAGGGCGTCCCCATCAAGGAGGAGACCCAGACCGTCGCCACCGTGACCATCCAGAACTTCTACAAGATGTACTCGCGCCTGGCCGGCATGACCGGCACGGCCGACACCGAGGCCCAGGAGTTCCACGACATCTACAACCTCGACGTCGTGGTCATCCCCACCAACGTGCCCGTGGTCCGCAGCGACTACAACGACGTGGTCTACCTCACCGGCAAGGACAAGTGGGCCTCGATCGTCGACGAGATCAAGGCCATGCACGACCTGGGCCGGCCCGTCCTGGTCGGGACCACCAGCGTCGAGAAGAGCGAGTCCCTCTCCACACGCCTCACCGAGACGCATCAGATCCGGCACGAGGTCCTCAACGCCAAGCAGCACGAGCGCGAGGCGAACATCATCGAGAACGCGGGCGCCCTGGGCGCGGTCATGATCGCCACCAACATGGCCGGCCGGGGCACCGACATCAAGCTCCAGCCGGTCACCCGCGAGGCGCTGGTGGACCACTGGCTCCGCCGCGGGCTGGCGCCCCGGGACCTGACCCCGGACGCGTCGGACGAGGAACTGCGCGAGAAGGTCTACCGCAAGATCGCGCCCAAGGAGCTCGGGATCAGCAAGGCCGACGCGGACGCCGCACCCTTCGACGACCTCGAGCTGCGTCTCCTGCGCCGCTGGGCCCTGGACCACACCTGGCTCGACGAGAAGAAGATCGAGCAGCTCGGCGCCGAGGCCCTGCGCAACGAGCTGGACGCCCAAGGCCGGTTCGCCCTGCACCGCCTCGGCTGGGCCGAGACGACCGAGGCGCTCGGCGGGCTGCACGTCGTCGGCACCGAGCGCCACGAGTCGCGCCGGATCGACAACCAGCTCCGAGGCCGGGCCGGGCGCCAGGGCGACCGCGGCTCGTCGCGCTTCTTCGTCAGCCTCGAAGACGACCTGATGAAGATGTTCGCCGGCGAGACCACCCTCCGCATCCTCTCGCGGCTGGGCATGAAGGAGGGCGACGCCATCGAGCACCCCATGCTCACCAAGAGCGTGGAGCGCGCCCAGCGCAAGGTCGAGGAGCGGAACTTCCAGCAGCGCAAGAACCTCCTCGAATACGACGAGGTCATGGAGCACCAGCGGCAGTCCTTCTACGGGCAGCGCCAGCGGGCCCTCGAAGGCCGGGACATCAAGGGCCTGATCTTCTCGTACGTCGAGGACGCCGTCGTCGACGCCGTCGCCCTGTACCTGGCCCCCGGGTACACGGCCGAGCAGGTCGCCGAGCGCGCCGGCGATCTGCTGCGCACCAGCATCCCGGCGGACCGCCTGCGCGGCCTCGACGTCGAGGACACCGCCAAGCGCGTCCGCGAGATCGCCCGCGACGAGGCCCGGCTGATGATCTCCGTCTCCCTGGGCGAGCACCTGCCGGAGATCGACGACCCGGCCGAGGAGGACTTCGCCCACCTGGTCCGCTGGGCGCGGACGCAGTTCGGCGTGGAGCTCACCCCGGCCGAGGCCCTGGGCCTGACGCGCCGCCAGATCGAGGACCGCCTCGCCGACGCCGCCGAGGCCCGCATCAACGAGACGGACCTGTCGCCCCTGGCCGACCTGCTCGACCCGCAGCTGGGCGCCAAGCGCCTCGTCGCCTGGGCCAAGGACAAGTTCGGCAAGGACATCCCCCTCGACGCGGTCCTGAAAGCCGAGGAGCCCGAAGACGCCGTGGACCTGCTCATGGACGCGGCCCGGCAGGCGTACACCGCGCGCGAGATCGAGCACCCCGTCGACTTCGCGCTCGAGATGACCCTGGCGACCATGCGCCAGAACCCGCAGGCCGCCGCCGCCCAGTTTGTCGCCTGGGCCAACCGCCGCTACGACCTGGGCTGGGACGAGTCCGTCGTTCGCACGAAGATGCCGCAGCAGCTGCGCGAGGAGCTGCTGGCCGCTTCGCGCCGGGCCGTCGAGTCCGGGGCGATCGACCGCGCCATCGCCGACGCCGTGGCCCTCGCCGATGATCTTGACGCCCTCGCGGCGCACATGAAGGAGAAGTTCGGCGTCGAGGCCCTGCCCCCGCGCGTCCTCGAGGCCCGCCCCGACGAGCGCCCCGGCGCGGTCCAGGCCTTCGCCGAGGCTGTCCTCCGCGGCGAGATGGTCCAGCTCGAGCGCACCATCCTGCTGGAGGTCCTCGACCCGGCCTGGAAGGACCACCTCTACGCCATGGACCAGCTCCGCGACTCCATCGGCTTCCGGTCCTTCAGCCAGCTCGACCCGCGCATCGAATACAAGCGCGAGGGCGCGCGCCTCTTCGCCGAGTTCAACCGGCAGGTGCGCGAGCGCGTCACCGACTACCTGTTCAAGCTCCGCCTGGCGCCGAGGGTCGCCCCGCAGCCGGCGCCGCGGCCGCAACCGCCGGCGCCCGCGCCACAGGCTCAGCCGCAGCCGGCGACCGCGCCGCGCCCGGCGCCCAGCGCCGCCG
>RFGI01000033.1 GCA_003696725.1 Planctomycetota bacterium | reverse complement strand
GCTGCGCTCCTCGTGCGAGAAGGAATGGGCCATGACCTTCCCGCAGTACGCCGTGAGCAAGTGGATCGGCCACAGCATCACGGTCAGCGGCAGGCACTATGCCAACGCTGTGCCTGAGGAGTTGCTCGATCGTGCCGCTGGGATTGACGACAGCGCGCAGCGCAATGCGCAGCTGAAGGCGCACGAAACGCCTCGAAATGAGCAGAAACTCGAAATGGAGCGCGATGCGCAGAGCGGCGCTAACTCGCGTGTCGTCGGGAGCTTGCGCGATATTTCGGCGCATTGCGAAAGCGCGGAAAAATGGAGCCGGGGGGAATCGAACCCCCGTCCCGTGGCAGTCGATGTGGCGCCTCTACGCGTGTAGTCGCTGTTTGGAAGTCTCGGCGTTGGTCGGGCCGGCGACAGCCCTCGCATTGCCCAGCCCCGGTGTGTTCTCGTCCCGTGCGCCGAGGCGCCGCACGAGGACCAGCCCGATGTCAGCGGCCGACGCCCCATCGGGCGTCAGGCGTCGGCCGTCACGGCCTGATCAGGCCGCGAGGGCAAACTGCGTGTTGGCAGTTATCAGTGTGCACGCTTGATAACGCGGCCAGCGTGCGCCGCGACGCGCCACGCCACACCTCACATGCCCGGTCGAATCCAGTTCGGCCCCGGAATGTCAAAGAACCCGCCGAGCCTCGTTCGGCGATGCGCATTCTAGCCCCCCTCCCGGGCCGTCGGCCACGAGCGGGCCCGGGCCGTCGCACGGCGCCGGGGCCGGCCGGCCGGTACAACTCACGGGATGCCCCATACACTCCCGACCGCCGATCAGCCCAACTGGCTCGAGCGGTACAACGCCGCCCTGATCCACACCGTCCGAGTCCGCGTGCCGGACAGGCCCGGGTCGCTCGCGGCGGTCCTCGAGGCGATCGCCTCGGCCCGCACGCCGCTGGGCGACATCCGCATCGTCGGCGCCGACAGCCGGTGCAAGGTCCGCGACATCGAGGTCTTCTGCGTCGACCGCGACCACCTCGCGCGCACGCTGGACGCCATTGGCTCGGTCGACGGGGTGCTCGTCGAACGCACCACGGACGAGGTCCTGGAGATCCACCGCGGCGGGACGATCCGCACCGTTGCCACCGTGTCTCTCGACACGGTGATGGACCTGCGCATGGTGTACACGCCGGGCGTCGCCAGCGTCTGCCAGGCCGTCCGCGAGAACCCCGAGGCGGCGCTGGCCTACACCGCCAAGGGGAACAAGATCGCGATCGTCACCAACGGGACGGCCGTCCTCGGGCTGGGCGACATCGGCGCCCTGGCGGGTCTGCCCGTGATGGAGGGCAAGGCCGCCATCCTGGCGCACTACGTCGGCGTCTCGGCCGAGCCGATCCTGATCGATTCATCCGACCCGGCCGAGGTCATCGGGATTGTCAGGGCCATCGCCAGCGGCTACGGCGCCGTCCAGCTCGAAGACATCTCCGCCCCGGCCTGCTTCGAGATCGAATCCGCCCTCAACGAGGCGCTCGGGGTCCCCGT
Source organism: Planctomycetota bacterium (assembly GCA_003696725.1). Classification (GTDB taxonomy): domain Bacteria; phylum Planctomycetota; class Phycisphaerae; order Phycisphaerales; family UBA1924; genus J020. The sequence goes on along the minus strand of RFGI01000033.1, from coordinate 3,069 downwards.
CTTCCACGACGACCAGCACGGCACCGCGACGGTCTGCATCGCCGGGCTCATCAACGCCCTGCGCCTGACCGGCCGCGAGCCGGGCGACATCGACGCGCTGGTCCTCGGCGCGGGCGCCGCCGGCCTGGCCATCGCCCGCTTCCTTGTCGGGTTCGGCGTGCGCGACGTGGTGGTGTGCGACTCGCGCGGCGCCCTCTCCCCGGCGCGCGACGACCTCAACCGGTGGAAGGCCGAGGTCGCGCGCCTCACCAACCGCGCGGGCGTCGCCGGCCCGCTCGAGGAGGCCGTCCGCGGCCGGAACCTGCTCGTCGGGGTCTCGAAACCGAACACGGTCACGCAAGACATGGTCCGGTCCATGGCGCCCGGCCCGATCGTCTTCGCCCTGGCCAACCCGGTCAGCGAGATCAGCGCCGAGGACGCGCTCGCGGCCGGCGCCGCCGTCGCCGTCGACGGCCGGGGCATGAACAACGCCCTGGCCTATCCCGGGATCTTCCGCGGCGCCCTGGACGCGCGGGCGTCGGACATCACGCACGAGATGAAGCTCGCCGCGGCCCGCGCCCTGGCCGACGCGGCCAGCGCGGGCGACCTCCTGCCGAGCATGACCGACAAGACGGTGCACCGGCGCGTCGCCGACGCTGTCGCGGACGCGTGGCGATCCAGATCATTCTGAAGGGTGGGCCCGCAACCGGCGCGCTACAGCGTCGATCCGAGCTCCCGCGCCCGAGCCTCCGCCTCGGCCAGGATCGACTCCGCCTGGTCGCGCTTCGCGTCCACGCCGTCGGCGAAACAGGGGCGCACGTCGGCGACGCCGATCCAGTTCAGCGCCGCCCGGAGGTAGGTGGTCAAGAAGTCCCCCGTGTGGCGCGGGTCGCCGTCCGCCGGGTACATCCCGCCGCGACTGCCGACGATCGCCGCCCGGTCGCACGGCACGAGTCCGCGCGGTCCGCCGTCGGTGTATTCGAATGTCACCCGCGCCTGAATCACCGTGTCGAGCCACTGCTTGAGCTTCCAGGGCGGGCCAAAGTTCCACATTGGCGTGGTGATGACCAGCGCATCGCACGCGAGCAGCGGATCGATGTAGCGCATGAACCGATCGAAGCGCTCCCGTTCTTCGCCGGCGAGCTCCTGCCCCATGAATTGATGAATGCGCGAGTTGACGCCCGCCGCATCGACCATCGGCAGTTCTTCATCGAACAGGTTCATCTCGACGACCTCAGCCCCGGCGTGCGCGCCTCGCCACCCGGCGAGCAGGGCGTCGGCGACTCGGAGCGATCGGCTCTCGCCCCGTGGGCGCGGATTCGCGATAATGTGCAGCAGTGTCGGCATGCGCGCAATCTCCTTGACGCCCGGTCCGCGCGTTGGCGCGGCGTCTCTCGGCCGGTTACGATAGGTCCATGAACCTCGCGGTGATCATCCCCGCCGCCGGCGCCTCGTCCCGTTTCGGCGACAGGGACAAGCTCACCGAAGACCTCGGGGGCCGGCCGCTGCTGCACCGCACGGTCGAGCTCTTTGTCAATCACGACCGCGTCTCGTGCATCGTGGTCGCGGGGCCGCACGACAACGCCCGATTCAACGAGTTCAAGCTCCGCCACGGCGATCGGCTGGCGCTCCTGGGCGTGTCGCTGTGCCGGGGCGGGCCGGAGCACCGCTGGCAGACGGTCCGCGCGGCCCTGGGGCATGTCCCGGACGACTGCACGCACATCGCCGTGCACGACGCCGCCCGCCCGTGCGCCTCGCCGCGGCTGCTCGATCGGCTCTTCGACGCCGCCGCGGTGCACGACGCGGTGATCCCGGCCGTCGATGTCGCGGACACACTCAAACGCCTCGGGGACGAACCCGTCGAGTCCGGCGCCGACGACCCGCTCGATGCGCTCCTCGGCGAACCCGGCTCGCGCGCGTCCGACGCCCGGGCGGTCGTTGAGACCGTCCCACGCGCCGGCCTGGCCGCCGCCCAGACGCCGCAGGTCTTCCGGGCGAGCCTCCTCCGCCGGGCCTACGCCCAGGACGACCTGAGCAGCACCGACGACGCGGGCCTCGTCGAGCGCCTGGGCGAGCCCGTCGTGGCCCTGCCGGGAGAGGTCACCAACATCAAGATCACCCGGCCGGAGGACCTGCGTCTGGCGATGGCGATCCTCGGGCTCAAGCCGAGCCGCGAACGGCCGACGCACAAGAAGTTCTGATCCGAGCGACATGCCCGCCGCCGCGACACAACCCGAAGCCCCCGACACCGAGACCGGCGCGCCGTACTTCAGCGGCGTCACCGGGTTCGTGCTGTATATGGAGGCGGCGCTGGACATCCTCCGCGCGCTGCCGAGGCCCTGCCACGTCCTGGACCTCCCCGCGGGGCACGGCCAGATGACCGACGCCCTCCGCGCCGAGGGGTTCGAGGTCACGCCCGCCGACATCAACGAGGGCCGGGATGACTACGTCTACGCCGACATGAACCGGCCGCTGCCCTTCCCCGACGGCGCGTTCGACGCCGCCCTGTGCCTGGAGGGGATCGAGCACCTGGTGAACCCGGTCACGCTCGTCTCGGAGCTGATTCGCGTGGTGCGCCCGGGCGGGACGGTCGTGCTCTCGACGCCGAACATCCTGAACTTTTACTCCCGGCTCCGGTTCTTGCTGACCGGCACGTTCTATCAGTTCAACCCGGCGACGCTGCGGGACCTGCCGCCGGACGCACGCGAGGACCGTTTCCACATCGCCCCGCTGTCGTACCATCGGCTGCGCTACCTGGCGGACCACTTCGGCGCCGACGTCGCCGGCGTGCGCACCGACCGATTCAAGAAGAAGTGGCTTATGCCGCTCTTCGGCCTGTTGCACCTCGCGGGGCTGCCTTGGCGCCGGCGGCTGTTCTTCGGCCGCGACGCCGAACCCTGGCGCGAGCGAAACGAACGCATGGCCGCGCACCTCACGTCCCCGGCCGTGCTGTTCGGGCGAACCCTGATCCTCGAGTTGCGCAAACGAGACCCCGGCGACGTGGGTTAGGTTCTGTTCGACGGATCAGTGCGACGGGCGTCTCGCCCGGTGGGACGGGCGTCTCGACCTGTGGGACGGGCGTCTCGCCCG
>RFGI01000167.1 GCA_003696725.1 Planctomycetota bacterium | reverse complement strand
CTGCTGGTGATCTCGCAGGTCTACCCGCCGGACCCGGCGAGCGTCGGCCAGCACATGCACGACGCCGCCGCCGAAATGGCCCGCCGGGGCTGGGCCGTCCGTGTGCTCGCCTCGGCGCGGGGCTACGACGACCCTTCAATGAAGTACCCGTCGCGCGAGACGCTCGACGGCGTGTCCGTCCGCCGGTTGCCGCTGTCATCCTTCGGCAAGGGCTCGATCGCGGTGCGCCTCGCCGGCGGGTTCATCTTCACCGTCCTCGCGGCGGTGCGCGGCGTCTTCACCCGCCGGGTGGACGCGATCGTGGTCTCGACCTCGCCGCCGATGGCGCCGATCGCCGCGATCGCCGTCTCCGTCGTCCGCCGGGCCCCCATCCTGTTCTGGGTCATGGACCTCAACCCGGACCAGATGATCGCGCTGGGCAAGACCACCGAGCGCTCGATCCCGTCGCGTCTGTTCAACCTGATGAACCGGGCGATCCTCCGCCGGGCCAAGCGCGTGGTCGTCCTCGACCGCTTCATGGCCCGGCGCGTCAATCGCAAGGTGGACGTGTCGGACAAGCTCGACGTCGCCCCGCCCTGGCCGCACGAGGACCACGCCGAGCCCGTCGAACACGCGAACAACCCCTTCCGGCGCGAGCACGCCTTGGAGGGCGTGTTCGTCGTGATGTACAGCGGGAACCATAGCCCGGCGAACCCGTTGGACACCATCCTCGCCGCCGCCGAGCGCCTCGCGGATCGCGACGACATCCGATTCCTCTTCGTCGGGGGCGGGCTCGAAAAACAGAAGATCGAGGACGCCGTCGCCCGTGGCGCCCGCAACATCCTCTCGCTCCCCTACCAGCCGATCGACTCGCTGCGGCATTCGCTCTCGGCGGCCGACGCGCATCTCGTCACGCTCGGGGACGAGGTCGTCGGCGTGGTGCATCCGTGCAAGGTGTACGGCGCCATGGCCGTGGCCCGCCCGATCCTGTTCGTCGGGCCCGAGCCCTCGCACGTCTCGGACCTCCTGGCGGACGAGTCGATCGGCGTGCGCGTCGCTCACGGCGACGTCGACGGCGCCGTCCGCGCGGTCGAGACACTCGCGGCGATGCCCCCCGACCAGCGCCGGGCGATGGGCGAGCGGGCCCGCGCCGTCATCACCGGCCGGCTGAGCAAGGCGTCCCTGTGCGGCGGGTTCTGCGACGCGATCGAGTCCATGGCCGGCCGGACGCCGTCTGCCAATGCCGCGATCCCCGAGGCGCCCGCGCCGTGACCCAGCGGCCGGCGAGCCCCGACTCCGCCCACGCCGCGCCGCGATCGGACGCCGACGCGGCGTTCCGCCACGCGCCGGAGCCCAGCCCGTGGACGACGCGCGAGAAGATCGGCCGGGCCCTGTGGATGCTGCTGGGCCGGCCCGCGTTCCGGCTGACCTTCCACAACTGGTACGGCGTGCGGCGGGTGATCCTGCGGGCCTTCGGCGCCAGCGTCGGCGCGGGGGCCCGCGTCCGCCCCTCCGCCAACGTCGAGATCCCTTGGAACGTGACCCTGGGCGCGGGGTGCGTCGTCGGCGACCACGCGATCCTGTATTCACTGGGACGGATCACGATCGGCGACCGGGCCATCATCAGCCAGTACGCCCACCTGTGCGCGGGCACGCACGACTTTCGCGATCCCGCGTTCCCCCTCTTGCGCCCGCCCGTGACCATCGGCGAGGACGCGTGGATCGCGGCCGACGCCTTCGTCGGCCCCGGCGTAAAGGTCGGGGCGCGGGCCGTCCTGGGCGCGCGGTCCAGCGCGTTCAAAGACCTCGAACCGGGCACGGTCTACGCCGGCAGCCCGGCCCGCGCGATCGGGCCCCGGCTGGAGCGCGCGTAGGGCGTGGGCGCGACCGACCCCATCATCCTGATCGGCGCCCAGCGCTCAGGGACGACCTGGCTGGGCGATGTCCTCAGCGCCCACCCCTCGGTCGCGTACTGGTCCGAGCCGCGCCATGTCTGGACACGTGGGTTCGCCCGCCGGCCCGACGACGTGCTCACCGCGCAGGACGCGACCCCGCGCGTGGCCCGCAGGATCCGCCGGACGTTCGAGCGGTTCGTGCGCGCCCGCGGGCGGGAGCGCCTGGCGGAGAAGACGCCGAGCAACTGCCTGCGCATCCCCTTCGTGCGCGCGGTCTTCCCGGAAGCGCGGCTGTTGCTGATCCTCCGCGACGGTCGGAGCGTGATCGAATCCACCGAGCGGATCATGCGCTCGGGCATGCCGATCTCGCGGATCGCGCGCCGCGCCCTGCAGACGCCGCTGACCGACTGGCCGGCCCAGGCCGGGCGGGCCGCCAGCGCGATCGCGCGCAAGGCGACCGGTCGGCCGCTCGAGTATTGGGGCGTGCGGCCGCCGGGCTGGCGCCAATGGGTCGGCCGGGATCCCTTCCATGTGATGCTTGCCAGGCAGTGGGTCGGCGCCGTCGGGCGGGCGATCGACGACGCCCGGTCCCTCCCCGAGGGCTCGGTCCTGATCTTCCGCTACGAGGACCTGGTCCGCGACCCGGCCACACACGCCGCCCGAATCGCGGAGTTCTGCGATCTGCGTGATCCGGAGCTCTTCCTGAGCGAGGTGACGGGCACGCTGGAGCCGTCCCGCGTGGACCGATGGCGCCGGACGCTCGACCCCGCGGTCCTCGACGATGTCCGCCCGATCCTGACGCCGCTGCTGACCCGCCTGGGCTACGAGTGGTGAGCCACCGCGGGCCCATCGCGCACGGCGTGATCCTCGCCGCCGGGATGGGCCGGCGGCTGGGCGCCGATCGCCCCAAACCTCTTGTGGAGATCGCGCACGGGCAGACCCTGCTTGGGCGCTTGCTGGCGACCCTCGAGTCGATCGTCGGCCCGGGCGGCGTCACGCTGGTCGTCGGGCACGAGGCGGATCGGGTGCGCGCCGCGGCGCCCGGGATTCGGGCCGTCCTCAACCCGCGGTACGCCGACACGAACACCGCCAAGAGTCTGCTGCTCGCGCTCGACGCCATCGAGGAGGGGGACGTTGTCTGGGCAAACGCGGACCTCGTGATCGATCCGGCCGACGCGCTGCGGTTCGCCGCGCAGACCGGCTCGCGATCGCTGGTCCGCCGCGGGCCCGTCGATCCCGAGGCCGTGGCGTACACCGAGGGCCCGGCGGGCGACATCGCGCGAATCGGCAAGGGGGTCCGGCCGGCCGCGGGCGAGGCCGTCGGTTTCAACCTCATCACCGGCGCCGACCGCCCCGCGCTGGCCGACGCCCTGCGCGCCGCGGAGGATTCCGCGTACTTTGAGGACGCCATGCAAGCCTGCATCGACGCCCGGTCCGTGCGGTTCCGCCCCGTCGTCGCCTCGGGGCTGTGCCGGGAGGTCGACACGCCGGAGGACCTCGCGGAAGTGCGCCGGGCGCTGCGCGGGGGCCGGCCGTGACGCGGCGCGTGGCCGTCTATGGCGTGGGGCACTTCGGCTACGCCATGGTGCGCCACCTGCAGCACAAGGCGCCGGACCGGATCGCGCTGACCGCGTACGACCGCAACGACGAGGTCCGCCGATCGCTGCGCGACGCCCGGCGCCACCCCTACCACGGCGCCGGGACGACGGTCTCCGACGCGGTCGTCATCGCGGATCATGCGCGGGATCTCCTCGCCGGCGCCGACACGCTGGTTCTCGCGGTGACGAGCCAATCGACGCGCGAAGTGATGGCCGATATCGCCCGCGCCGGCTGGGACGGGCGTCTGACGATCGTGAACACGGCCAAAGCCCTGGACTCGCGGACCGGGCGACGACTGAGCGAGATCGCGCTGGAGGCCCTGGGCCCGCTCGCGGCTCGCGTGACCTACGCCGCGCTCGCCGGCGGGACCATCGCCGATGACCTGATGCGCGGCGAGCCCCTGGGCATGACCGTCGCGTGCGAGGAGACCGGCTCCCTGCCCGGGCTCCGCGCGCTGTTCGCGTCCGACACGATGTGGGTCGAGACGAGCGCGGACCTGGCCGGCGTCGAATACGCCGGGGCGATGAAGAACGTGGTGGCGATCTGCGCCGGGATGATGCGCGGGCTGGGGCGGTCGCACGGCGCCGTCACCCACCTCATCAGCCGGCTGGCGCGGGAGATCGAGTCGTTCTGCGTGGCGAGGCTCGGCGCCGACCGCGACACCTTCAGCGCGGGGAGCCAGTGCTGGGGGAGCGACCTGTGGATGTCGTGCCTGGGCCCGACGCGGAACGAGGCGCTGGGCCGGCTCCTGGGCGGGGGCGCGACGCTGGAGGACGCGACCCGGACGCTCGCGTCGCAACACAAGACCGTCGAGGGCGTGCAGACGCTGCGCGCCATCCGGGCGCTGGTGGCGGGGCACGCCGGGGAGCTGCCGCTGCTGTCGATCGCCGTCGAGATCATCCTGGACGGGGCGCCGGCCGACCGGCTCATCGCGGCGCTGATGGCCGACGGCTGAGGGTCAGTGCCGCTTGCGAAGCCGGGTCGAGGGGATGCCCAGCTGGGCGCGGTACTTGGCGACGGTCCGGCGGGCGATGTCGATGCCCCGCTTTTTAAGCTCCGCCACCAGGGCGTCGTCGGAGAGCGGCTTGGCCTTGTCCTCGGCGTCGATGATCTCGCGGAGCGCCTGGCGGACGGCCTCCCAGGAGACCTCCTCGCCGGTGCGCGTCTGCGTCCCGCCGGTGAAGAACATCCGCAAGGGATGCACGCCGCGCGGCGTCTGGATGTGCTTCCCCGACACCGCGCGCGAGACCGTCGCGACGTGCACGCCGAGCTGGTCGGCGACCTGGGTCATGGGCAGCGGCTTGAGCGACGCGGGGCCGTAGTCGAAGAACTCTCGCTGGGCCGTGAGCACAACATTCAAGACGCGCAGCAGCGTCTGCCGGCGCTGGTGCAGGGCGTCGATCAGCCAGTGCGCGTTGGAGAGGTTGGTCTTGATGAAGTCGCGCGTCTTCTTGTCGACGCCCCGGTCCTTGGCCATGGTGTTGTACGACGGGTTGATGCGCAGGCTGGGCAGGCGACCGTCCGTCAGGTGGGCGACGTAGCGGTCTTCCTCCTCGTCGTACTCGACGATCGCGTCGGGGATGACGATGGGGGCCGACTCCCGCACCAGCGCCCGCCCGGGCGCCAGGCTCAGCCGGTGCATCCACTCCACGGCCGCGCGGATCCGCTCCATCGGCAGCCCGGTGGCCTCGGCGACCGCGGGCAGCCGGTTGTGCGAGAGATCGTCCAGGTGCTCCGCGATCAGCCGTCGTGCGTCGCGCAGGGTCTCGGTGGCGCCTTCGGCGTCCTCGATGGCGTCGATCTGGATCAGCAGGCACTCGCGCGGGTTCCGGGCCAGGACCCCCGGCGGGTCGAGGACGGCCTGCATGACCAGGAGCGCCTCCTCCAGGCGCGCCGCGTCGGGACGGGACGGGCCCTCCGGGGCGCGGTCGGCGATCGCGTCAAGGCCGGTGCGGAGGTAGCCGTCGGCGTCCAGGTGCTCGAGGATCAGCCGGCCGAGCCGCTGGGTCTCCTCATCCACATCGGCGAGGTCCCACTGCTCGGCGAGCTGCTCGGCCAGCGAGGGCCCCCGGGCCGCGGTGTTGGCCATGGCGTCGAGCTTGGCGTCGCGCTCCCCGGCCAGGCGCGAGCCCCCGGCGGCGCGCTCCCGCGGGGCGCGCGTGGCCGAGTACTCGTTCTCGAACGCCTCGCTGTACGACGACTCCATGGCGTCGAGTCGCGCGAAATCCTCGGCGGCGTCGCCCTCGCCGACCGTCAGGTCACGCTCGTCCGAATCGTCGTCGCTCTTGATCGGCCCGTCCGCGGTGGCTTCGAACGTCTCCAGCGTGGCGTTGGACTCGAGCTCCTGCTCGACGCGCTCCTCCAGCTCGGGCAGGGCCATCTGGAGGATCTCCATGGATTGGATGACCCTGGGCGCCAGCTTCATCTGCTGGCCCAGACGCATCTGCTGCCCCTGCTCGAAGCGCATGCCGCTCATCGCGGGTCATCATAGAACGGATCGGCGCCCCGTTTGCACAGGAGCGTCAGCCCATCGGCTGCCGGCCGGCGATGGCGTCGGCGAGGACGGCCTTGTTCGCGTACTCCAGCTGGCTCCCCGAGGGCAATCCCCTCGCCAGCCGGCTGACCGTCACGCCTCGGCGCGTGATCTCGTTGGCGAGCATCAGCGCCGTCCCGTCGCCCTCGAGCGTCGGGTTCAGCCCCAGCACGACCTCGCGCACGGGCTCGGCGCCGCTGTTCTTCGCCGGGTCGTCCAGGCGGGCCAGCAGCGCCGCCACCGTCAGGTCCTCCGGGCCGATGTCGTCCAGCGGGCTGACGTGGCCCATCAGGACGTGGTACACGCCGTGGTAGAGGCCCGTCTGCTCCAGGGCGATGAGGTCCTTGGGCTGCTCGACGACGAGGACCAGGCCGCGGTCGCGCCGGGGGTCGGCGCAGATCGGGCAGGGGTCCGCGTCGGTGAGGTTGAAGCAGACCGAGCAGTGCCGGACGCGCTCCTTGACGGCGGTGAGGGCGCCGGCGAGGGCGCGGGCCTCCTCCCCCGGGCTCTTGAGCACATGGAACGCGAGCCGCTCAGCGGACCGCCGGCCGATCCCCGGCAGCCGCGCGAAGCGGTCGATCAGATCGGTCACGGACCTCGGGTACGGCGAGCCCTCGGCCGGCGTGGGAGGGGTCTTGGCGCGGGTCATCTCCGAATCGTAGGGGCGCGCCGGCCGCTACACCCCGGGGAGCAGCCCGCCGAGGCCCGGCAGATCCGGCAGGCCCATCTCACGGGCCAGGCGCGTCACCTCGCCCTGCGCGAGGGCCCGTGCTCGGCGGAGGGCCTCGTTGGCCGCCTCGGCGATCAGCCGCTCGCACGCCGCGCGGGATTCCTCATCGACGATCGACGCCGCCAGCGCCGGGCTGAGCTCGACCGAAACAATGGTCATGTCCCCGGCGGCGGTGACGCGCACGGCGCCGACGCCCGCGTCGCCCGTGGCGCGGACCTCGGCCAGGCGGCGCGTGAGCGTGTCGGCGGCCCGGCGCAGCCTCTCCTTGTCGCGCATCAGCCCGGCGACCGCGCCCACCGACTTGATCTGATCGAACACCGTCAGCCCTCCGCCTCGGCGTCGTCCTCGATCGCCACCACCGTCGCGTCCAGCCGGGTGCGGGCCTCGACGACCAGCGGGTTCTTGAGGATCGGGTCGCTCTCGTCGACCCGGCCCGGGATCTTCGGCTTGGGCGTCTCTCCCCCGGCATCGTCGAACTCGATCCGCACAGGCCGGCCCAGCGCCTGTTCGAACAGTGTGGCGAGGGTGTCGACCTGCCGGCGGGCCGCGGCGAGGATGTTCGGGTCGTCCGCGCCGAGCAGGGCGCGGTCAGCGTCGATCGTCACCGGCCTGAGCGTCGACGTCAGGGCGCGCAGCGACGGGCGATTCGCCGCCAGGGCGCAGACCTTGGCCCATGGGTCGTCGGCGTCCGCGGCGCCGATCACGGCGGGCTGAACCGGCTCACTTTTTTTTTGACGTGCGGGCGGTTCGCCGCCGCTCGGCCGGGCGGGCGGGGCGCCGCCCTTGAGCAGGGCGGCGACGTCCGCGACATGCTCGGTCATCGCCAGGCGGACGACGAGCGCATCGACCAGCGCCCTCGGGTTGGCCGACGCCTTGGCCGAGCGGGCGACGCTCTCGCACAGCGCGATCATGTGCACGAGCCCGGCGGGTGTGAACCGCGACGCCAGCGCCGCGGCGCTGCGGCGTGTCTCGCCGGCGAGGTCCACGAGTTCGGTCTCCGGCCCGCACGCGGCGAGCACCAAGAGCTCGTGCAGCGCCCCGACGACCGACTCGATCGTCTGTTCCAGCGACACGCCCTGGGCGAGCAGGCCGTCCGCCGCCGCCAACGCCGCGGCCGGGTCCTGGTCGGCCAGGGCGCCGACGAGCGCATGCACGCGGTCGCGCGCCGGCAGCCCCAGCAGCGACTCGAACAGCTCGACCGTCAGTGTCTCGCCCTCGGCCGCGGCGGCCAGGACGCGGTCCAGCAGCGACAGACCGTCGCGCATGGACCCGGCGGCCATCCTGGCCACCAGCCGGACCAGCTCGGGCTCGGCGTCGACGCCCTCGGCCTGGAGCACACGGCTCAGGTGCTCGGCGATCTGCGGCGACGGGATCGTACGAAAATCGAACCGCTGGCAGCGCGACTGGATCGTCGGCGGGACCTTGTGCGGCTCGGTGGTGCAGAGGATGAACTTCACGTGCGCCGGCGGCTCCTCCATCGTCTTGAGGAGGGCGTTGAACGCCTCGCGCGTGAGCATGTGCACCTCGTCGATGATGTAGATCTTGTAGGGCCCGCGCATGGGCCGGTAGACGCAGTTGGCGATCAGGTCGCGGGCCTCGTCGACGCCCCGGTTCGAGGCGGCGTCGATCTCGACCACGTCGGTGTCGGCGCCGGTCATGATGGCGCGGTCGACCTCGGGCGTCCCGCCGTTGAGGGCCTTGGCCAGCAGCCGGGCCATCGTCGTCTTGCCCACGCCGCGCGTGCCGACAAAGAGGTAGGCGTGGGCGACGCGGTCCTGCTCGACGGCGCGGGCCAGCGTGCGCGCGATCGCCGACTGCCCGACGACCTCGTCGAAGGACTGCGAGCGGTACCGGCGTGCCAGGACGGTGTAGGACATGG
>RFGI01000166.1 GCA_003696725.1 Planctomycetota bacterium | reverse complement strand
CTCCCGGCATGCCCCGCCCCGCCCCGATCGCCCCCGTCCTCGCGGCCCTGTGGTCGCTCAGGCCCGACGTGACGCACCTGAACCACGGGTCGTTCGGCGCCACGCCGACCGCGGTGCAGGAGGCGCAGCGAGCCGTCCGGGAGCGGATGGAGCGCCAGCCCGTCGAGTTCTTCGCCCGCGCGTGGGAGGGGCTTCTGGACGCGGCCCGGGCGGACCTGGCGGGGTTCCTCGGCGCCGGCGCCGACGACCTGGCGTTCGTCCCCAACACCACCGCGGGCGTCAACACCGTGCTGCGGTCCCTGGTGTTCGAGCCGGGCGACGAGATCCTGCTGACCGACCACGAGTACAACGCCTGCGCCAACGCGGCCCGGTTCGTCGCCGAGCGCGCCGGGGCCCGGGTCGTCGTCGCCCGCGTGCCGTTCCCGATCGCTTCGCCGGATGAGGTCGTGGGCGCCGTCCTGGGCGCCGTCACGCCCAGGACCAGGCTGGCGATTCTGGACCACGTCACCAGCCCGACGGCGCTGGTCTTCCCCATCGAGCGTCTGGTGCGCGAGCTCCAGTCTCGCGGCGTGGAAGTGCTGGTCGACGGCGCCCACGCGCCGGGCATGGTCCCCTTGGACCTGGACGCCCTCGGCGCCGAGCACTACACCGGCAACCTGCACAAGTGGGTCTGCGCGCCGAAGGGCGCGGCGTTCCTGCACGTGCGGCCCGATCGGCAGGACGCGATCGCGCCCCTGGCGATCAGCCACGGGTACAACTCGCCGCGCGCCGACCGCTCGCGGTTTCGCCGGCTCTTCGACTGGACAGGGACGTGCGACCCGTCGGCGTGGCTGTGCGTACCGGTGGCGCTGCGCGCCCTGGAGCAGACCGCGCCCGGCGGCTGGCCCGAGGTCATGCGCCTCAACCGCGCGCTGGCTCTCGCCGGGCGCGACGCGGTGTGCGCGGCGTTGGGCGTCGCGCCCCCGGCGCCGGACGAGATGATCGGGTCGATGGCGTCGGTCCCCCTGCCGCCGGGCTCCGGCCCGCCGTCGGAGTCCCCGCTCTATCAGGACGCGATGCAGGCGCCGCTCCTGGAGCGTTTCGGCGTGGAGGTCCCGATCATCCCCTGGCCCGAGCCCCCCGCGAGGCTCGTGCGCCTCAGCGCCCAGCGCTACAACGCGCCCGAGCAGTACGAGGCCCTGGGCCGGGCGATCCGCGCGGCGCTCGACGAGGAAGCCGGCCGTGGCTGAGACGCCCGCAGACCAGACCGGCGCCGCCGTGATCGGGGCGACCGGCGCCACCGGGCGCGTCATCGCCCGCGAGCTGCTGGGCCGCGGCGTCCCGGTGCGCGTCGTGTCGCGCTCCGGGGCGCGCCTCGAGCGCGACTTCGCCGACACCCCCGCCGAGCGCGTCGTCGCCGACGTTCTGGACCCGGCCGCCGCCGGGCGCGCCGCCGAGGGCTGCGGGCTTGTCTTCGATTGTGTCGGCGTCCCGCTGGGATCCTTCGCCCAGCATCTGGACATCACACGCAACCTGATCGACGCGGCGGGCGCCGCCGGCGCCCGGCTGATCCTGATCTCCGGCTACTGGTCGCAGGCGCCCGCGGGAGGGGCCATCGCCGCCGACACCCCGCCCAAACCCACCGACCCCTACTCGCGCGTGCGCATCGAGCAGGAACAGACGGCGATCGACGCCGGCGCGTGCGTCGTCATCCTGCCGGACTTCTTCGGCCCGGGCGCGGGGGTGAGCGTTCTCAATGACGCGATCGAGACGATCTTGACCGCGGGCTCGGCGCTGTGGCCGGGCGACCCCCGCGCGGCGCGCGACTTCATCTACATCCCCGACGCGGGCGCCCCCATCGTGCGCCTGGCGCTGGACGACCGGTCGTTCGGCCGGCGGTGGGTGCTCGCGGGGTCCGGCGTGACCACGCCACGCGACGCGCTGCTCCTGGCGGCGCAGCGCCTCAAGCGCCGGGCTCGGGTCAAGCGCGTCTCCCCGGTGATGATGCGCCTGGGCGCGATGATCCGCAAGGACGTGCGCCTCTTCAAACCGGTGTATCCCATCTACAACGCCTCGGCGACGTTCGACGACGACGCCACGCGCGACCTGATCGGCGACTGGCCCCGCACGGGCTACGGCGACGCGATCCCCACGACCATCGACTGGCTGAAGGATCGGCGCCGATGACCGGCGTCTTCGACGGCCTCCTCGGGCAGGAGCGGGCGATCGCGGCGCTGGCGGCGTCGATCGCCGGCGGACGCGTCCACCACGCCTGGGTCTTCCACGGGCCCGCGGGCGTCGGCAAGTTCACGGCGGCGATGCGCTTCGCGCGGGCCCTCCTGACGCCGGGGCTGACGAGCGCCCAGAGCATCTCGCCCGAATCGCTGGCCCCCGAGTCTCACCCCGACCTGCACGTGGTGACCAAGGAGCTGGCCCGGCACTCGGACGACGCGTCGGTTCGCAGCCGGAAGCTGACCAGCATCCCGAAAGAGGTGCTCGTCGAGCGGCTGCTGCGCCCCGCGGCGCTGGCGCCGACGGTCCGCGCCCAGAGCCTCGCGAAGAAGGTCTTCATCGTCGACGAGGCCGAGCTCATGGCGCCGGTGGCGCAGAACGCCCTGCTCAAGACGCTGGAGGAGCCGCCGGCGGGCTCGGTGATCGTGCTGGTCACGGCGAGCGAGGAGCTCCTGCTGCCGACGATCCGCTCTCGGTGCCAGCGCGTGGCGTTCGGCCCGTTGGACGAGGGCGCGATGCGCGCCTGGCTCGCCGGGGCCGGGCTGGACCTGGACGAGGCGGAGAGCGAGTGGCTGCTGGCGGCGTGCCCGGGCTCGCCTGGGGAGGTGGCCGTCGCGGCGCGGTCGGGGCTGGCGCAGACGCTGGCGTCCCTGGAGCCGATGCTCGTCGCCGCTGAGGCCGGCCGGTTCGAGCCGGCGCTGGGCCCGGCGCTGGCCGACGCGGTGGACGCCTGGGCGTCGGCGGAGGTCGAGCGGCGCAAGGCCGACAACCCCAGCAAGGACGCGGCGAACAAGGCTGCCGCCCGCCGGCTCGCCGCGGCGCTGCTGGAACGCGCCCGGCGTCGCCTGCGCCAGCCCGCCGGCAGCGCCGATGTGGATCGCGCCCTGCGCGACGTCGAGATCATCACCCGGGCCGAGGCCCACGTGCGCGCCAACGTCAACCTCCGGCTGGCGTTCGAGAACCTCGCTGCTCAGTTGGCGCGATAGCGCGCCGTCAGCGCGGACGGGTAATCGCCGCGAGAACGTCTGGCTGGCCAGGGACGGGTGTCAGACGCGGGTGTCGCTCGCCGCCGGCGTACCGCACGCGAACGGTCCGCACCTCGCCCTGGTCGTCGATCAGCAGTGACACGAACCCGGCGTCGGGCGAGCGGCGGATCGCCTCGCGCAGCGT
>RFGI01000165.1 GCA_003696725.1 Planctomycetota bacterium | reverse complement strand
GGACGGCGGCGCCGGCGGTGCTGATCCAGGCCGCCGAGATCGTCGCCGCGTCGCAGCACGCCCGCGAGCAGCGGCTCCTGCGCGAGCTCGACGGCCGCGCCGGCGTCGGCCGGGGCGTGTGTCTATTCGTCGATGCGCTCGACCACACCAGCGGCGTGTCGCGGTTTGTCCTGGACCTGGCCCGCGCCGCCGAGTCTGTCCACGCCCCGCTCACCATCTTCACCTGCGCCCGCGCCGACCCGGCATGGCCGGCGAATGTCATCCCCGTCGAGCCGGTCGGGTCGCTGCCGGCGCCGGGCTACGCGACGCTGCGGCTCGCCGTCCCGCGGATCGCGGGCTTGATCGAGCGGTGCGCAGCCATCGACCCCGCGGCGGTCCACGTCTCGACGCCCGGGCCCGTGGGCCTGTCCGGGCTCCTGGCGGCGCGGGCGACGCGAGCCCCGCTGGTCGCGACGCACCACACCGATCTGCCCGCGTACGCCCGTCGGCTCGTGGGCTCGAACCTCGCGGGCCTCGCCGCGGCCAAGGCGCTGGGCTGGCTCTACGCCCGCTGCCAGCGCGTGCTCGTGCGGTCGTCCGCGTCGGCGCGCGACGTGGGCGCGCTGGGCGTCGCGCCGGATCGGGTGCGCGTCATCACGCCGGGGATCGACCTCTCGCGGTTCGGCCCCGGCCGACGAGACCCATCGGTCTGGGACGGCTTCCCGGGCGTGAGCCGGGCGGGCCTCAAGGCGCTCTGTGTCGGGCGCCTCAGCGCGGAGAAGGACATCGGCGCGCTGGCGCGGATGTGGCGCGCCGCCGAGGCGCGCCTGGCGCGGGCCGGCGTCGGCGCGGAGCTGATCGTCGTCGGCGACGGGCCGGGGGCCGACGCCCTGCGCCGGTCGGTGCGCGGGTCGCGCGTCCGGCTCCTCGGCGAGGTCCGAGACGGTCGCCTGCCGGCGGTCTACGCGTCGAGCGACCTGTTCGTCTTCCCGTCGCGGACGGAGACGCTCGGGCAGGTGGTGATCGAAGCGCAGGCGTCGGGCCTGCCGGCGCTGGTCTCCGATGCGGGCGGGCCGGCCGAGCTCGTCCGCGACGGTGTGACGGGGCTGGTCCTGGACGCGACCGACGCGGACGCCTGGGCGCTGGCGGCCGCGGCGCTGCTGACCGACGATAATCGCCGGCGGGCGATGGGCCTGGCCGCGGCGGCGCACGCCAAGCGGTTCAGGTTCGAGCGGTCGTTCGCATCGTTCTGGTCGGCGCACGCGGAGGTCGCGCCGCTGGCGCCCGTCAGCCGGGCGCCGGCCCGCGCCGGGCGCGGAAGAACTCGCGCAGCAGCGACGCCGACTCCTCAGCGAGGACGCCCGTGACCGCCTCGACGCGGTGGTTGAGGCGCGGGTCGTCGCAGATCGTGTACAGCGAGCGCGTGGCGCCGGCCTTGGGATCCAAGGCGCCCACCGCCAGCCGGCCGACTCGCGCGTTGACGATCGCCCCGGCGCACATGACGCACGGCTCCAGGGTCACGACCAGCGTGCAGGCGTTGAGGCGCCAGTCGCCCAGGGCGCGGGCGGCGGCCCGGAGCGCCAGGATCTCCGCGTGGCCCGTGGGGTCCGCGTCGGCCTCGCGGCGGTTGCGCCCCTCGCCCAGGATGCGCCCCGTCGCGGTCTCGTAGACCACCGCCCCGACGGGCGCCTCGCCGGCGTCGGACGCCTCGCGGGCCAGGTCCAGCGCCCGGCGCATCATCGTGAGGTCGGTCTGGGCGTGCGGGCCCGTCACGGCGACGGCTCATCATCGGCCCGCGCCACGGACGCCGGGACCACACGCATCAGCACCAGCCCGAACTCGAAGAGCGCGTACAGGGGGACCATCAGCAGCAGCATCGACCCCGGGTCCGCGGGCGTGAAGATCGCCCCCGCGATGGCGCACCCGAACAGGACGTGCTTGCGCCAGGGCGTCAGGTCCGCGGGCCGCACGAGCCCCACCCACCCGGCCAGCAGCATCGCCACGGGCAGCTGGAACGCTACGGCGAGCACCAGCGCCAAGCCGAAGACGAGGTTGACGTACTCGCCCACGCGGTACTGCTGGGCGATGGCGCCGCCCGAGGCGAGGGGCGCGCCGACGACCGCGACGGCCCCGGGCGAGCCCGTCGCCACACGCAGCTCGTTCATGCGCTCGTTGATCCACATCTGGCCCGGCGCGGGGTCGGGTGGGTCGGCGGCGAGGACGGGGACGGTGGGCAGCGTCAGCCCCTCGGGCACGGGCGCCGTCCCGGGGTTCGGCTGCACGATGAACGCCCCGAAGACGATGAAGAAGCGGAGCATCACCGGCAGCATGGCCGTGTAGAAAAAGAGCATCGACGCCGCGGTCATGACGGCCGAGAGCGGCATGAGGACGTAGACGAACCGGCGCTCGGAGCGGTACAGACCCGGGGCGACGAAGAGCCAGGCCTGGTACAGGATCCACGGCGCCGAGACGAGGACAGCGGCGGCCGTCGCGACCTTCAGGTACGCGCCGAAGGGCTCGACCGGGCTGGTCGCCAGGAGCCGCACCGGCTGGCCCGCCGCGGCGAGCTGCCGCTCGAGGGGGGCGATCAGGAACGCCAGGATCGGCCCGCCGAAGGCCAGCGCCGCGATCAGGATGGGAACCGGCCCGGCCAGGGCCCAGATCAGACGCCGGCGCAACTCCTCCAAGTGGTCGCCGAAGGACATGACGGACTGGTCGCGGGTGGGCATGGCGCCGGTGAAGGTCCTGGAACGCGCCCGGCGAGCCGGACGAGCGTCGAGCGGGGAGAATACGCCCGGGCGCGCCGAGCCGGGCGGATCGGTGACGGGACCGGCCCGCGGGCGCGTCTGGCTGATCGAGGGTGCGCATGGACCGGGACGTGACCAGCCGCGACGCCGCGGCGGCCATCGCGGGCGACGCTCGGGCGCTGGAGCGTCTGTGGCGGTCGCATCGACGGTGGGCGGCGGCGGTGGCGCTGGCCCACAAGCCCGCCGGCGCCGAGCTCGAGGACCTGTTGCAGGACATCGCTATGACCGTGGTGCGGAAGATCGGCGACCTGCGCGACCCGGCGTCGTTCACGCCCTGGCTGAGGCGGATCGTGATCAACGCGGCGCGCACCGCCGGCCGCCGGCGGCGCACGCGCCTCAGGCTCGTCGGCGCGGCGACGGGCGGGGAGGGCGCCCTCGACCGCCACGCCGACGGCGACGCCGGCGACCGCCCCGAGGCCCTGGCCGAGGGCCGCCGGCTCCTGGATCTCGCCCAGCGGCTCCACCCCGACTACCGCGAGCCGCTGCTGTTGCGCTGCGTGCGCGGCATGAGCCACAAGCAGATCTCGGGGCTCCTGGACCTGCCGGTGACGACGATCGAGACGCGGATCGCGCGGGCCCGCAAGATGCTCCGCGAGGAAGTGGAGTTCGAGGCCGAGGCCCGGTCCCTGCCGGTGACCCGGGCCGTGCGGTCGGACTGATTCACGAGGGGCGCTGAGGACGACGCCATGACGGTGGACCGAACCGACATCCTGATCAACCGCGTCGTGGACGGCTCGGCGTCCGCCGAGGACTGGGCGGAGCTCGAATCGCTCGCCTCGGCGGACCCCGGCGTCTGGCGGGGGCTGGGCGAAGCCCAGCGCCAGCACGCGGCGCTGTCGGCGGGCGTGGCCGACGCGCTCGCCGTCGCCGACGGCGTGGAGGCCCCGGTCGAGTACGCCGGCGGCGCCGACCGCTACAGCGCGCGCTGGCGCGTCTGGGGCGGTTGGGCCGCGGCCGCGGCTCTGGCCCTGGCGTGGGGGGCGTCGCGGGGCCTTCTCCCGTCGCAGCAGGCGCCGGGCGGGCAGACCGCGGGCCTGACGCCGGCCGGGTGGTCCTCGGAGCGGGCGTTCGACGAGTACATGGCCCGCGGGCTCGAGGAGGGCCGGGTTCTGGCGGAGTTGCCCACCGTGATGGTCGACGCCGCCCGCCCGGCCGACGACCCCGACGCCACCGACATCACCATCATGCGCCGGGTGATCGAGCGCCGGCGGGTGCGGGGCGCCTACAGCGTCGGGGTCGATGAGCTGGGCCAGCTCCGCCTGGTCCCCGCCGACCCGATCGCCCTCGACGCCTCATCCAGCGCCCCACAAGGAGGCCGTCCGTGACCGCCCGCCGCGCCCCTGTCCTGCTCGCGATCGGCGTCGTGGCGTGTCTGTGCGCCGCCCGGCCCGCGCCCGCGGGGCCCGACGAACCCGCGCAGGCCCGAGCCCGCGCCGAGACCCGCGCCTCGCGCGCCCCGCGCGACACGGCGACCGTGCAGTTCGTCACCTCCGAGGGCCCGCTGACCCTGCGCCTGCGCGGCGACGCCCTCACCGCGACGCTCAACGGCAAGCCCCTGGGCGCCGACCGTCTGCGCGCCGAGCCCGACGCCTGGTCGGTGCTCGACGAGGCGGGCGAGCCGTGGATCCGCATCGATCGCCGCGCCCTCGTCGGCGCGCGCGGCCGGGCTGTCAGAACCGACGCGCCCCGGCGGCTGGCGCTGGGCGTGGTGACCAACCCCGTCCGGGGGGCGCTGGCGGCGCAGCTGGGCCTGGCGCCGGGCTCGGCGCTGGTGGTGGAGTCTCTCGTCGGAGGCGGGCCCGCCGAGCGCGCCGGGCTGGCGCGGTACGACGTGATCGACGCTGTCAACGGCGAAACCCCGGTGACGATCGCGCGCCTGCGCAGCGCGATCGAGAGCGCAGCGGGGGGAGAGCCCATCCGGCTGCACGTGATCCGACGCGCCGAACCGAGCGTGATCGAGGTAACGCCCGAGCCCGAGCCCGCCGGCGCGTTCGTGTTCAGCACGCTGGCGCCTGGCGTGGTGAGCGTGCCGGACACGGACGGGCTGTTCGCCGCCGGGCCGCGCCTGTCGAGGGAGGTTGAGGACCGTCTGCGCGATGAGGCCGTGCGCGCCTGGGTCGCGTCCGACGCCCTGGAGACCACCAAGCGGCGGCTGGAGAAACTGACGCAGGCCCGGTGGCTCGACGAGGACCGCCGGGCGGAGATCGAGCGCGCGATGCGGGCCGCCGAGGCGTCCTTGCGATCGGCCGAGATCACGTTCGACGTGGAGATCGGCCTGCCGGAGGTGCAGTTCGTGGAGTCCGCGGGGCGGGACGTGGCCCTGTTCCCGCGCGGGGGCCTGCCGGACGCGGCGTCGTTCGCGCCCCGGGGCGGGGTCCGTCCTCTCGGGGGCCGACCCGACGCCGACGCGCTCACCGACCGCCTGGCGCGCGTTGAAGCCCGGCTGGAGCGGCTCGAAGCCCTGCTGTCCCGCCTCGTCGAGCGCGAGACCCACCCCCGCGAGTCTCCACCCCGCGTGCCCGACACCTGAGCCCGCGGTCGCAAGCGTCCGATCCATCGTCGCCGAACGGGTGGCCGGCGTGACCCATTCCTTGACCCAGGGCGGACCCAACCGCCCGCACCACACCGGGAGCACCATCACCATGAGACCCACGATCATCATCGCCGCGTTTGCGGCGGCCGGCTGCGCCTACGCCGGCGACAAACCGAGCGCCAGCGCCACCGTCGAGGCGACCGCCGACGCCGTTTTCGTCGCCGCGGCGGACGCGTGCTGCGCCGCCTGCGCCGACTGCCCCTGCTGCTCTGGCGCCGGCGCAAAGCAAGGCGTCGTCGTCAAAAAGAAGGGCGACGCCGCCCGGGGCAAGGCCAAGGCCTTCAAGGTCATCATCGAGGACGGCGAGGCTAAGGTCACCGAGGTCGAGCCGGGCGAGGGTTTCGGCGTCTTCCACGGACCCGGCCCCATGTTCACATTCAAGGGCCTGCCCGAGGGCTCGTTCCGTGTCTTCGGCGAGGGCGACGGCGAACACGGGTTCCGCTTCGTCATCCCCGACGGTGATGACGTCGATCTCGAGAAGATGGCGCCCGGCGTGTTCCGATTCCGTGGCGGCGATGACGGGCCGGGCCTGCGGCTCCGGTTCGACGACGACCACGAGGTGCGGGTCGGCCCCGGCGCGGACCGGCCACGCCTGGGCGTGATGATCGAGGAAGAGGACGACGCCCTGGTGATCGCCGACGTCATGGACGGCTACCCCGCCGAGGACGCCGGGCTGGAATCGGGCGACGTGATTGTCGGGATCAACGGCGCCGGGCCCGCGACGCTCGATCGCTTGCGCAAGGCGCTGGGCGCCTCGACCGTCACCCTCACGATCACGCGCGACGGGGACAAGGACGACGTCACCGTCGAGCTGCGCGACGACGACGACCTGCCGCGCTGGCGCACGGCGCCGGGCCCCGGCGGCGCGATGCGAGGCCGGGTGCGCGGGCTCGACGAGGAGGCGATGAAGCTCCTCCACGAGCGGCTCGAAGCCGCCGAGGATGCCCTCGAGGGTCTGGACCTCGACTTCGACATCGAGATCGATGCGGACTCGACCAAGGCCGCTCGCGAGGCGCTCGAAAAGGCGCTCAGCGGCATGCAGATGCCCCGCGAGGCCCGCGAGGAGCTGCACCGGGCGCTTGAGGGGCTCCGGGCGGGGCGCCATGCCCGCGCTCACGCCCTGCGAGAGCGAGAGCACATCGAACGCGGACGCGCCCATGCCCAGCGCGACCGGGCGCGTGACCGTCAGCGCGACGCCGGCGGGCTCGAGGGCAGGCTCAAGCGGCTCGAAGAGCGCATGGCCCGACTCGAGCAGGCCCTGAAGAAACTCGCGGAAAAAGAGTGAAACCTCCGGCTGGCTCGCCCCAATAACGGGGCGACGATCGATCGATTCGTGTCGGACCAACTCCTCGGGCGCGCGGGCGGGAGAGCCGCCCGCGTCCCTTTCTCCGCCGGGCGCAGGCGACGGGGCCCGCCGACGCCCGGCGCACGATCACCACCCATCCGCGACCGCGACCCTCCCGGCGCCTCGGCGTCGGGAACCGCGGTCGTGTGATGCGCGCCGCGGGCACCCACGCCCCGGCCGGCGCCCACGGGGCGCATCATTGCCGGCGACCCGTACAATCGCGCAGCACCCATGACCCCCCCACACTGAGGACCCGACCATGGACCGATCACGCTTGGCGTCTTTGTGCGCGGTGGGCGCCGTCGCCGCGCTCATGGCGCTGGCCGCGCCCGCGTCGGCGCAGCCGGCCCGCTCCACGCTGCACGTCGACGCCCGCGACGCCGCCCGCCGGCTCGTGCGGGTCCGGCAGGATATCCCTGTCGAGCCCGGCCCCGTCGAGCTCAACTACATCCTCTGGACGCCCGGCAACCACAACCCGTCGGGCCCGATCCAGAACGTCGTCGACCTGACCATCACCGACGACCGAGGCCGGCGGCTGGACTGGCGCCGGGACCGCGAGCTGATGACGCGGCTGCACGTGGTCGCCCCCGCGGGCGCGTCGGTGCTGACGGTGTCGTTCGCGTACATCACCAACCAGCCATCGGTGATCTCGCGCTCGACCGATTCGTACGGGTTCCGGGAGTTCGGCGGGCTCAACTGGAACACGGCCCTGTTCTATCCCACCGGCGCCGACAAGGACGAGTGGGTCATCGAGCCGGACCTGCGTCTGCCGATCGGCTGGCGGGCCGCCACGCCGCTGGTCGTGGCCCGCGCCGGGTCGGGGCGGGTGCAGTTCGCGCCGGTCACGCTGGCCGAGCTGGTGGACTCGCCGGCGATCTTCGGCTCGGGGCTCAGGACGTACGAGCTGGAGACCGGCAGCGCGGCGCCGCACTTCATTCACGCCGTCGCCCAGGACCCCGCGGACACGGTCCTCGGCGCCGAGCGCCTCGACAAGTTCGGCGTCATGGTCGACCAGGCCGAGGCCGTCTTCGGCCCCTTCCCGCGCGAGGAGTACCACTTCCTCGTCATGCTCTCGGACGACCTGCCGAGCCTGGGCGTCGAGCACAACGAATGCACGCTCATCTCGCTCTCGAGCGACCGGTTCCGCACCGCCGAGCGCGACGCCGACCCCATCGGCGTCATCCCGCATGAGTACATCCACGCCTGGTGCGGCAAGCTCCGGGCGCCGGAGGGCCTGCTCGCTCGCGACTACCACACCACCGCCGACACCCGGCTGTTGTGGGTCTACGAGGGGCTCACGTCGTACTACGACGACGTCCTCGCCGCCCGCAGCGGGCTCCTCACCGAGGACGAGTACGTCGCGACGATCACCCGGCGCCTGGCCGACTCGACCCTGCGCGAGGGTCGGCTCTGGCAGAGCGTCGAGGACACCGCCGTCATGCTCCGCCACCTGCGGGCCCGCAGCCCGGCGTGGGGTGACAAACGACGGGGGACAGCGTACTACGGCGAGGGGGCGCTCTTCTGGCTCGAGGCCGACGCGATCATCCGCCGCGGGACCGACGGCGCCCGCTCCCTGGACGACTTCTGCCGGGCGTTCTTCGGGGTGAGCCCGCAAGCGCCGGGCTCGCCCGTCACCTACACCCGGGCGGACATCGTCCACTCCCTCAACGCGGTGTACGACGGGGAGGACTGGGACGCCCTCATCGGCGCCCGCATCGAACGCCCGGCGGCGACGCTCGATCAGTCCGCCCTGGCCGCGCTGCTCGGGCGCCGGCTCGAGTTCACGCCCGAGCCCCCCCCGGGCGAGGCGCCCCCGGGCCGAACCGCCGACGCGCGCTTCTCGCTCGGCCTGGTCGCCGACGCCTCGGGTGAGATCGTCCGCGTCGTGCCCGGGTCGATCGCGGATTCGGCCCGGCTCGGGCCCGGCATGCGCATCCTGGCGGT
>RFGI01000164.1 GCA_003696725.1 Planctomycetota bacterium | reverse complement strand
TCGTCGCCGTCCTGTACGCGATCGTCGCCGGGGCCCTGCTGGACCTGAACGTGTCATCGGGCTACCTCGCCCTGGCGGGGGCGATCATCGGCCTGAGGGTGGCGTTCAAACCGTGGGTGCTCGGCGCGTCGTCCAACGGCCGGGCCGCGATCGGGCCGGCGAGGCTCGCTCTCCTGCGGCAGAGCCCGGTGGCGCTGATGCTCGGCGTCGAACTCACGCTCACGGACTCCTGCCCCGATCCGGGGAGGCTGCTCGCGGCGATCGCGCTGACCGGCCTCGTCTGCGATCTGGTGGCGCTCATCGCCGGCTGGTCCTTATCACCGGCGACGCGGACCGCTGACGACCCGCCGCCGGAGGACGGGCCGTGATCCGGTTCGGCCGGCTGGTCGTCGCGCTGGCGGCGCTGATCGGCGTCGTCATGCTCATCCGCCGTTGGGGCGACGCCATCGCCGATCGCGCGGGCGAGATGGATCCGGCGCACGGCGCCACCCTCGCCGTGGGGCTCCTGCTCTTCGGATCGTGGCTGTTCGGCCGCCTGTTCAAGGCGATCGCGCTGCCGAAACTCTCGGGCTATCTCGTCTTCGGGATGCTCGTCGGCCCGGACGCGCTGGCCCTGATCCCCCAGGACCAGCTCCCGACGCTCCGCGCCGCCGAGACCATCGCGATCTCGCTGATCGCTCTGATCGCCGGCGGGGAGATCGAACTGGCGTTCCTCCGGCGAGCGGCGAGGCTCATCCTCTCGATCGCGATCCTCCAGTTTGTCGGCGTGTTCCTCTCGGTCGCGGGGCTTGTGTGGGCGCTCGCGCCCGCGGTGGGCCTGACCAGCCCGGACGAGCCCGCGGTGAGGCTGGCGTCGGCGGCGCTGGCCGGCGCGATCGCGACGGCGGCGTCGCCCGCGGTGTTCATCGCCATCATGAACGAGGTTCGGGCCCGCGGCGACAGCGTGCGGGCCTCCCTCTCGGTGATGATCGCCAAGGACCTCGGGCTGATCGTGCTCTTCACCGTCATCGTCGCCGTGGCCAGCGCCGGCCTGCGCGGCGGGCAGGAGGACCCCGAGGGCGCGGGCGTGGCGCTGGGGTTGGCGCAGCACCTCTTGGGATCGATCGCAGCGGGCGCCGTCTTCGGGCTGGTCTTCGCGTGGTACATGCACGCGGTGCGGGCGCACCTGGCGATCTTCGTGATCGTCGGGTGTGTCGCGATCGCGGTCGTCAGCCGGATGCTGCACCTCGAGGCGCTGATCGTGGCCCTGGTCGCGGGCCTGCTGATGCGCAATGTCTGGCACGAGCGCGTGGGCCCGGTCTTCGACACCATGGAGGACCTGAGCCTGCCGGTGTACTGCGTGTTCTTCGCCGTGGCCGGGGCGAAGCTGGACCTCGGGGCGCTGGGCGCGATGTGGCCCGCGGCGCTGGCGATCGTCGCGGTTCGCGCCGGCGGGGTGTGGCTCACGACGGACCTCGGCTGCCGGCTCGCGGGCCAGGGACCGCCGCTGCGAACCTGGATCTGGGCCGCGTTCATCCCCCAGGCCGGGGTTTCGGTGGCGTTGATCACCGTGGTCCGATCCACGTTCGAGGGTCACGAGTTCGCGGCCACGCTGTACGCCCTGGTGCTCGCGACGATCACGTTCCACGAGCTGCTCGGGCCGATCCTGCTGCGCGCGGGATTGGTCCGCCTCGACGCCCACGACCGCGCCGCCGGCGATTCGGGCGCCCCACCGGCCGAGGGGACGTCCGGATAACCCCGTGGGTCCGACGCCGGTCCGAGTTTTCTGCTTAGCCCGGACGCATTGTGCCGGAACTCTCGGACCCGGTGAGCCGATGATCCCGGGACGACCCGGCGCCGTCCGGGCCCGCGGAGGCCACGACGAGCCATGACCTTCACGCCTTTGTCCCTGATCCTGCTGGCCGTGTTCGCTCCCGCTCTTGCGGGGCTCGCGACGCTCTTTCTCCCGCGTGAGCGCACCACGCCGCGCTCCCTGGTGGCGCTGGCCGGGATGCTGGTCTCGACCGGGTGCCTGCTGACGCTGGCCCGCGACTGGGGCGTCGGCGTGCTGGACCCGGCGACGCTGTCGGCGCCGTTCGT
>RFGI01000032.1 GCA_003696725.1 Planctomycetota bacterium | reverse complement strand
CGCTCGCACCAGCCGCGGATGATGACGGTGTCGCCGTCGGCGAGGAATGTTCGTTCTTCGCCGGTGGGGAGGGTCAGCGGCTGCGTCCCGCGCCAGGTGCGCTCCAGCAGGCAGCCGCGCGATTCTTCGTCTGGCCCCGAGACGGTGCCGGTGCCCAGGAGGTCGCCCGTCCGCATGGCGCAGCCGGTGGACGTGTGGTGGGCGAGCATCTGGGCGACGGTCCAGTACATGTCCTTGAGCGAGCCGAGGCTGACGCGCACGGGCTCGGCGCCGGCGTCGCGCATGGCGGCGGATTCGAGCAGCACCTCGAGGGTGACGCCGTACATCTCGCCCGGGGGGGTGAGGTAATCAAGGTTCGGCGGGTCCTCCGGCCCGCGCGCGGGCGGGCCGGCGGCGAAGGGCGCCAGGGCGTCAAACGTGACGATCCACGGGCTGATGGTCGTGGCGAAGTTCTTGGCGTTGAACGGCCCCAGCGGGACGTACTCCCACTTCTGGATGTCGCGCGCCGACCAGTCGTTGAGCAGCGTCAGGCCGACGAGGTGGTCGCGCCAGCGGGCGATGTCGACGCGGGTCCCGATCTCGTTGCCCGCCCCGACGACGGCGGCCATCTCTAGCTCGTAATCCAGCAGCCGGCACGGCCCGAAGACGGGGGCGTCGGCGTCGTCGGCCTTGGTCTGGCCCATCGGCCGGCGGACCGGGGCGCCCGAGAGCACGACCGTCGAGGCCCGGCCGTGGTACCCCACCGGCAGGTGCTTGTAGTTGGGCAGCAAGGGCGGCTGGCCCGGGCGGAACATCCGCCCCACGTTCGTGGCGTGGTGGGCCGAGGCGTAGAAATCCGTGTAGTCGCCGACGACCACGGGCAGGCGCGGCTCGGCTTGGTCGAGCGGGATCAGGGCGGCGTCGCGCAGCGCCGCGTCGTCGCGCAGCGTCGGAGTCCGCGCGTCGAGCAACTCCGAGAGACGCTCGCGCACCGCGGACCAGGCGCCGCGACCCAGCGCGAAGAACGCGTTGAGCGCCGGCTGGGCGAAGACGTTCTTGGGCTCGACGGGGGTCCCGGCGAAGAGGCCGGCGCGGTGCAGGGCCGAGAGGTCCAGGGCGCAGTCGCCGATCGCCGAGACGCAGCGAGGCTTGTCGCCCGCGCCGCGGGGCGCCGCCACGCCGAAGGGGAGGTTCTGGATGGGGAAGCCGCACGCCGGGTCGTTGGCGGCGTCGATCCACGAGGTGAGGGTGGGGTCGGTGGTGTCGCGCATGACAGTCGTGGAGAACTCAGAGAAGTTCCAGCCGGATGAGGTCGTCGACCGGCTCCTCGAAGGAGCACGAGCCGAAGGCCAGGGCGAAGTCCTCGCGGGCCAGGGCCAGGTGCTCGGTGTCCAGACGCAGGCCGTTCCACTCGACGCGGTCCTCGGTGAAGCGGAACGCGGCGGGGTCGGCTTCCTCCAGGAGGTCGGCGGCGGCGGGCTCGTCGATCAGGTTCGAGCGGACGGCGGCGGCGGCGAGGAAGACATTGAGGAAGCCGTGCATGGGGGCGCGCGGCGGGTCGGGGTCGTACGTCAGCGGGCGCACACCCCGCACCGCGTGGTGCAGACCCGCGGTGGCTTTGAACGCGACGCCGGCGGCGGCGCACGCGAGGATGAAATCGAGCACGGCGCGCGTCGGCGGGACGGCGTCGGCCGTGACCCCCCCGGTGCGGACCTTGGCGCGCCCGGGCGTCCCGGCCAGGGCGGTGATGAGCCCGCGCGGGTCGGCGCCGGGCGGGACCTCGAAGTAGGGCGCCAGGTCGTCGGGGATCGCGTCAAGCGCGTCCTCGATCATCGACGGGGTCGAGGCCCGCGTCTCGATGGTGTCGATCAGCGCAAGCCCGCGCCCGGGCGAGGCGTGGGCGGCGTTGAAGCGGCCGATGGTGTCCGCGGCCTCGGCGAAGTCGACCTCGCCGACCGGCGCCACGAGCAGCGAGATCATCCACGGCATGTCGTTCTCAGACACCGGGAGCAGCCCGTCGGCTTCGCGCTCGAACGCCTCGAGCCGGCCCAGCGGGACGATGAGCCGGCCGAGCATCCACGCGTGACTCGAGGCGGCGTACGCCGCGTAGTTCGCGACCGTGGTCGCCATGTCCAATGAGGCCGGCGGGAAGAGCCCCGCGTAGTCCACGATCTCGGCCAGCAGCGTGCGGACGCTGTTCATGCTCGCTCACCCTCCGAGGCCGAGAGCGTACCCGATCGATGCGGCGGGCGGTCCGGGCGGCGAGGGGTCAGGCCGGCGCCACAGCCGGGGAGCGCCGCCAGCGGGCGCGCAGGCGATCGAGCTCCTCGGGCGCAAAGAAGTGTCGAGCCATCCGCGAGCCGTACATCCGCTCGAGGTACGCCTCGGGCAGGGCGACCGTCCGGCGAAAGGCGTCGTACGCGGCGGCGTGCGGTTTGGCCGCGGAGACGTTCCGCGCCGGGATGGACACGGACCCCGCGGGCCGATCGAAGAACGCCTCGATGGCGCGGGCCTTGGCGTCGTCGGTCGCCTCGGTGCGCAGTACGAGCAGGCGCACCGGCGGCTGGTCGATGATCGCCCAGCCGACGCCGGGGTCGAACGGGTGGTCGTACACGTCGATCCCGTAGACCTCGCGGATCTGGTCGTCGAACCAGCGGACCGGCGCGTCGTGGTCGAACCGATCGAAGAACTCGGCGTGCAGGCGCGGCGCGGGGACCACGCGGTGCGCGTCCCGCACACGCCAGAACTTGTCCAAGAGATCGAAGTACCAGGAGATGTTCCGGGCGACCGGGTCGCGCACCAGCGTGACGACGTCCACGGGCCGGCCGGGCGTCAGGACGTGGCGCCAGAGCCTGGGACCGAACCCGTAGGGGTCCTGGTCTGTCATCAGGGCGCGCTCGGCGTCGGTGCGGGGGCCCGCGGCCAGGTCCCGCGGCGGGATCCAGTGCGAGTGAAAGACGGCCGTCCCCGGGATCCGGCCGATCGCCCGCGCCACCGAGAGCGACCCGACCTTGCCGACCTGGTGATCGAGGACGACCCGCCGCCCCGCCGCCAGCGCCAGCCGAAGCCGAACGGCGTGGCGCAGGCCCCGGCGCCAGTTCTTGAAGGGCCGCGGCTTGTGGCGGATCTTGCGGCGCATGGCGAGTCGGCGGCGGGCGCCACTATACTCGCGCCCGGAGGCGCGGCGGGGCTCATGGCGATGTCGCTCGGTCAACGGTTCGCCGCGGTGGGGCAGGTGGTGCAGGCGCGGACCAGCCGCCGGTTCCGCCCGGTGGTCGAGGCGCTGGCGCGCCACATCGAGCCGGGCTCCGTGTGCCTGGACATCGGCGCCAACCACGGCAAGTTCGCCAAGGAGCTGGCGCGGGCGCACGGCGGGCGGTGCGCGGTGTGGTGCTTCGAGCCCATGCCGTACAACCTGGCGCTGCTGCGCCGGGTGGTGCGGTGGATGCCCAACGTCCGCGTGCTGGACGTGGGCCTTTCGGACGAGCCGGGAGAGGCGACGCTCTACGTCCCGGTCAAGGCCAGCGGCCGGCTGGTGCACGGCAGCGCGCACACCGGCGACGAGGCCAACGCCGAGCACTTCGGCGTGTCCAACTCGGCGCGGGTCGAGCCGGTGACGGTCCGCGTCGAGCGGCTGGACGACATCGCGGCGCGGGCGGGCGCCGGGCGCATCTCGTTCATGAAGATCGACGTCGAGGGCGCCGAATACAAGGTGCTCGCGGGGGCGCGGCGGGTCCTCGCCGAGCACGCCCCGGCGATCTGGTGCGAGCTGATCCGCGAGTACCCCCGCCGGCATGGGCTGGAGGTCGCCGACACGGTGGACCTCCTCCGCGACGCGGGGTACCGGGCCTACCTGCTCGACGACGCGACCGGCGCCCCCCGGCCCGCCGACCCGACCGAGCGCGACACCGGCGACTATCTGTTTCTTAAGAACAACGCCCCGGCCCCGGCGTGAGGTACGTCGAGCCGGCCAAGGCCGACGCGAGGCGCTCGCGGTAGGCGCGGGCCGTGGCCCCGTCGGCGCGGCCCGCGGCCCGGGCGCGGTCGGCCTCCGCGAACAGGCGCTCGCG
>RFGI01000163.1 GCA_003696725.1 Planctomycetota bacterium | reverse complement strand
TGTGAACGCCTGGCCGAAATTGAACTTCCATGACAAGACGCGGTCCATGATCGTGCGGCAGGCGAAGGCGTGCTGGTCGTTGGCCGCCTGGATCGCGGATTCGTACGCCGCCTGGATTCCCGCTGCGGTCGTCGGGAACTGCTGGTTGGCGCGTTCCACTTCGATATTGAATTCCACCGCCGCGGCGGCCTGTGCCTGGTTTTGTGCTTCGAAGTACGTGATCGCATCCGTGGCGATGGCCGCTCCGATCGCAGCCCACCCGACAGGTCCTCCAACAGAGGCGCCGACCACAAACAAGATAGCTGCAGCGGCAGCGTTGCGCAGCTGTCCGACACTTCCGCTAGCGTTCTTTCGCTGGTTGAATCTCTGCTGCGCGGCTTGGACGGCCGCCTGGTTCTGCGCCGCGTTGCCGCCCGCGAGGGCGGCGTTGCGGGCCGTCTCGGCCGCCGCCTTGGCGTTGGCGAGCGTCAGGTTCTTCGCCCGGATCGAGGATGCGATGTCTTGCGCCTCGGCGCACGTCTCACTCACCAGGGCGCAGAACACCGACACGCCGCAGTCCGCGGCCGTGGCCGGCGCATCAGGGACCAGCCGGCCCTCGCACTGGGCGCACCACGCGTCGACATCGCCCTGATCGCCGAAGTCCGGGCCGGGGAGGGGCCCGGCCGGCGCGGTCCCGCCGCTCTCGTCGCAGACAAAGTTGCCTTCCTCGAAATCGAACCGGAAGATGCCCAGGCAGCCCAGCGGCGGGCCCAGCGGCAGCGCGGGCCCGGCCTGGGCCTGCGCCGATCCGTTATAGGTGTTCTCGATGGCGATGATCAGGTCCGGCGCGTCGACCCTGGTGTTGAAGTTCAGGTCGCCGTCTTCCAGCGTCGCGCCCTCCATCCCGAAGTTCGAGACGACGACCTCCAGCTGCGTCGGATCCCCATCGCGATCGCCGCCGGGCGGCTGGGGCGCCTCCTCGGCGACGCCGGTGAACGAGTACAGGAAGGCTGCGGTCCTGCCGTCGAACACGAACGCCCGTGTCAGGATCGGCTCGCCCGAGGCGTCGAGGACCGTCGAGTGCGCCAGCAGCTCGCGCACGCCGTCACGGTTCATGTCGTTGCCTCGAACGACGGCAGACCCGAAGACCACATCGGTCAGATCGGCGCCGGGCTCGGCATCCGCGGTGAACGTGAACGCGGCTTCTGAAGCGGAACGCACAGACATCATCGACAGCTGGCTCGATGTGAAGACGTACGCGCGGCCGGCGTTCTGAGCCGCTGGGTCGCCCGGCGCGCCGACCAGAACGTCGCCGCGGCCGTCGTTGTCGATGTCGCCCGCGGACGTGACGCTGAATCCCAGGAGGCCCTTGGCTGTGACGCCGGCGATTGTCGCGAGCTCGGCGCCGTCGAGCGCCGAGACGACGAGCGCGCGACCCGCTCCCGGGAGCCCAGCCGGGTTGTGCCCCGGTGAGCCGATGACGAGATCATGGGCCCCGTCACCGTCGACGTCGCCGGCGTCGGCGACGCTGAACCCAAACATGCTGTTTGCGGCGGCCTCACGCCACACGCGGTCGGCCTCATCGGCGACCCGGTGAGCCACAAGCGCCCCGCCGGGAGCGGTCAGGCTCGACGACAGGAACACATACACGGCGCCGCCGCCGTCAAACGGCGCGGACACAGCGATCTCGTCCTTCCCATCACCGTCAACATCGCCGATCGGCGCCACCGCGTGACCGAACCCCGTGTCGGAGACGCCGCCCCGGAACGTCGTCAGCACAGACCCATCGGAGCCCGAGTAAAGATACACGGCGCCCGTGTCCAAGCCGTTCACGTCGTCCGCCGGCGCCCCGACCAACAGGTCCGCCGAGCCATCGCCGTTCATATCGTCGATGCCGCTGATCGAATACCCATAGAAATCATCGAGAGCAGGCCCGTGAGCCGTGAACATCGTCCCCCCGCGTCACCCCGAATAGACCGTGACTGAGCCACGAGCCGGCCTGTCGATGCCCACACCGATTGTGACCGTCACGATGTCCTGCCAGCCGTCCCCGTCAAAGTCGTATTTGAAGTACTCCCCCGGATGAAGGGTCGAGGTCGGATCGGCCGCGAAGAACTCCGCCGGCGTCAGCGGGCGGATCGCGTCCGGCACGATCGGCGGAGATGGCGCGGGAAACGTCGGGGCGCCGTCGAACCCATCGGGAAATGTCGGCTCGGCCGGCTGGCCCGCCGCGGTCGCCGCGATGCTGGTCAGGGCGGCGCCCACCAGGACGCTTTCAACTAAGAGAGAGAGAGAGAGAGAGAGAGAGAGACGGGGCGTTTGCCGGTCATGGGCAATCTCCTGTTCTGGTCTCGGCGCCGGTCGGCCCGGCGTGCCCGGCCGACGCCGACCGGGTGAGCGGCCGCCATACTAATCCACACATCATGCGAATGCAACCCCGATATTCGTGTGCCTGGCCGACGAGCCTCGCGACGCCTGCCTGTCGCGGCGGGGCCGACGCGCCCGCGACGCGGGGTACACTGCCGCACATTCCATCGAGGGCTCTGCCATGAGCGACATGATGCGGTTCTTCGGCGACCCCAACGCCCGGCACGCGATCCTGGTCCACGTCCCGATCGCGCTGTCGATCCTGGGCGTGCTGCCGGCGGTCGCGCTGGCGCTGACCAAGTTCAAGAACAAGACTCTCCTGGGCGTGTGCGTCGCGTGGTTCGCGTTCGCCGCGACCGGGGCGCTCTTCGCGGAGGAAGCCGGCGAGGACGCGCACGACGCGATCCACGAGGCCGCCGAGCACGGCGGGGCCGCTCTCACCGAGGCGCAGAACCACGCCATCCACGAGCACGAGGAGCTCGGCGAGAACGGCTGGCTCTGGCCCGGGCTCACGGCCGTGGTCTTCGCCGTGGGTTTCATCCCCAAGAAGCGCGTCGCGCCGATCGCCGGCGCCGTCGGGATCGCGGCGAGCCTGGGCGTCCTCTACTGGGCCGCCGCCACCGGGCACGCGGGCGGGCGGCTGGTGTACGAGATGGGCGTCGGCGCCCCGAGCCCGGGCCTGACCGGCGCCCCGGCGGCCGACCGGTCCGGCGAGGCGCACTCGCACGAGGACGAGGACGGATCCGTCTCGCCGTCCGGTTGACCTCGAACGCCGGCGTCAGGCCGAACGCCCGGGCCAGCATCTGGGTGCTCGTCTCGGGCGGTTCCCCTCGTCCGCGGGTCCGGGCGTATCGCCGGGCGTCCCGCAATCACCCTTACGGGTAAACGCCGACTCGCGGCGGGCCGCACTTGATGGTGATGCCTCCCCGGATCACGAATCGCGATAACCAGCCGGACGCGCCCAGCCCCGATGTCGGCGCGGCGACGATCGTGCTGCGGACCGCCGCCGTGGTGTTCGTGGTCGACGCGATCGCGCTGCCCGTCGCGTTCGCCCTGTTCCCCGGCGGCGCGGGGCTGGCGGGTGATGCCGCCGTCTCGGCGGTGGTGGCGTGTGTGACG
>RFGI01000031.1 GCA_003696725.1 Planctomycetota bacterium | reverse complement strand
GGCCGGCGCTGGTGTACCGGCTCAGCGACGCCGGGATGGACGCTCCCACGCTCGCCGAGCGCATGGCCCGGGTGATCGCGGCGCTCGAATCCCGGCTGGGCCCGTTCCCGTACCCCTCGTACGGGATCGCCGAGGCCCCGGACGACATCAAGGGCTGGTACGCCGCGTCGCAGCAGACGTTTATCGTCGCCCGGGCCAGCGCCTTCGGCTATGACCACGGCAACACCCCGCTGTGGGCCCATGAAGCGTCCCACGCGTGGTGGGGGAACCTGATCAGCGCCGAGGGCGAGGCCGGCCTGATGGTGAGCGAGGCGCTGGCGCAGCTCGGGGTGTTGATCGCGCTGGAAACCACCGAGGGTGACGACGCGACGGCCCGGTTCCTGGAGTTCTCGCGCAGCGGGTACAACTCGCTCCAATCCGCAGCGGGGTATTTTCACATCTGGCGTCAGGGGGGCGACAAGCCGCTCTCCGAGCTCGCCGACGATCGGTGGGATCACAACCTGTCGGACTCGAAAGGCATGTGGGTCTATCACATGCTGCGCCATCGCGTGGGGGACCGCGTGTTCTTCGGCGTCCTGCGCGACATCATCCAGCAGCGGCGGGGCGGCGCCGTCTCGCTCGCCGATCTTCGGGCGTTCTTCCTCCGCGCCTCGGACGATCCGGGCCTGGCCGAGTTCTTCGCGCAGTGGCTCGATCGGGCCGGCGCCCCGGTCCTTGACCTCGATTGGTGGGCCACGCGGGATCCGGACGGGACGCGCGGCGTCCATCTGGAGATCGCCCAGACGCAGGGCGGCGAGCCCTTCACGATCGATCTGGAGATCGGCATCGAGCTCGACACGGGCGAGCGGATCACCCGCACCATCGCGCTGGCCGACGCGCGGCACTCGATCGACGTCGCCACGGGCGGGGGCCGTCCCGTGCGTGTCGAGCTGGACCCGCGGCGGCTCGTGTTGATGTGGCGCCCGGCGTACGGGCCGAGGCCTGAGCCGACGGCGGACTGATCAGTCGCCGTGCTTTTGCCGCAGGCGTGTCGAGAGGCGCAGCAACAGCTGCACGCGTTCGATCTCGTTGAGCCAGTCGGCGAGTGTGGCGCGCAGCTCCTCCGTCGGGACCGGGGCGCCGGGCAGCGGGCACGCCGGGCCAAGCTGCCGCTCGGCCATGGCCCGATAGCGCGTCAGGGTGCGGTCGCCGGCCAGGGCGCAGAACTCGAAGTCCTCGGCCGTCAGGACGGCCATCGGCACGCGCGTCCCGCCGCAGATCTTGATCCGCTCGGCGAAATCGGCGTGCTCATCACGGTCGACAAAGCGGAGGTGGACGCGGTCGGGGTTGGCCTCGGCGATCCGCTGGATGAGCGGGCATTGCTGCACGCAGTCGCCGCACCAGACGCCGCTGGAGACGAGGATGTTCATCTCGCGGGTGAAGCCGCCGATGACCTTGCGCTGGTCGTCCGTCAGGTCGGCCTGGGCGTAGATGTCGGCCCACGCGGACTGCTGGTCGGGTGTGCCGGTGGCGACGTACTCGGCGTAGGGCAGGGCGGCGTCGAACGTCTGTGTGAGAAAATCGGCGTCGAGCATGGCGTCGAGTGTAGCGGTCGGCCCCGGCCCGCGGGGCTCACGCCGGCGCGTCGTCGAGCCGCCGCTTGAGGGCGCGGAGGGCGTCGAACGCCTGCATCGGCGTCATCGTGTCGAGGTCGAGGCCGCGCAGATCGGCAAGCGCCGGGTGCTCGAGGAACTCGGTGAAGAGGGGC
>RFGI01000162.1 GCA_003696725.1 Planctomycetota bacterium | reverse complement strand
GCCCGTCCCACTGACCCGCCAAACAGAACCTAGGCCCACTTCGCCAGTCCATAGAGCCCGGCGGTGACGCCGACGGCGATCATCCACATCACCGCAACGCTGGGGGCGAAATACGGCGCCACAGACAGGGCGATCCCCCCGCCTAGGCACTTCAGATTCCCGGACTTTTTGCCATAGAGGAACAGGCCGAGCCCGACCAGGCTGATGATCAGGCTCGAAAAGAGCATGCCCGGGCTGAGATCCATGAGGTGCGCTCCATGCCACCGACCGGGCCGCATCGGCCGAATGCTCGATCCGGATCACTGGCCCGCGGTGGCCGGGCCAAAGGTCGGTAGGACGGTGCAAGCCGCTGTCCGTGCGAGGCTTAGTGGATATAACAGGGTAAACAACCCGAATTGGGCGTAGGACGAATGTCCCGTGACCACAGGGAAATGTCTTGTTTCGAGACGCTGGAGTTGTCAGTATGGGACACGAGAGGACACGCCGCGCTCGGGCGGGGGTTTTAGCTCGAGTGCGGGGAGCGAACGAGGGAAGATCATGCTGTCATGCAAACTGTGCGCGGTGTGTGTCGCGGCTGCGGCTGGGGCGATCGTGGTGTCCGCGGGCGCCGCGACGATTCAGACCGGCACATACCGGCTCTCGAACCACCCGGACGCGAATCAGGATCCGCCGCCCTACGGCATCCGCTGGGACGAGCTCTCCGACGTGACGGCCGGGAACGACGTGTTCACGATCAGTTTCGACGAGCCCGGCACGAACATGCTGATGACGTATGACGGGTCGTCGCTGCACATCTTCGGCACGGGGTTCGGCGGGCGGGACGTCGGGACGGGTTACGCAGCCGACTCCTTCCTGGGGTTCTACCAGATCGACTTCACGTTCAGCGTCGGCGTGGGGCTGGCGCCCGGCGACGACGACCTGATCGTGATCGCCCCGACCGGCTCGAACACCGGCACGATCACGCTGCCTGACGCGACCGTCGTCAGCATCTTCGACAAGGAAACCACGGGCCTGGGCACGCCCGGCTCGACGTTCCGCTTCGGCGACGAGGACAACGACCTCGGGCACCGCGGGTTCGCGGGGCTGTCGGGGTGGGGGTGGATCGAGATCCTCGGCGCCGAGAACCCGAGCGCGACGCGCGATTTCTTGTTCACGGCCGTTCTGGTCCCGACTCCCGGCGCGACGGGGCTGCTGGGCGTCGCGGGGCTCGCGCTGCTGCGCCGTCGCCGACGGTGAGGGGCCCCCGGCCGGGTCAGCGCCGGGGTCGGTCAGGATCGAAGGTCAGCCCGGCCCTTCCGGGGGCGGGTACACTCTCCCGCCGGCCATGAGGCCCGCGCGGAGCCGACCCGTATGCCGACGTTCCTGCTCAAGCCGGTCGGGGGGATCGACGCCCCACCGGCGACGCTGGGGGACCGGCCCATCGCGATCGGCCGGCACCCGGACAACGACATCCCAATCCGTGACGATCTGGCCAGCCGGTTCCACTGCGTGATCGAGCCGTGCGACGGCGGGTTCCGCGTGCGCGACCTGGGCAGCCGCAACGGGACAAAGGTCAACGAGGAGCGGGTGGAGGTCGCGGTGCTCAAGCCGGGCGACGTGGTGGCCGTCGGGGGTCACG
This sequence comes from Planctomycetota bacterium, assembly GCA_003696725.1. Lineage (GTDB taxonomy): Bacteria > Planctomycetota > Phycisphaerae > Phycisphaerales > UBA1924 > J020. The sequence goes on along the minus strand of RFGI01000162.1, from coordinate 1,403 downwards.
CCTTCCGTGTGGTGGCCAAGGGGGCGGCGTCCGGCGGGCGCGCGCCAAAGCCCCGACCCGCCGACCCCGCGAGGACCAACGGCGGGCGGGCGCGAGCGCCCGGCGCGTCGTCGGCCGGCCGACCCAGCGGCGGCGCGCCCCCGTGGGCCAAGGAGCTGGCGTCGGTGATCCGCAACCTCCCGCCCAAGGAGGAGCGCGAAGAGCGCGTCCGGCTCATCGACGCCGACGGGCGCGAGTCCGCGGCGCTCAGCGGCGAGGGGGCCGGCGCCCTGGCGGCGCGGATGATCCTGCTGGCCGCGTCCAAGTCCCATGCCACCGACATCCATATCGAGCCGCGCGGCGAGCACACCCGCGTGCGCGTCCGCTCCGACGGGCAGATGGTCACCCTCACGCAGATGCCCCCGGGCGTCGGGGAGCGCGTGCTGGCGCTGTTCCGCACGGCGTGCCAGCTCAAGACGGCGCCGCGCGACGCGGTGCTCGACGGGCACTTCTCGGCGCGATTCACCTCGCGGCGGGTGGACTACCGCGCGTCGTTTACGCCGTCGGTGCACGGGCAGAAGCTGGTGCTGCGGGTGTTGGACCTGCGCGACGCGCCGACGAGCCTCTTCGAGATCGGCATGCCGCGGTACATGGTCGACCGCGTGCGCAAAACGGTGCACAAGAACCAGGGCATGATGCTGGTGTGCGGGCCGACGGGCTCGGGCAAGACGACCACGCTGTACCAGGGCCTGCGCGAGATCGACCGCGAGCGGCGCAACGTCGTCACCATCGAGGACCCGGTCGAGTACCGACTGGAGGGCGTCACCCAGATCCCCGCGGACCTGGACCGGGGCAACACGTTCGGCGCCCTGCTGAGGTCCGTGCTCCGGCAGGACCCGGACGTGATCTTCGTCGGCGAGATCCGCGACGAGGAGACGGCCCAGGTCGCGATGCAGGCCGCCATGACCGGGCACCTGGTCTTCAGCACCGTGCACGCCAAGGACACGATGGGCGCCGTGTTCCGCCTGCTGGACCTGAATGTCGAGCGACACCTGGTCGCCAACGCCTTGGACCTGGTGCTGGCGCAGCGGCTGGTCCGCCGGCTGTGCGACTCGTGCAAGCGGCCCGTGCGGGTCACGCCGGGCCAGGCCATGCGCCTCGGGCGGTACCTCAACGGCGCCGACCAGATCTACGCCGCCACCGGCTGCGCTCGGTGCCTGCGGACGGGCTACCGCGGGCGCAAGGCGCTCTTCGAACTCTTGTCGTTCAACGACGAGCTGCGCGACGCGGTCCTGAACAACCCGACGATCGCCACGATGAAGAAGATCATCGAGCAGGACCTCTTCACGACGCTCCTGCAGTCCGGGCTCCAGATGGTGGCCCGGGGCGAGACCTCGCTGGACGAGGTGGAGCGCGTCGTGGGC
>RFGI01000161.1 GCA_003696725.1 Planctomycetota bacterium | reverse complement strand
GCCGCCGCGGCCGAGTCCGTCACGACGCCCGACGCCGGCGCCGTCGCGACCAGCGCGCCGCGGGCGTGCGGCTGGCGCGACCACTCGAGCCATGCGCTGCCCCGGCCGTCGCGGGCCCGGCGCACGTGATCGCCGATCGCCAGCGCCCCGACGCTCATGCCGTCGACGCACAGGAAGATCAGGTTCTTCGCGCGGCGCGATCGCGTCAGCGGCTGCGCCGCGGCCGCGCTCGGCAGAACCAGCGTCCCCGCCGCGGCGCCGAGGAACGCGCGCCGATCGACCCCGCCCGGCTTTGTCATGCCCGGACCCTCTCGCATCACTGGGCGGACGCGACGCCCGCGTCGCTAGAAGCGTAAACGAAGCCGGGCGGCGATGAACCCGGTCGGGTCGGCGTTGTCGTCGAAGACCTCCTCGCCGGTGGGGTCGAGCACCTCGAGTTGTTGGAACGCGATGACGCCGGCCTCGAGCCCCGCCTCGACGCCGGGCCTGGGGCGCCAGCCCAGCTCGACCCCGAGCAGGACGCTGTCGTCGCGCAGCACCCCGTCGGCCAGCAGGCTGCCGGCGCCGTCGTCGAGCCGGTATTCCCGCGGCTGGTATCGCGCCCGGACCGTCACGAACCACGGGCCGGCCAGGGTCCGCTCCAGGTTCAGCCCCAGGTGGTCGGTGTAGACCCGGACGCGGTCGTTCGGGCGCCAGTCCAGTTGCGGCGTGGGGAACACCTGCACCGTGTCCTCCAGCTGCTGCATGACCCCGACGCCGAAGCCCACGGTCAGCCGGTCGCTGACCTTGTGCCTGGCCGTGAGGAACACGCCGCCCAGGACCGACCCGCCGAGGTCGGCGCCGGACTCGCCCGTCACCTCGAACCGCCCGGTCGCCGTCGCGGTCCACCGCCGATTGACGCGGTACGTCAGGCTCGGCAGCAGCCGCACCGTGGTCAGCAGGTCCACGGGGTCGCCCCCGCCCAGCCCCGGCGGGAGGGTGTAGTCCGCGAACGAGTACTCGTTCTCGAGGTCCAGCGCCACGGTCCAGCGCCGGCTCACGGGCTGCCGCAGCGACAGACGCCAGCCCGATCGGCGCACGGCGATGTCCCCGCCGGAATCGAAGTCCGCGCTGAACCCGACGACCGCGTACGGCTCAACGATGACGCGCAGCTGCGCCCGAGGGTCGTCGCGCCAGTCGTCCGGCGCATCCTCTTGGGCCAGCGCCGGCGCCGAGGCCCGCGAACCGAAGAGGATCGCCGCGGCGATCCACGCCCTGGAGCCGGTGGTCATGGGCGGGACGGTACCGGCTCAGACGCGCATCCGCCACGCGTACAGCAGCCACTCGACGGTCAGGAGCACGAACCCGGCCAGCGCGAACCAGCGCCAGATCTCCCTGGGCGCCGCGACGCCCACGCCCGCCGTGGACGCCGGGCCGCCGGCCAGGTCCAGCGCGTCGGCCGTGGCGATCGCGCTCTCGGCGGCGCTGACCAGGTTCACGGGGATCAGCCGGTCGCCCTCGGCTGCGCCCTCGACGGTGTACGCCCCGGCCCGGGGCAGGACGCCCAGCTCGACCCCGGCCGCGCCCCGGGCGACGGGGCGCGAGAACTCGATCGGCCCGCGCACTCGCACGCTCGGCGCCCCCGGCGCGGGGCGCACCGTCACCGGCTCGGTCGTGGTGTAGGCCGTCGCGGTGGCCTCCCCGATCAGGCGGGTCAGCCGCTCGATGGCGTTGACCATGAAGATCACAAAGCCCGGCTGGGTGGGCCAGTTGCTCTGGGCGAGGTCGAACGCGACGAGCGCCCGCCGCACCCCGCGGTCGTTGAGCTCGACAATCAGCGGCCCGTCGGGGCCCGCGGCGACCTCCTCGGCCGTGACGCCCGGCGTCCCGGTCTCGGGCAGCGCCAGCGACACGGCTTGGGCGACGACCAGCCCGTCCAACGCCACCTGCCGCAAGAGCGGGTGCGATCGGCGCCAGGACGCGGCCCGGAGGGGGCCGGCGGAAACGCGCGGCTCGGCGTCGCCGACGCCGGCGCCGAACTCGATCGTGGGGATCGGCGGGCGCTCGGCGACGCGCGTCCCGGCGAGGATGATCAGGTCGTACCGCGCCAGCGACTCGGGCGCCCCCAGCGCCGCGTCGAACCCGGCCGAGTCGATCGTGTCCACGACCGTCGAGCCCACCGCCGCGGGCGCCCCGGCCAGGAGGCTCACCGCGAGGCGCTGCGCGTCGGTCATCTCCGGTGGGACGACGATCAGGACGCGCGGGGGGAGCGCCGGCTCGAGCCGCGCCGACGCCGCGTTGTCCGCCGCCAGGGCGTCGTCACGCTCGACGAAGACCGTCGCCAGTCGCGGCTCGCCCGACGGGGCGTCGGCGAACTCGAACGTCACGGCCGACTCGCCCGGCCCGTCGTCGTTCGATCCGGGGATCGTGACGGTGCGGGTCTCGATCGCCGAGCCGTCCATCAGCAGGGTGACCGCGGTCCGCACAGGCTCGGGCGCGGCGTTGACCAGGCGCGCAAAGACCCGCACGGTCGAGGCGTCGTCCAGGTCGCGGCGCACGGCCAGGGCCGCCACCCCGACGTTGTCCTTTGGTTGGTCGGGCGCCGGCCCGACGCGGATGAACCGCACGCCTTGCGCGGGCGCCTCGACGGGCCCCGCGCCGCCGTCGCCGATGACGATGAACCGGGTGTCGCCGGGCGCTTCGGCCGCGCGCTGCGTCAGCGAGCGCGCCAGCCGCAGCGCCGCCGCGAGATCGCCCGGCTGATCCGTCGGCTCGACCGAATCGATCGCGGCGCGCAGGTCGGCGGCGGCGGGCGTCAGCCCGGTCAGAGCGCGGGGCTCGGCGGCGACGGCGATGACGGCGCCCTCGAACGCCGACCCGCCCACCTCGGCCAGGCGGTTGACCACCTCGCGGGCTCGGGCCCGGGCCTCGTCGAAGCGCGGGCGCCCGCCGTCGGCGTCGCGCGCGTTCATCGATGCCGACGCGTCGATCAGCAGGACGGCGCGATCGGGCGGCGCCTCGCCCGCGTCCAGCGCCGGCCGCGCCAGCGCCAGGCACAGGCTCGCCAGCGCCAGCATCTGGATGAACAGCAGCCACGAGGGGCGCAGCCAGCGGAACGGCTCGTTGACCTGCAGATCCTCGACCGCGCGCTCCCACAGCAGCGTGCTGCTGACACGCACCGGGCGCCGGCGGAGCTTCAGGAAATAGAGCAGGATCAGGACCGGGCCGGCGATCGCGCCCGCGACGATCCCCGCCAGGGGGTTCAGGAAGGTCACCGCGCCGCCCCCGCGCTACCTCGTCCACGCCGCGATGTAGACCACGAAGTTCTCATCCAGTTCGTCCGGGTTGGTGACAGGCCAGGGGTACACGCGGCCGGCGTCGTCGATGCAGTCGCCGAAGCGATCGTAGACCGCCAGGCGCGCGAACCCGGCCTCGGCCAGGGCGTCGGCCAGCTCCGGGACCGACCACAGCCGCCAGTGGTAGACGAACGCGTCGCGCAGCTCGGGCCCCTCGGCGGGCAGGAAGTGCATCGCGTTCTCGACCATGCCGGTGAGCGGGTCGGCGTGGCGCTGCTCCCAGACGTACCGCACGCCGTCGCGCAGTTCGACCTCGGACTCGCCGGTCACAAAGGCGTCCGTCCCGCCGTAGACGTCGAGGACCATGACGCCCGGGGCGCCGGCCTGCTCGACGAGCCGGGACCGCGCGGCCCGGAGGTACGCGAGCAGGTCCTCGCGCGTGCGGCGCTCGCCGATCGAGAAATTTAGCGCCGCGATGATCCCGGCCGGCGCGTCGGCCTCGGCCGCGTCGCCCCGGACAACCGCCAGCCGCGGCTCGTCCCCCGCCAGCCGGCGCAGGCGCTCCAGCGGCTCCGGGTCGCGGTCCACGCACACGGCCCGGTGCCGTGGGTCAAGCGCCAGGAACGCCCGGGCCACGGCGCCGGTCCCGCAGAAGTCCTCGCCGAGGGTGACGGGTTCGCCCGCCGGCGCCTCGTGCAGGGCGCGGAGGAACCGGGCCTGCATGTCAGGCGACTGCGCCGCCCGCTCGTAGAGGTCGTAGCGGTCGGGCGCGGGCTCGCTCACGGCGCCGGCGCCGCGCTGCGCACGAACGCCAGGATCGCGTCGCGCTGCGGTGCGACGGCGCCGGCCGGGCCGACCGCGCGCACGAAGACGCTCCCGCCCGGGGCGCCCTCGATCACCGCGCCGATGAGCGTCGTCCCCTCGAGGGGCGTCGGCGCCGCGCCCGGCATGCCCGACTGGTACACGCCGGTCGACTCGATCGTCGAGATGTGCAGCGAGCCCACGTCGACGTGCCCCGTCGATGGCTCGGCCGGGGCGCCGTCCTCACCCAACACCTGCGACGCCCACCGCGCCAGGTTCTGCTCCGCGGTCCCGCCCTGGCCCGGGCCGAAGTAGAAGACCACGACCTCGACCCCGCCGGCGTCGTACTGCGCCGCGCGCATCGAACGGCTCGGCGGCTGCGCGGCCCACCCATCGGGCGGCGTCAGCGTGATTCCAGCGACGGTGACCGCGCCGTCGGCCGAAACCGACGACGAGCCCGCCGGCGGCGCCGGGACCGTGCTCGCCGGGTCCGATGGAGCCGCCGGGGCCCCTTCGGCGGGCGATGAGCCTGCTGAATCGACGTACTGTGTCTGCGGCGGCTTCTCCTTGCAGCCGACCGCCAATGCCGCCGCCACCGCGCCCGCCGCTGCCGCCACGCCGAGGATTGATCGCATCATGACGGGTCATCCTACGAGCCCGCCCGATGATGAGCCACCGCCCGCCGCACCGGCGCCGATCCGCATCGAGACGATCGACGACCCGCGCGTCGCGGTCTTCGGCAACGTGCGCGACCGCGACGCCCTGGGCCAGCGGGGTGTGTTCATCGCCGAGGGCGATCTCGTCGTGCGCCGATTGATCGACGAGTCCCCGTTCGACACCGTCGCGGTGTTCGTCGCCGAGCCGCGGCTGGCGCCCCTGGCGCCGGCGCTGCGTCGGCTCGATCCGGGCGTCCCGGTGTACGTCGCGCCGCGGGGCGTGTTCGAGGCCGTCGTGGGCTTCCACCTGCACCGGGGCGTGCTCGCCGCGGGCCGGCGCCCGGCCCAGCGCAGCGCCGACGATCTGTTGCGATCGATCGGTGACAACACCACCGCTGTCGTCCTCCTGCTCGAAGACCTGACCAACCACGACAACATCGGCGGGCTGTTTCGCTCGGCGGCGGCGTTCGGCGCGGGGGGCGTCCTGCTCACCCGCCGGTGCGCCGACCCGCTCTACCGCAAGGCGACCCGCGTCTCCATCGGGACGACGCTCACGCTGCCGTTTGCGCGGTGCGCCGACGCCCCCGAGGGCGCGCGGACGCTGCGCGAGGCCGGGTTCGAGGTGGTGGCGCTGACGCCGGCCCCCGACGCGACGCCGATCCGCGAGTGGCTCGCCCGCGGGGGGGCGCCGGGCCGGGTGGCGCTGATGCTCGGCGCCGAGGGCCCGGGCCTGTCCGGCGCGGCGCTGGACGCGGCGTCGGCGCGGGTTCGGCTGGGTGAGATGGTCGGGGCCGACAGCCTCAACGTCGCCGTCGCCGGCGCCGTGGCGATGTACGCCCTGAGGTCGGGGGATCGCGGCGATCGCGCGCCGACCCTCTAAACAGAGGCCGGCGTGTGTCCGATAGTGGCGGTTGGGAAGGAGCCCCGCCATGGCCCGAGCGACCCCGACCGCCGACGCGACCGAGACCCTGCCCACCGGCGCCGATCGCCGCCGGCACCCCCGCCGACCGTTCGTCCGCCCCTGCAAGGTCCAGCGGGCCGGTGAGGTCCGGGCCGGGGCCGGCGAGACCACCAACATCAGCGCCGGGGGCGCCCTGATCCGGGTGGCCGGCGCCGACCGCCTGCGCGCGGGCGAGCGCGTCCGCGTCGCCGTGGCCTGGGATGCTCAGGGCGTGGTCACGACGGGGAGCCTGCTCCCGGCGAGGGTCGTCCGCGTGGTCCCGATCGACTTCCACCACCAGGCCGTCGCCGTGCAGTACGACCGGCCGCTGGCCGAGTCCGCGCCGACCGCGGCGTCGGCCGATCGCCCCGCCGCGATCGCCGCGTGAGGCTCGCGGGCCCCCACCCGGCCCGGACCCCGCGCGTACAATCGGACGCGGGAGACGAGTCGGCCCGGCGAGCGCCGGCGCCCCGCACCGGACCCGCGCGGCCGCGATGAAACTCACGCACTGGCAACCCGCCCTCCCGCAGCGCTATCTCCGCCTGACCGGCCCGGAGCTGGACGCCGCCGTCGAGGCCCGACGGGCCGAGCTCGGCGACGCGCTGGTGATCCTCGGGCACCACTACCAGGCCGACGAGGTGATCCGCCACGCGGACTTCACCGGCGATTCCTTCAAACTCTCGCAGCTCGCCGCCGAGCGCGTGCGCCAGCGCGGCGCCCGCTTCGTCGTCTTCGCGGGCGTTCACTTCATGGCCGAGTCCGCCGACATCCTCACGCCCGAGGACGTGGACGTGATCCTGCCGGACCTCTCGGCGGGGTGCTCCATGGCCGACATGGCCGACCACGACGACGTCTGCGACGCCTGGGACGCCATCGGCGAGGCCCTCGCCGGTGAGGGGTTCACGGGCCGCGTCGTGCCGATCACCTACATGAACTCGTCGGCGGCCATCAAGGCGTTCGTCGGGGAGCACGGCGGGGCGGTCTGCACCTCGTCCAACGCCCGCCGGGTCTTCGAGTGGGCCTTCGCGGGCGGCGCCCTGGGCGACGCGGCCGGCGACGTGAAGATCCTCTTCATCCCCGATCAGCACCTCGGGCGCAACACCGCCGCGGCTATGGGGCTCGATGTGGACGCCCAGACGTGCGTCTTCGACCCCAGGGCCGTCACCGCCGGCGCCCCGCTGGGCGCGCTGACGCCGCGGGACCTGGCCCGCAGCCGGGTGATCCTCTGGGCCGGGCACTGCTCGGTGCACAAGCTCTTCCGCCCGGAGCATTGCGACGCCCTGCGCGCCGCGGAGCCCGACCGGCGCCTGCTCGTCCACCCCGAGTGCTGCAAAGAGGTCGTCGACCGCGCGGACCTCACCGGCTCGACCGAGTTCATCATCCGCACGATCCGCGACGCCGAGCCCGGCTCGGCGTGGGCGATCGGGACCGAGGTCCATCTCGTCAACCGCCTGGCCCGCGAGGCGCGGCAGCGCGGCGTGGACGTCCGCATCCTCTCGGACTGCCAGTGCCTGTGCACGACCATGTACCGCATCGACGAGCCGCACCTCTTGTGGGCGCTGGACAACCTCGCCCAGGGCAGGGTGGTCAACCGCGTGCGCGTCCACACCGAGGCCCGCGAGCGCGCCCTGACGGCCCTGGACCGGATGCTGTCCCTCTCGGACACCCTCGCGAGCGTGGATTGAATACGGCCCGCCGCTACGATCCGTTCATGCCCGCCGGCCCTCTGGCTCTGATCATCCGCACTGCGGGGACGAACTGCGACGCGGAGCTGGCGCGCGCGTTCGAAGCCGCCGGCGCCCGCCCGTCGCTGGTTCATATCGACCGCCTGATCGCCGAGCCCGCGCGCCTCGACGACGCGGACCTGATCGGCTTCCCCGGGGGGTTCAGTTACGGCGACGACATCGCCTCGGGCCGGGTCCTGGCGATGAAGGTCCGCGAGCGTCTCTTCGGCCCGCTGGCCGCCGCGGTGGCGCGGGGTGTCCCGGTCATCGGCGTGTGCAACGGGTTCCAGGTCCTGACCCAGGCGGGGCTCCTGCCCGGACCGATCGGCGCGGCGGGCGCCGGGCGAACCGAGGCGCCCACCCCCACGGTCGCCCTTGCCGAGAACATCGGCGCGCGGTTCATCGACGCCTGGCTGCGCGTCGAATACCCGCCGAGCGCGTGCGTCTGGACGCGCGGGCTGGAGGATCTCGACGGAGCGTCGGCGGTCCTCCCCATCGCGCACGGCGAGGGGCGATTCGTCGCCGACGCCGGCGCGCTCGACGCGCTTGACGAGGGCGGGCAGGTCGCGGTGCGGTACGTCGAGAACGCCAACGGCTCGGCGCGCGCGATCGCCGGGATCTGCGACCCGACGGGGCTGGTCCTCGGGCTGATGCCGCACCCGGAGCGCTTCGCCGACTGGCGCCAGCACCCGTCGTGGACGCGGCTGGACCGGTCGTGCTTGGCCGGCCCGGCGCCGGGCCTGCGGTTCTTCCGCAACGCCGTCGAGCACGCCGCCGCGGTCCGCGTGTGACGGTCACGCGACGGCGTCGGCCGCCCGCTCGCCGCGCGTGCGCCGACGCACGCCAACCGCGCGGTACACTCCAGCCATGCCGCTGATCGTGACGGGGACCATCGGGATCGACACGGTCGAGACGCCCACCGGCCGGGCCGAGCGGGTCCTGGGCGGCAGCGCGACCTACTTCGCCGCGGCGGCGTCTTTCTTCGCGCCGGTGCGCATGGTCGCGGCGGTGGGGGGGGACTTCGGCGATCACCACCGATCAACACTCGCCCGGTTCCCCAACGTGTGCGTGGTGGGGATGGAGCAGCGCCCCGCCAGCACGACCTTCGCCTGGGGCGGGCGCTACCTGGACGACATGAACGTCCGCGAGACGCTCTTTACGGAGCTGGGCGTCCTGGCCGAGCCGCCCCCCGCGACGCCCGAGGCGTACCGCGACTCGCGGTACGTGTTCCTGGCCAACACGCACCCGGCGGTCCAGCGTGAGCTCCTGGAGGGGTTCCCGCAGCGGGCGATCGCCGTCGCCGACACCATGGACCTGTGGATCGACACGGCCCGGGCGGACCTGGAGGCCCTCCTCAGAGAGATCGACGGGCTGGTCCTGAACGATCAGGAGGCGCTGCAACTGACCGGCAAGCGCAACCCGATCAGCGCCGGGCGGGCGATCCTGGAGATGGGCCCGTCGTTCGCCGTCATCAAGAAGGGCGAGCACGGGTGCGTGATGGTCCACCGCGAGGGGATCGCGGCGCTGCCGGCGTACCCGGCCGAGACCGTCGTGGACCCGACCGGGGCGGGTGATAGCTTCGCCGGCGGGATGATGGGCCACGTCGCCGCGACGCACGCCGACGAGCGTTTCGGCGGCGACCCCGTCACGTTCGACATGCTCCGCGCGGGGCTGACGCGGGGCACGGTGATCGCGTCGTTCACCCTAGAATCGTTCAGCCTCGATCGGCTGGCGAGCCTCTCGAAGGAGGAGCTCGACGACCGCCTGCGGGAGTTCCAGAGCCTCGCGAGCCCGGCCTGAGCGCTCGGCCGGCGCCGGCCCCGCTCAACTTGGCCCGTCCGGACGCTCCTCGACGACCGTTTGCGTGTCGGCGTCGTATACGTACAGCCGATCGGGCCGCTCGGCCTTGCACGCCTTGTGCGAGCCGTCGCAGAACGGGAAGTTCCTGGTCAGCCCGCAGCCGCAGATGAAGACGGGCTTGTCCTGCGGCTCGATCTTGATGGGGCCGGTCAGGTCGTGGCGCACGAGTCGGGGCATGGCCCGAGGACTGTACCTACCCCGGCGCCTCGACGCACTCGAGGATGTCCTCGATCACCCGGTCGGCGGCGGCGTACCGGCCCGCGCCGACGGGCGCCGACGGCAAGAGCCGGTGGGCGCACACCGACCGCACATTGGACGTGATGTCCTCGGGGATGCAGTAGTCCCGGCCGTCCATCACGGCGGTGGCCCGCGCCGCCTGGGCCAGCGCCAGGGCGCCGCGCGGCGAGAGCCCGATGCGCAGCTCCTCGTGCTCGCGGGTGGCCCGGGCGAAGGACACGATGTACTCGGCGAGGCTCGGGTCAAGCCGGACGGCGTCGGTCGCGTCCTGAAGCGCCAGCACCTCCTGGCGGGAGATCGCCGGCGCCAGGTCCTGCACCGCGCCCGCGGGCCGCAGGTCCAGGACCTCCGCCTCGCGCTCGGGCGTCGGGTACCCGAGCCCCAGCCGCATGAGGAACCGGTCGAGCTGGCTCTCGGGCAGGGGGTAGGCGCCCTCGAAGTCCGCGGGGTTCTGCGTCGCGACGACCATGAAGGGCGGCTCGAGCCGGCGGATCACGCCGTCGCTGGAGACGGTCGCCTCGTTCATCGCCTCCAGGAGCGCCGACTGGGTCTTGGGCGACGCCCGGTTGATCTCGTCGGCGAGGACGATGTTCGCGAAGATCGGGCCCGGCTTGAACTCGAACCGCTCCGTCTGCCGGTTGTAGATCGAAACCCCCAGCACGTCGCCCGGCAGGAGGTCCGGCGTCAGCTGGATCCGGTTGAACGAGCAGTCCACGCTCCGCGCCAGGGCCGTGGCGAGGATCGTCTTGCCGACCCCCGGGACGTCCTCGATCAGGACGTGCCCCCGCGCCAAGAGGCACGCGATCACCCGGTCGACCGCCGCCGGGTCGCCGAGGAAGACGCCGGCGATGTTGGCCCGCAGTCGGTCGATGACGTCAAGCATGGGCGGCGGAGTATACGGGCGCTGTCCGGGGCGGGTTCCGCGCCCCGCCGCCTCGCCGGGGGGGTGTAGACTCTCGGCCCGGATGGTCGACCCACCCGGCGCCGACGACGCCCCGCAGCCCGATCCGCCACTCGACCTCGAGCTGAGCGGCTCGCTGCCGTGCCTGAACTGCGGGTACGAACTCCAGGGGCTCTCGGTGCGCGGGTCGTGCCCCGAG
>RFGI01000030.1 GCA_003696725.1 Planctomycetota bacterium | reverse complement strand
GTGGGACGGGCGTCTCGCCCGTCGTGGTTGACATAGAAAACGGCCGAGACGGCCGTTCCACCGGCTGTCCCCGTCCCGGGTGACGCCTGAGCAATCAGTCGAACAGAGTCGAACCGGCGCGCGCCGTCAGCACGTCGTCCCCGATCGCGCCGATCGCATTGAACGTCTCGCGGGCGGCGTCGACGATGGCCCGCTGCGTCGCCTCGTCCAGATCCAGCGCGTTCAGACGGGCCCGGAAGTCGGCCCACTCCTCCGGCTGGCGTTCGCCGTAGGGATCCAGGTGCGTGACGCCGGCGTCGTCCGCGCCGACGGGGTACGCCTGGCGCGCCGCCCGCGCGATGTACCGGGCGCCGTTTGTGCTCCCCTCCAGGACGTACAGCGGGCCGAGGAGCGACGCGGGCGCCGCGCCCGCCCATTGGCCGATCCGGTCGATGAACGCGGTGGTCGCCGGCGTCGGCGTCACCCCGTCCGGGTCGACGCCGAAGTGCGCCAGATCCCGCGCCATCCGCGGCGATTGGTCGTACGCCTCGCGCCACATCGCCGCCAGGATCGGGTCTGACTCCAGCGCCCCGCGGATCGCCGACGCCAGCGCCCGATGCACGAGCATCAGCTGCCCGACCAGCGCCACGAACCGGGCCTGGGGCAGCGCGCCCTTGAGCAGCGCCCGCTGCAACTCATGCCGTTCGGCGGCGTCGTGCTGGGGACGGGTCTCGGTCTTGAGCCGATCCGCGAACGACTCTGATTGAACCATTGTCGGCGTGCTCATCGAGACCCCCTCACGCGGCGCAGTTCGCCAGCGACCACCCGACGCCCAGCACCACCAGCCAGGCGATCCCCTTGAGCGTGAAGAACGCGAATCCGATCCAGCCGATCCGCTTGAGCCAGGCGATCATGGACGCTCCAGACACCCTCCCCGGGCGATGCAGTTGTTGAGACTCAGTTTCGATTGAGTCCCGTTATACGGCCGTTGCCGAGCCGCGTCAACGCGGCGTGGGCGCCGCACTGCCGGGGATCGTAGTATCATGACACCCACATCCGCAATCCTCGGCTGGATCGCCGGAGTTCGGCCATGACTCTCTTTTCCTCAACCGCCGAGTACGCCCTCCGCGCCGTGGTCGAGCTGGCGCGGGCCGACGGCGGGCCGCTGACCGCTGACGAGATCGCCCGCCGCACCGACGCCCCCACCGGATACCTCTCCAAGATCCTCCGCAGACTCACCCGGGCGGGCCTTCTACGTGCGCAACGTGGTATTGGAGGCGGGTTTGCGCTCACTCAGCCGAGCCGGGAGATCCCTGCCTTGAGCATCGTCGCGGCGGTGGATGGGGGCGTGGCTCGGATCGAATCGTGCCCTCTCGGCGGCTGCGACGGCCCCGGGTTGTGCCCGCTGCACACGCTCCTGGACCGTGCCGCGGCGAACCTGGAATCCGCCCTCGCGTCGACCTCGATCGCGGACCTGATCCCTCGACAGGGGGTGGACCAGCCCCGCGGTTGACCCCGGGCTGGGCGCAGGCCGCCCGATTTGTGGCTTTCCACATCCACTTGTCCTTCATCGCTGGCCGCGGTACAGTCGATTTGGAGATACATTGATCCACAAGTCAGGCCGACTCGACAGGGGCCCCGCCATGGCCAACAGCTCGAATCCAACCCGTCGTGATCCCTACGCCCTCCGCGCCGTGATGCTCGTCGCTCTGTTCCTGCTCACACTGCCGGGCATCATCATCGCCGCGCTCATCGCCGAGCCCAAGCCCCCGGCGCCGCCGAAGGTCGAACTCGCCGAGAGCGCCGTCGTCCGCGAGGCCGGTGGGATGGAGGCTCTGGTGGCCTCGGACCTGTACCGGCAGGGTCGGCAGCAGTTCATCACCAACTGCACCGCCTGCCACGGCGAGCACGGCGAGGCCAAGCCGAATCTCGGCAAGGACATCGCCCACAGCAAGTTCGTCGCCGAGCGCACCGACGACGAGGTGATGGCCTACATCAAGGTCGGCCGGCGCGTCAACGACCCGCTCAACACCACCGGCGTCGACATGCCGCCCAAGGGCGGCAACCCCGCCCTCAACGACGCGCAGATCCGCCAGATCATCGCGTACATCCGCGCCCTGCAGGCGCACGCCCGCGGCGAGGTCGAACTCCCCGCAGGCTGAGCCTGCGCACAGACGCGCCTCCAGTCCCGCATCCCATCCACCCTCCGATTCAGGATCTGAGGAAAGGACCGCAGCCATGACACCGGCACGATTGCTCCCGATCTCCCTCGCCCTGGCCGCCCTGACGCTCGCGTCGTGCGGCTCCAAGAACGAGGACGCCGCCGACGCCACGCCCGCCTCGAACGGCTCACCCCCCGCGGCGACGAACGGCGCCGGCATCCCCGCCCTCGCCGCCGTCGCCGAGGCGCGCAAGCTGACGCCCGACGACCTCGTCGCCGCCGCCAAGACTTTCATGCCCACCGGCCGCCACGACGACTACATCATGTTCGCTTCAGGCGGGCACTCGGGGCAGGTCCTGGTCATCGGCATGCCCTCGATGCGGCTCCTGCGCGTCATCGGCGTCTTCACCCCCGAGCCCTGGTAGGGCTGGGGCTACGGCGTCGGTGAGGAGGTCCTCAAAGAGGGCGACATCGACGGCAAGCCCGTCCGCTGGGCCGACACCCACCACCCCGCCCTCTCCGAGACCGCCGGCGACTACGACGGCCAGTGGCTCTTCATCAACGACAAGGCCAACGCCCGCGTCGCGGTCATCGACCTCCGCGACTTCGAAACCAAGCAGATCGTCAAGAACCCGGTCACCATCAACGACCACGGCGGGACCATGGTCACGCCGAACACCGAGTACGTCATCGAGGGCGGCCAGTACGCCACGCCCCTGGGCTGGGACTGGGCCCCGATGGACGAGTACAACCGGTCCTATCGCGGCTCGGTCACGCTCTGGAAGTTCGACCGTGACAAGGGTCGGATCGACGAGTCGCGCTCCTTCGCCCTGGAGCTGCCGCCCTACTGGCAGGACCTCTTCGACGCCGGCAAGCTCGCGTCCGAGGGCTTCATCTTCGGCAACTCCTTCAACACCGAGCTGGCCACCGGCGGCGTCGAGTCCGGCGCCCCGCCCTTCGAGGCCGGCGCCAGCGCCCGCGACAACGACTACCTCCACGTCATCGACCTCAAGAAGGCCGAGGCCCTCTTCCAGGCCGGCCGGTTTGAGCGCGTCAAGGGATTCCCGGTCATCACCCTCCAGACCCTCATCGACGAGGGCGTCCTCTACTTCATCCCCGAGCCCAAGAGCCCACACGGCGTGGACATCTCCCCCAACGGGCAGTACATCGTCGTCTCGGGCAAGCTCGACCCCCACGTCACCGTCTACGACATCGACAAGATCAAGCAGGCGATCGCGGACAAGAACTGGTCGCCCGATCAGTTCGGCGTGCCGGTCCTGGACTTCGACGCCTGCATGGAAGCCCAGATCGAGGTGGGCCTCGGGCCCCTGCACACCCAGTTCGACGACAAGGGCTACGCGTACACGTCGCTGTTCCTCGAGCCCGCCGTCGCCCGGTGGACGCTCGGCGGGGAGTACGGGCCGCTCAGCGCCGAGCCCGACTGGACGCTCGTCGGCAAGGTCAGCGTCCACTACAACGTCGGTCACATCGCCGCCGCCGAGGGCGACACCGTCAGCCCCGACGGCAAGTACCTCGTCTCCATGAACAAGTGGTCCATCGACCGCTTCTTCCCGACGGGCCCGCTGCTGCCGCAGAATTTCCAACTCGTCGACATCGACAACGTTGGCGACTCGCTCAAGCTCCTCTACGACATGCCCATCGGCATCGGTGAGCCGCACTACGCCCAGATCATCAAGGCCGACAAGCTCCAGCCCTGGATCGTGTACCCGCAGGTCGGCTGGAGCCCCGAGACCCAGTCCGTCGTGCCCGGCGCCCCAAAGGCGGGCGACGAGCGGATCGTGCGCAACGGGAACACCGTCGAGATCTTCATGACCCTCGTCCGCAGCCACTTCACACCCGAGCACGTCGAGATCCGCCAGGGCGACCACGTCATCTGGCATCTGACCAACATCGAGCGCGCCCAGGACGCCACCCACGGCTTCGCCGTCCCGGCCTACAACATCAACCTCTCGCTCGAGCCGGGCGAGACCCAGACCATCGAGTTCGACGCCGACACCGACGGCGCGTTCACGTTCTACTGCTCCGAGTTCTGCTCCGCCCTGCACCTGGAGATGATGGGCTACCTGATGGTCGAGCCCTCGTCCTGATCTCCCTTGCTTCGACCCCCGGCCCCGGCGGGACGCCTCCCGCCGGGCGCCGATTCATCCCGCTGCACCCGAACACGCGCCGACGGCTCTTCCGGCCCGGAGGCGCCCGACACTCGATCGAGGAGCCCCTCCTATGGCGTCGCTGTCCAGCGCCATCCTCGGCCCGCGCGTCCCGGCCGATGAGCTCGCCCGCCACCGCGTGCGTTACGCCCTCCCCACGCTGGCCCTCACCATCGCGCGCGTGCTGCTGCTGATCTCCATCTTCCTGCCCTATTGGCGCATGACCCTCGAGGCGCCGCAATACCCCAACGACCTGCACGTCGCCGCCTACGTCAACCGCCTGGTGGGCGATGTTCAAGAGATCGACGGCCTCAACCACTACATCGGCATGCGCCCGCTCAACGAGGCTGCCCAGCTCGAGCGCTCCCTCTCCGTCTACATGATCGTCGCCCTCGTCCTCCTCGTCGAGGGCGCCGGCTATCTCCACACCCGGTGGGCCGCCCTCCTAACCGCGCCCGTGATCCTCTTTCCGCCGTTCTTCCTTCTCGACCTCTACTACTGGCTGAGCACGTTCGGCCAGAACCTCGACCCAAACGCCCCGCTCTCGAACGCCATCGACCCCTTCACGCCTCCAGTCCTCGGGGTGGGTGAGATCGGCCAGTTCCGCACCGTCGCCGAGCCCGGCCCGGGGCTGATCCTCGCCTCGATCGCGTCGGTCGTGACCATCATCGCCCTGGTTCTGCACCGGCGCGCCTACAAACCCCTGTTCGACCGCATGCGCGCCGCCGGGACGGCATGATTCGGCTCGTTGTCCCCATCACGGCCCTCGCCCTGACCGCCGGCGCCGGCGCGGCGGATCTCCGCGCCCTCGTCGCCGCCGCGTCACCCGGGGACATCATCCGCGTGCCCGCGGGCGTCCACCCGGGGACCGTTGTCATCGATAAGCCGCTGACCCTCCTCGCTGAGCCCGGCGCGATCATCGACGCCGGGGGCGCCGGCGACGCGGTCCGCGTGACCGCGCCGAACGTCACCATCCGCGGGTTCACCATCCGCAACACCGGGGACTCCCTCGACCGCGAGAACGCCGGCGTCAATGCCACCGGCGCGCCCGGCGCCGTCATCGAGCACAACGTCTTCACCGACGTTCTCTTCGGCGTCTACCTCCGGGAGTCGCCCGGCTCCGCCGTGCGGTTCAACGTCATCGGCGGCAAGGCCCTCGACCTCGCCCGGCGCGGCGACGGCGTCCGCCTCTGGCAGAGCGACGACTGCCTCATCGAGCGCAACACCATCCACGACGGGCGCGACGCCGTCATGTGGTTCAGCGACCGAACCCGCATCGTCGCCAACACCGTCACCCGCGGGCGGTACGGCCTGCACTTCATGTACTCCGACGACAACGTCCTCGAAGACAACACACTCTCCCACAACTCCGTCGGCGCGTTCCTGATGTACTCGAAGAATCTCACCCTCCGGCGAAACCGCTTTGTCTCCAACCGCGGGCCGAGCGGCTTCGGGGTCGGGCTCAAGGACGTCGACGGGCTGCTCGCGGAGGACAACCTCTTCGCCGCCAACCGCGTCGGGGTGCAGGTGGACAACAGCCCCTCGGCCGTGGACGTGCGCCATCTCTACCGCCGGAACGTGTTCGCCTACAACGATCAGGGCGTCGCGCTGATGCCCAGCGTCCGCCGCAACGACTTCACCGGCAACGCCTTCGTCGACAACGCTGAGCAGGTCGCCGTCTTGGGGGGTGGCGACCTGAGTGACAACCGGTTCACCGTCGCCGGCCGGGGCAACTTCTGGTCCGACTACGCCGGCTTCGACCGCGACGCCGACGGGATCGGCGACCTGCCCTACCGCGCCGATTCGCTGTTCGAGAGCCTGCTGGCCCGCGATTCGCGCCTGCGCCTGTTCCTGTACAGCCCGGTGCAGCAGGCGGTCGAGGCGGCGGCCCGCGTCGCGCCGGTGGTCCGCCCGCGACCGCTCCTGACCGACGACGCGCCGCTCATGAGCCCGCCGCGGCTTCCCGGCGTGGTCCTGGCGCGTGGGCCGGCGCCCGCGGTGAGCGCCGTCGCCGCCGGGGCGGGCCTGCTGGCCCTGGGTCTGGGGATTTTCGGCGCGATGCTCCCCGTCCCCGAACGCCGCCTGCGGGAGGCCGCGACGTGATCGCCGTGCGCGACTTGCACAAACGGTTCGGCCGGGCGCGGGTCCTCAACGGCGTCTCGTTCGAGGTGGCGCGCGGCGAGGCCGTCGCCCTCTGGGGCCCCAACGGCGCCGGCAAGTCCACCGTCCTGCGCTGCGCCCTGGGTCTGCTGGACTACCGCGGCACGATCACCGTCGCCGGCCGCGACGTGCGCCGCGACGGCCGGGCCGCCCGCCGGCGCATCGGCTACGTCCCGCAGGAGCTCTCCTTTTACGATGACATGCGCGTCCGCGACGCTATGCGCTTCTTCCGCCGGATCCGCGGCGCCGGGCGCGCCGAAGCCGAGCGTCTTCTCGATCGGGCCGGCCTCGGCGACCACCGCGCCAAGCGCATCCGTGCGCTCTCGGGAGGGATGAAGCAGCGCCTGGCCCTGGCGATCGCGCTCCTGGCCGACCCGCCCGTGCTCCTGCTCGACGAGCCCACGTCCAACCTCGACGCGGCCGGCCGAGCTGACGTCCTCACTCGCCTGCAACGCCTCCACCACGCCGGCAAAACGCTTCTGTTCACCTCGCACCGCAGCGAGGAGATGGAGCGCCTCGCCGACCGCGTCCTCACCCTCGAGAACGGCGCCATCATCGGCGAGCGCCGCCCCAGACGCCGGGCCCGGGGCGGCGACGCGGACGCCGAGCTCTCGAAGGCCGGATCGGGGGACGCGACATGACCGCCATGCGTAGACAGGCCGAGCCGGTCCGGCGCGACGACGCCTGGCCGGTGAGCCCGCGGCTGCTGACGACCCTCGCCCTGAAGGAGCTCCGGGACGCGCTCTCCAACAAGTGGGTGCTGCTGTTCACAATCGCGTTCGCGGCGCTGGCGCTGGGTCTGGCCGCGCTGGCCCGCGCCAGCGCCGGCATGACCGGGTTCGCGGGGTTCGGCCGGACGGCCGCCAGCCTCGTCAACCTGGTGCTCCTGCTCACCCCGCTGATGGCTCTTTCTGTGGGGGCCACGTGCATTGTCACCGAGCGTGAGCGCGGGATGCTCGGGTACCTGCTCGCTCAACCTGTGTCGCGGACCGAGGTCTTCCTCGCCAAGTACATCGGGCTGGCCCTGGCCATGACCGCGGCCGTCGCGGTGGGCTTCGGCGTCAGCGCGATCGCCATGAGTGGGGCGGGCGACGGCGCCCTGTTCCTGCGCCTGGCCGCGCTGAGCGCCCTGCTCGCCTGGGCCATGCTCGCGGTCGGCGTGCTTGTCTCCGTGGTCCTGCGCAGGACGGGCTCGGCGGTGGGCGTCGCCGTCTTCATCTGGCTCACGCTGGCGCTCCTGGCCGACGTGGGCATCATCGGCGCCGCCCTGACCACCCGGCTGCGCACAGTGACCATCTTTTCCTTGACCCTCGTCAACCCTCTGCAAGCGTTCAAGATGGCCTCGCTGGCCGGCTTCGGCGCCGGGCTGGACGTCCTCGGTCCCGCCGGCGTCTGGGCCACCACTGAGTTCGGCCGCCGACTCCCGATCCTGCTTTATGCTTCGCTGCTGGCTTGGATCGTGTTGCCACTCCTAGCCGCGTGGGTCGCCTTTCGCCGGCGGCCTCTGTGACCCCCCGCGCCCCATCGCGGGCGCCCCGCTCACCGACCATGCCCGCACGCCTTGCCATCGCGATCACGCTTGCCACGGCCGTGGCCGGCTGCTCGCGCGAGGAGACGCTCTCGCCGCCGGAGGCTCGGGCGGGCGTCGACGCCTGCGCCGCGTGCGGCATGATGCTCGCCGACACGCGCTTCGCCGGCGCCCTCGCCGTGCGCGAGGGCGGGCTCGTCGAACGCCGGGTCTACGACGACATCGGCGAGATGCTCGCCGTCCCGCCCCCGGCCGCCGAGCACGCCTTCTACGTCGTCGCGTTCGACACCGGCGCCTGGGTCGAAGCCGACGACGCGACCTACGTCCACGCCCCGTCGGTGATGACGCCGATGGCGACCGGCGTCGTCGCCTTCTCCAGCGCTGACGCGGCCGACGCCTTCGCCCGCGAGCACGCCGGCGTGG
>RFGI01000160.1 GCA_003696725.1 Planctomycetota bacterium | reverse complement strand
GGCCGCGCCCGGATCAACCCGCGGCTCACACAGCCGAGGCGGACTCGGCCGCGCTGAAGACCGCCACGCTCCTCGCAAACACGAGCGAGCCGCTCACGAGCGTCATCGGGCGATTCGAGCGTTCTCTCGAGGAGAGCCTCACGAGCCTAAACGGCCCGGAGGCGCCGTCCATCCCGCAGCGCGGGCAGCTGCGCGACCAGGCGCGCGATCGCCTGGCGCTCTACCTGAGCCCGCGTTTCGAGGACTACGCCGATCACGTCGAGCGTCTGACCGGCGTCCGTCCCCCCGAGCGTGAGCGCGAGGCCTGGGAGCGGATGGCCCGGGCGTTCGCGGGCGCGGCGGTCGACCCGTCACGGGTGCAGACGCGGGCCCAGTTCATCGCGGGTCGGGAAATCTCCCGACTGACCAGCGACGGCGGGCATATGACGCTCCGGAAGGATTCGGGCCGGTATTCCCGCGTTGAGAATCCGGCCCACGACGGCGCCGATGTGTACGCCGTGCTCCTGCCGATGCGCGTGGCGGCGCACAGCCGGAACGGCGAGGCCGTCCCGACAACCGTGTTCTTCGTCATGGAGTTCGTCTACACCGACGAGCTCGGGCGGTGGCGTCCGTGGCGCACGGGCTTGTATGATCCCGCCGACGGGGGCACGCTGCTCCCGGGGCCGTGGCTGTAGGGCGTGATCGCGGAGGTGTGGACATGACGCGTCCCGAGCCGAGCAGGTCACGTGCGTGGCCGGGCGCGTTCACGCTCATCGAGACGATGGTCGTTATCAGTGTGGTCGCCGTGCTCATCGGCCTGCTGGCGCCCGCGCTGGCCGCGGCGCGGGCTCAGGCCTCGGCCGGTGTGTCGCTCTCGAACCTGCGCGGCGTCGGCGTGACGTTCGAGTTGCACCTTCAGGCTCATCGTGACGCATGGCCGTTCCGCCGCACCGATGAATGGATGAGGACGAACCCGGACACGCCGACACGGACGTTTCTCACGGACGACCCGTGGGCGCTCCGGTACGCCTGGCCGACGCTGATGCACGAGATCGCGCCGTGGCGTGAGCACTACCAGACCTGGGTCAACCCGGGCGCGGGACGAGAAGCCGGCGAACCCTGGTTGTCCAAGAACGCCGGACGCGGAGCTGCGCTCGCATGGCCTTCCTATGAATACAGCAACTCCTTCGTTGCCCGGCCGAGCGTGTGGTCCGGCGGCGTCGCCCCCGCCCCCGAGGCGGGGCTGAACCCCACGCATGGGTTCGAGGTCGCGCACCCGTCCGCCAAAGCGCTCGCGTTCGACGCTCATGTCGAGTATTGGACAGGGCGCTCGGCGCCCGATCGCCGCGGCGTGCTTCTCGTGGACGGCGCCGCCGCCATCCGACCGGACGCGGCGGCGCGCGATCCGGTGACGAACGCGCTCCGCGCCGGACCCGCCCGTCTGTATCACGACACCGCCCTCGGGGTGCTGGGCCGAGATTTCTAACGCGATGAGCGCGCCGCGGCGGCGGGCGTCCCGCGCGCATCTGCGCGCCGGTACCGTGGCGTCCTGTGCGTCGCTCTCGCTCCATCCCGATGGTTTGGCTGGCGCTCCTGCGCCCGGCGAATTGCCTGACCGCGGCGGCGGACGCAGCGGCCGGGTGGGCCGTCGCCGGCGCGCACGGGTTCGGCCCGCTTGCGCTGGTCGCCTGGGCGTCGGCGTGCCTGTACGCCGGCGGGATCGCGCTCAACGACGTCTGTGACGCGAGGCGCGACGCGCGCCACAGGCCCGAGCGGCCGATCCCGTCGGGGGCGATCTCGCGGCGGGCCGCGCTCGCGCTGGCCGGCGCCTTGCTGATCGCGGGTCTCGCGCTGGCGCTCGCCGCTGGGTCGGCGGCCGGGCTCATCGCGGCGGGGTTGGTCGTGACGATCGTCCTCTACGACGCCGTGCTCAAGCGGTGGGCGATCGCCGGGGCGGTGTCGATGGGCGCCTGCCGGGGGCTGAATCTGCTGCTGGGCGTCAGCCTGGCGCCGGCGGCGCTGGCGGTGTGGTGGCCGGCCGGGCTGGGGCACGTCGTCTTCATCGGGGGGATCACGTTCATGGCGCGCCGCGAGTCCGGCCGATCGAGCAACCGCAGCCGACGCCGCGGCGTCGAGACGGCGGGCCTGACGGCCGCCGCGGTCTGTATCACATGGTTCGCGCTCGCGTTGGCCCGGCCCGAACTCGCACCGGTCCCCATGATCGTGGGTCTCGGTGCGTTCGGCGCCTGGGTCGCGCCGGGGCTGGCCCACGCTTGGCGCACGCCGGATGGATCGACCGTGAGGTCGGCGGTGAGCCGCGGCGTCATCGGGATCGTGCTCCTGGACGCGGCGCTGGCGGCGTCGGCCGCGGGGTGGGCCTATGGTCTGGCGATCGCGGCGCTGGCCCCGATCGCGGTGTGGCTCGGGCGCCGCCACACCGTCACCTGACCGGCGCCCTAGGCCGACATGGGCGAACGACTGACAGCCCGGTTCGATCTGCCCGTCGCGTACGACGTGGTGTTCACGCGCCGGGTGTTTTCTGGGGATAACCCGGATTTGGCCCGCTCGCTCGAGCCGCGGGCCGCCGGCGCCCCGCCCCGCGCTCTGTTCGTCCTGGACGACGGCCTGATGGACGCCCGCCCGGGCTTCCTCGGCGAGATCCGCGCCTGGGCCGACGCCCACGGCGTCGAACTCGCCGGCGAACCCCTCGTGATCCCGGGCGGCGAGACCTGCAAGAACAACCCTCGGTGGGTCGAGCGTCTCAGAGACGCCATCGCCGAGCGTGGCGTGTGCCGGCGATCGTATGTGGTCGCTGTAGGCGGGGGCGCGGTGCTGGACTGCGCGGGCTACGCGGCGGCGACGGCCCACCGGGGCGTGCGGCACGTGCGCGTCCCCACCACGACGCTCAGCCAGGCGGACTCGGCCGTGGGCGTAAAAAACGGCGTCAACGCGGCCGGCGTCAAAAACTTTCTCGGCTGCTTCAGCCCGCCGGACGCGGTGGTCGTGGACCCGGACCTCCTCGCGACGCTGACGGACCGCGACTGGCGCGCCGGCGTCGCCGAGGCCGTCAAGGTCGCGCTCCTCAAGGACCCGGCGTTCTTCGAGTGGATCGAGGCGAACGCGGGCCGACTTGCCGGCCGTGATCTCGGCGCGATGGAGCGGCTGATCCGCCGGTCGGCGGCCCTGCACCTCTCGCACATCGCCGAGGGAGGCGACCCGTTCGAGCGCGGCGCGTCGCGCCCGCTGGATTTCGGCCACTGGGCGGCGCACCGGCTTGAGACGCTCTCCGGGTTCGGGCTCAACCACGGTGAGGCCGTCGCCGTCGGGCTGGTGCTGGACTTGGCGTACTCGGTCCGCGCGGGGATGCTCGACGAAGCCGTCGCCGAGCGGGTGTGGGCGACGCTCGATGCGGTGGGCTTTACGCTCGATTCGCCGCTCTTGACCGACGGCGCGGGCGGGCTGCACCCGGGCCTGCTCCGCGGCCTGGACGACTTCCGCGAGCACCTTGGCGGGGAACTCACGATCATGCTGCTGTCGGAGATCGGGCGGGGCGTTGAGGTCCACGCCATGGACCCGGGGCTGATCGAGGCCGCGGCGGGCGCCCTGCGCGCCCGCGCCGCGGGGGTCCCGGCGTGACCGAACCTGACCCCATCGCGCGCCCCGGTTCGAGCCCGATGACCGGCGCCGAGATCGTCGACCGGGACTTCCTCGACGCGCGGGCTCGGCTCTTGGACCTCGCGGCGTTCCTGGACCGCCTGGACCGGGCCGCCGACGGCGCCGGCCGGGACGACCCGCGCGTGCGCGCCCTGCTCGACGCGATGCGTCAGCTGGGCTCGACCGAGCCGGGCCGGGTGGCGCGCATCCAGGTCGCGCTGAGCGACCCAACGACCGAACCCATCGACCGCTTGCCGGACCGGGGCGCCGCCGGCGCGTGGACGGGCGCCGCCCACGGGGCCGATCGCTGATGCGTTACCTCGACCCGCACGCGCACATGGTGTCGCGCACGACGGACGATTACCGCGCGATGGCCCTGGCCGGGTGCGTCGCCGTCACCGAGCCCGCGTTCTGGGCCGGCTGGGACCGATCGAGCGCCTCGGGGTTCGCCGACTACTTCCGGCAGCTGACCGAGTTCGAGCCGACCCGGGCCGCCCGGTTCGGGATCGACCATTCCTGCTGGCTGTGCCTGAACCCGAAGGAGGGGCACGACCGGGGGCTGGCCCGCGAGGTGCTCGCGATACTCCCGGAGTTCCTGGACCGGCCCACGGTCCTGGGCGTCGGCGAGATCGGCCTGAATAAGAACACCCGCAACGAGCTGGCGACCTTCGAGGATCACGTCGCGCTGGCGCTGGACCGCGGCGAGCTGATCCTCATCCACACGCCGCACCTGGAGGACAAGCTCAAGGGCACGCGGCTGATCATCGACGCGCTGCGCCACGCCGGCGCCGATCCCGATCGCGTGTGGATCGACCACGCCGAGGAGCACACCCTGGGCCTGATCCGCGACGCCGGCTTCTGGGCCGGGCTGACCCTGTACCCCACGACCAAGGCCAGCCCCGCGCGAGCGGCGGACATGATCGAAACGTTCGGCGCCGACCGGCTGATCGTCTCCAGCGCCTGCGACTGGGGGGACGCGGCGCCGACGGGCGTGCCGACCCTGGCCCTCGAGCTCCGCCAGCGCGGGCACGCCGAGTCGCTCATCCGGCGCATCGTCTTCGAGAACCCGTGCGACTTTCTGGAGCAGTGCCCGAAGTTCCGCCGGCCGGCGCGGGGTTAGAAGTCCCGCCGGCGGAAGACCCACGCGCCCAGGGCGAGGACGGCGGCCTCGAACGCCAGCGACGACCCAACCACCCACGCCACCGACCGGCTGGTGAGCTCCTCCGCGATCAGCCGGCCCTGGTTCTGACTCTCGGCCATGCGCGACTCG
>RFGI01000029.1 GCA_003696725.1 Planctomycetota bacterium | reverse complement strand
GATCTTGCCGACGGCCTCGGCGAGGGTGCGCGCCGAGTACACGTTCACACCGGCGACCACGGCCGCCTCGCGCGCGTTCTCCTCGGGGACGATGATGCTCGGCGCCCCGCGCGCCCGGGCCAGGAGCGCCGCCGACAGCGCCCCGCGCACGGGCCGGAGCCGGCCGTCGAGGGCCAGTTCCCCCGCCACGACCGCCCGGCGGAGGTCGATCCCGCCCTCGCCGGCGCGCAGCGACCCCGACGCCAGCAAGAGCCCCAGCGCCATCGGCAGGTCGTAGACCGGCCCCTCCTTGCGCAGGTCCGCCGGCGCCAGGTTCACGACCACCCGCCCCATCGGGAACGCATAGCCCGAGTTGGCGATCGCGGACTTGACCCTTTCGATGGACTCGCGCACCGCGGCGTCGGGCAGGCCCACGATGCGCTCGCCCGGCATGCCGCCCGGCGCCACGTCGATCTCCACCTCGCAGGGCGAGGCGTCGATCCCCGTCAGCACGAAGCTCTGCACCCGGGCGGGCATGGGCGCGAAGCGTACCGCGCCGCGAGTCCGCGGGCTCTTACGTTGCCGGTCCGGGTCAGGCGCGTCGCCGGCGTCGGCGCGTCGCAGCGGGCGCGGCGAGCAGCAGGCCCGTCGAGGCGCCCGGCGATGGGATCACCGTGTGCGTCTAGTTTGTGATTGTGCCGAACACGTTGGCGCCGTTGCTGAAGGCCCACTGGAACGAGGTCCCCCCGGTGAACGCGGGGAAGTCGACGGACGTGGGCAGACCCAGGCCGTTGAAGATCGAGGTCGGCCCGTTCATGCCGAACAGCAGGCTGAACGTCCCCATCGGCGCGCCCTCGGCGCCCGTGGCCGGCGCATTCGAGAACGCGTCTACATCGACGATCGCGGTCTCAATGAAGTCGACCGTTGGCCCGGCGGGGCCGAACGGCTGGGCGTTGTCGCCGATTGCGATTTGGTACTCGACATTCGTCGCGCCCGGCGCGAAGACCCAGTGCCGACTGAATCGAAGGGCATCGGTGTTGTCGAGCACCTCGATGAGCATGTCGAAGTTGTCCTGCGCGAAGAAGAACGTGTTGTTGAGCGCGCCCGGCCCGGAATTGCTCGGGAAGCCTCCCCAGGTGACCTCCATCCGGAAGCGGTCGCCCGTGGAGAACACCGGGATGTCGCCGATCGGCTGGTTGTCGGCGTTGAGGATCGTCACCTCGATGTCCTGGCGGATGACCACGCCGGCGGACGCGGACCACGCCAAACCCGCCGAAACCACGACGGCCATGCAACCACAGGAATGTCTCATCGTGCTGACTCCACGCGCCGAATCCTGCGCACTGTAAGCGCGGCGATGGGGTGGCGCATCGATCCGCCGCGCTGGCGCCTGTCTGTGCGGCCGCCGGGGCCTGTGCGTGCCCCGGGGCGATCCCACCTTAGTGGCGGGGCAGGCGGAATCCAAGAACAAAAACGGAGCAATCCCGAACCCGATCCGTCAGGCCTGCGCGGCGCCGTCCGAGAACGCCGCAGCGATCCGGCCCGCCAGGGCCGCCCCGGCTTGGGCGTCCAACGCCCCCGGGCGCCAGACCAGCCCGAGCCCCGCCCGGCCTTCGGGCCGATCCGGATAGCGCGGGATGATGTGGACG
>RFGI01000028.1 GCA_003696725.1 Planctomycetota bacterium | reverse complement strand
TGGTGGCGGTCACGCTGATCGACGCCAAGACGTTCCTCATCCCGCTGTCGATCCCCTGGCTGTGCGCGGGGCTGGCGCTGGTCGCGCACCCGGCGCTGGCGGCGTGGTTCGCGGTGCGCGGCGGGCTGCCGGGCCATCACGCGTGGTTCATCTGGACGTTTGATTCGTGGGCCCCGACGGGGCTGGCGATCGGCGCGGGGGCGGGCCTGCTCTCGAGCGTGGCGCTGCTCAGGCTCGGCGTGATCCGTCCGAGCTTCGCCGATTACGACGCGTGGGAAGAGTCGGTGCGCCGGGACCGGGCCGTGCACAGTGACAGCCCGGTGGACGGCTCCGCAGATCCACCGGCGGGGTCGCTGGCGACACGGCTGCTGCTCCTGACGGGGCCGGCGCTGGCGCTCATGGCCGTCGGGTTCACCCTCGGCCTGCGGCTCGGTTGGCCGATGCGCGGGATGCTGGGCGGGACGGCCGTGGGGCTCCTCATCGGGCTTGTCCTGCGCTCCCGGATGGGCGGCGGCGAACCGAGCGACGCCGACCCCGAGTGGGTCCACTACCCGCACGCCCGACGAGAGATGGCCCGAGAGCTGGTGTTCCTGGCGCCCGCGATTGTCCTGAGCGTGATCGGGTGGTGGCTGGCCAAGGACGCGGGCGGGGCGCCCCCGCTCTGGCTGCGCGCCCTGACCGGCTCCGTGGCTGGCCTGATCGCGGGCGGCGGGATCGTGTGGGCGGTGCGGATCGCGGGGTCATTGGCGTTCGGGAAGGAAGCCATGGGCTTGGGAGATGTGCACCTGATGGCGGCGGTCGGCGCCGTCCTGGGGTGGGTCGACCCGGTGCTGGCGTTCTTCATCGCGCCGTTCTTCGGGATCGCGTGGACGGTCCTGTCGGCGCTGGCCCGGCTGGGCAAGGGCGGCGGCGCGGCGCTGCCGTACGGCCCGCACCTGGCGGCGGCCACCCTGGTCATGATCTACGCCAAGCCCGCCGTCGAGGCCGGCCTGTCCATGATCGCCGGCCGGACGATCGACCTGCCGTGACCGGCGCGGCCGCGGTCACTCGCCGGCGGCGCGGATCGCCTTGTCCAGCCGCCGGGCCAGGAGCGTGTCCTCGGGCCGGTTGAGCCGAGGCGATCGCGTGAGCCAGTCGCGCGCGTCGCGCCGGGCCAGCGCCACCAGGGCCGTGTCGCGCAAGAGGTCCGCGACCCGCAGCGCCGGGGCCCCGGACTGACGG
This sequence comes from Planctomycetota bacterium, assembly GCA_003696725.1. Classification (GTDB taxonomy): domain Bacteria; phylum Planctomycetota; class Phycisphaerae; order Phycisphaerales; family UBA1924; genus J020. The sequence continues at coordinate 10,535 of RFGI01000028.1, read as the reverse complement.
ACGCCGGCCAGGTCGCCGGGCCCACGGATCTCCAGGTCCTTCTCCGCCAGGGCGAAGCCGTCGCTAGTGGCGGCGATCGCCTCGATCCGGGCCTGGGCGTCGGGCGTCCGGGGCTCGGCGACCAGGACGCACAACGAGTCCCTCCCCCCCCGACCGATCCGCCCGCGCAGCTGGTGGAGCTGAGCCAGGCCGAAGCGCTCGGCGTGCTCGACGACCATCAGCGAGGCGTTGGGGACGTCGACGCCGACCTCGATGACCGTCGTCGCCACCAGGGCGTCGATCGCGCCCAGGCGGAACCGCTCCATGACGGCCTGGCGCGACGCGCGCGACAACCGGCCGTGGACCGCGGCGACGCGCCGCCCCGCCAACGGCCCGCCCCGGATGCGCTCCAGCGTCGAGCGCACGTCCGCCAGGGACGCGTCCGTCTCGATCGCGGGCACGACGATGTACGCCTGCTCGCCGCGGGCGCAGCGTTCGGTGAGCACGGCGTCGATCTCGGCCCGGTCCGCAGGCGTGCGCACGAGGGTCTGGATCCGCCCCCGGCCCGGCGGGAGCCCGCGGATCGAGGTGATGTCCAGGTCGCCGAAGATTGTCTGCGTCAGCGAGCGCGGGATGGGCGTCGCCGTCATGACGAAGGTGTGCGGCGCCGGGGCGTCGGCGCGTGTCGAGGATTGCAGCGCCGTCCGCTGCCGGACGCCGAAGCGGTGCTGCTCGTCGATGACGACCACCCCGAGGTCGCGGAACCCGACGCGCTCGGTCAAGAGCGCGTGCGTCCCGATGATGAGGTCGGCGTGACCCGCGGCGATGTCCGCCTCGACGCGCTCGCGTTCGGCGGACGCCAGTGACGCGCTGACCAGCGCCAGCCGGACCCGGCTGCCTTTGAGCAGCCCGCTGACGGACTCGAAGTGCTGCTCGGCGAGCAGCTCGGTCGGCGCCAGCAGGGCCGCCTGCCGGCCGTGCGCCGCCGCCGCCAGCATCGCGTAGAGGGCCACGACCGTTTTGCCCGATCCGACGTCGCCCTGGATCAGGCGGTTGGCCGGCCGGTCGCGCGACAGGTCGCGGGCGATGTCCGCGACGGCCTCGTCCTGCCCCGGCGTCAACGCGAACGGCAGCCGGCCCCGGATGCGGGCGTCGATCTCCTCGGTCACCGGCAGCGGCGCGGCCCGGCGGAGGTCGTTGGCCAGCCGATCGCGCAGGATGGCCAGTTGCAGGAACAGCAGCTCGTCGTACGCCAGCCGCCGGCGGGCGCGGGGGATCTCCTCCTCGTCTGTGGGCGCGTGGAGCATCCGATAGGCCTCGGCGAGGCTCGGCAGGTCGCGCTCCCGGCAAAAGGCCTCGGGCAGGTGGTCCTCGATCAGCGGGAGAGCGTCCTCCAACGCCGCGCCGACGACGCGTTCGATCGCCCCGCTCGTGATCCGTTCGGACGCGGGATAGATCGGCCGAAGCCGGGCCTGGCGCCGCGGCGGTTCTTCACCGTCGATCACGCGGAATGCCGGGTTCGCCATACGGAGGTACGGCCCGTGACGCCGGGCCTGCCCCGAGACCAAGAGCCGCATGCCGGGGTGGATCGTCCGGTGCAGCCCGGGCCGGTGGAACCACACCACATCCAGCCGGCCGGTCTCGTCCATGAGGACGGCCTCGAACCGGCGGGCCCGCCCGTATCCCCCGCTGACGCGTGTCGAGGACACCTCGCCGCGCGTCGCGGCGCGCTGCCCGGGGCTGATCTGATTGATGGGCTGCTCGGCCTCCTCGCGCTCGTGCCGGAAGGGCAGGTGGTTGATGAGGTGGGCGACGGACGGGACGCCCAGGGCGCGCAGCGCGTCGCCGAGCTCCGGCCCGACGCCGGGGACGTCCTCCACGGGTGAGGTCAGCGCGATGGAGGCGGCCGCACGGGGCATCGGATCAGGATACGCCCGCCGGCGCGGCGCCCGAATCAGCGCCGCTTGGCCTTGCGTTTCTTGTACCCGGCTTTGGGGCTCACCGTGCGCGTGCCGGCCTTGGGTCTGAAGCCCCCGCCCGCGGCCAGCTGCTGGGCCTGGCCCTGCATCTGACGGACGGCCTTGATCTTGCCGATGGCGCCGAGCCCGGCCATCTGCTTGGCCATCTTGGAGACGGCCTCGAACTGCTTGACCAGGCGGTTGACTTCCTGCTGCGAGGACGCCGACCCCCGCGCGATCCGCCGCCGGCGCGACGCGGTCAGCAGCGACGGGTCGCGGCGCTCGGCCGACGTCATGGAGTTGATGATCCCCTCGATCCGGTTGAGCTGCTTGTCGTCGACCTGCGCGTCCTTGAGCGCCGAGCCCACCCCAGGCAGCATGCCCAGCACCTGCTTGAGCGGGCCCATCCGCCGGATGGCGCGCAGCTGCTTCAGGAAGTCGTCGAAGGTCATCTCCCCGCGGGCGAGCTTCTCCTGGAGGGCGGCGGCCTCCTCCTCGGAAACCTCCTCCTGGGCTTTCTCGACGAGCGTCACGACGTCGCCCATCCCCAGGATCCGCCCCGCGATGCGCTCGGCGTGGAATTCCTCCAGCGCGTCGAGCTTCTCGCCCACGCCGATGAACCGGATCGGCGCCCCGGTGACGCGGTTGATGGAGAGCGCCGCCCCGCCGCGGGTGTCCGAGTCGAACTTGGTGAGAACCACGCCGTCGACGTGCAGCCGCTCGTGGAACGCCTTGGCGCTGTGGACGGCGTCCTGCCCGGTCATCGCGTCGACGACGAGGAACGTCTGGTGCGGGCGCACGGCGCGGTGGACGCGCTCGAGCTCGCCCATCAGCTCGTCGTTGACGTGCAGCCGGCCGGCGGTGTCGAGGATCACCGTGTCGACGCGCTCGCGCAGGGCCTCCTTCAGGGCCCGCTGGCAGACCCCGACGGCGACGCCGACGGCCTCCCCGTACGCCCCGACCTGGTCGGGCTCGGCATAGAACAGGACGCGGGCGCCGCCGGGCGCGTCGCGCTCGACCTGCTCGGCGACGGTGCGCAGCTGGTCGACCGCGGCGGGTCGTTGCAGGTCCGCCGCGACGAGCAGGCACGACCGGCCGCGCTTCTTCAGATACGCCGCGAGCTTGGCGCAGGTCGTGGTCTTGCCCGAGCCCTGGAGCCCGCACATCATGACCACGGTCGGGGGCGGGGCGACCTGCACCACGCCGGGCTCGGCGCCGTCGGGCGGGCTGAGCAGCTCCACCAGCTTCCGGTGGACGACGCCGACGAACTCCTGCCCGGGCTTGAGGCTCCGGGTTACCTCCCGGCCGAGCGCCTCGGCGACGATCTCCTCACAGAACGCCTCAACGACCTGGTAGTTGGCGTCGGCCTCGAGCAGGGCCGTGCGGACGTCGTCCGCCGCCTGGCGGATGTTGGCTTCGGAGATGGTCCCCTTGCCGGAGAGGGCGCGGTAGGCCCCGCCGATCGCGTCCTGGATGCGGTCGAACATCAGGCGGATCGTAGCGTCGTGGGCGCCGCCCGGTCCTCGAGCGATCGAGCCGTCGTCCGTCGCGGTCAGTAGCCGTCAGCCGGCTGGGATGTTGAGGACGATGATCTCGACGCGCCGGCTCTCTTTCTTAGACGCCTTGGGCTGGCTCGAGCCGTACCCCGCCGAGTACATCCGGTCGTTGTCCACACCCTGGCTGGAGAGGTACTCTTCGACGGCCAGGGCGCGCTCGGCGCTGAGCCGTTCGTTCGTCTTCCACTTGCTCTTGCGGATCGGGTCCGAGTCGGTGTGCCCGGCGACGCGGATCATCTGGCCCGGGTACCGGCTGTTGAGCACCTCGGCGATCCGGTTCAGAGTGTTCTTGGCGCTGGACTTGAGGGTTGCGCTGCCGGAGTCGAACAGAACGTCCCCGGCGACCGCGACGACCACTTCGCCGACGGCGTTGGTCGTGGTGGACACGCCGGCGAGGCCCTCGAAGCCGGTGTCGGCGCTGGCCGTGCTCGACCCGATCCGCGAGGCCTCGAGTTCGAGGCGGTCACGCTCGGCCTGGAGCCGGCGGTTCTCCTCTTCGAGCAGCCGGCGGGCCTGCTCGGCCTGGTCGGCCGAGGCCTGGAGCTGCTGGAGCCGGGTGCGCAGCTCGTAGTTCTCGTCCTCCAGGAGTGTCATGCGGTCGGCGCCGCCGTGGGCGCACCCGCCCAGCACCGCGGTCGCGGCCGCGAGTGTCCAACCGATCCGGAACACCAATCGCATGGGGGAACCTCCTGTTCTCGCGGGCCTGGGGCGGGCCTCCGCCGCCCGCTCAGCGAGCAGATGCCACCGCACCGGCGCGGGGCTGTCAAGAGATCGGCGATCTTTGGCGCGATTGTGCAAAACCTGTTTCAGAGCCGGCCGCCCGACGCAACCCTTGAAATGCCGGGCGCCTGGGCGGAAACTGTGGGGGATGACCCTGACCGGGCTGCACGAGCGGATGATCGAGGCCGCCGAGGGCCGCACCTACCGGGCCCTCGGGGACCTGACGGATTTCAACAGCGAGACGGTCCGCCGCTACATGCAGGGCCAGGCGCCGAGCGTCGAGTTCGTCGCCGCGTTCTGCGAGGGCCTCGGGCTGAACGTGGACTGGCTGCTGACCGGCCGAGGGCCGATGCGGCGGGACGAAGTCCGCGCCCAGGCGCTGAAAGAATCGAATCCATCGGAGCTTCTGTCGGCCGTGGCCGGGGGGCTCGAAGAGGTGAGCGACCGTCTCGAGCGCGTCGAGCGGTTCGTGCAATCGCTCGAGGCCCGCGTCCGGGCTGAGCTGTGCGCGCTGGAGGAGAAGGGGCGGGCTCGACGCCGCGAACCGAATGGGAGATCGATCGATGGCCACGACGCCAGAACCGCTGATCCGCGCAACCGGGCCAAGTCGATCGCCGGGGCCATCCCCGGCGGATCAGACCCGGATGCTGATTGAGCTGCTGCGCCCAGCTGGCCCGGAACTGGCCCGCCGGTGGCTCGCCGCCCTGTTGCTGGCGCCGGAGAAGGACCGCCCCGCGATCGTCGCCGAGGTCGTGCGGCGGATGGTCGCGCTCTACGCCGAGCCCCTCGGTGATCAACGGGAGACCGAGAAAGAGCCGCAGACGCCCGGGCCGGTCGTGCGTGTGGTCTCTCCACCGGTGCAGCGGGCCGGCTACACCGAGGTGGTCGAGCGCGAGTACGCCCCGGCGCCTCGCAAGAAAACCCGCAGATCGGGCGGGCAATCCCGCTCAGCCTGAGCCGTCGGACGACTCTCGGAGGGTGATCCCGCGTCGGGCCAGGCCCGCCAGGACCCGCTCAACCGTGCCGGGGTTCCGCGCCAGCCGTTCCGGCGGGATGACGCCCGCCTGCCCGATCCGCCCGGCGAGGATCTCCCGGGCCACGATCGCACAAGGGAACGCGGTCGTCCGGGCCATGCTGGTCTCGTCGGAGGCCGGGTCGTACTCGTCCAGCAGGTCCCAGGTGATCCGGGCGCCGGCGCCCTCGGCGGTGACCCGCATCACGGTCAGGTCCGCCTCGCCGGGTTCGTATGTCCAGATCGGGAAGAGGAGCTCGGCCGCCAGGTCCCTCGGCGCCACACGCGACCCGCCGACCTGGACCGGCTCGGTCGAGAAGAAGCCGGCGTCGCGGAAGGCGCGCATCAGGGCCGCGTGCCCGGGGTAGCGCAGCGTCTTCTCCCGCATCGTGGGGACGGCGAGCGTGTGCATGAGCGTGCGGAGCCCGTCGGTGTTGAACGCCTCGAGCGTGCCCACGCCGGGGAGGTCCACGGGCTCGACGCCCGACAGCGCGGGGCGGGTGACGACCTCGCCGTGCTCGACGAATCGGGCCGGGCGGGTGTACTCCTCGATGACGTCGATGGGGCTGAAGGCGGCCTTGTACTGGAAGGGCGCCCGGCGGATCCGGGGCAGCCCCCCAACCAGGATCTCGATCCGCTGGCAGGGCGCCAGGCGCTCGGCCGCGACCCCGGCCAGGAGGTTGCTCAGCCCCGGCGCCACGCCGCAATCCACCACCGCCGGGACGCTCCGCCGCTGGGCGACCTCATCGAGCGTCAGGGGATCCTCGGGCATAAACGAGATGTCGCAGTACGGCACACCCGCGTCGATCACCTCGCGCAGGGCGCCGAAGCCCATGAAGCCCGGCACAGCGCCGCAGGCGAGGTCATACCCCGTCACGGCGTTCCGCACCGCGCCCGGCGCGGCGAGATCGGCGCACACGGTCTCGATGCGGCCGTCACGCTCGCGCAGCCGGGCCAGGGCCCGCTCCGAGCCGTCGATCGCGGTCACCGAGACGCCGGGCTCGTCGGCCAGGTCCCGCGCGATCAGGGCGCCCACCATCCCCGCGCCGAGCACGATCACGTCCGCCATCTGGGTTCACCTCCGAGTGAGAAAGGGTGATAGCCTGTGGGCCAGAGAGAGGCAACGCTCGACGCCCCGGCGCCGGTGTGGAGAACGATGCGGCTGCGGGCGGGCTCGCCCGGTCAGGAGGACACTCGCCGTCATGGAGGACGCACCGAGGCCCGCCGATCGTCGCGGCGGCGCCCGCCCGACACGCCCCCCGCTGGACCTGGGCAGACTCTTCGACCGCCGGCCCCCGGCCTCGCCCGAGGCCGAGATGTCGCTGCTGGGCTCGATGGTCCTGGATCCGGCCGTCATCAATGACGTCCAGCAGGTGATCCGCGACGCGGACGCTTTCTACGTCGAGGCGCACAGGGTTATCTTCCAAGCGCTCGTCACGCATTACGACGCCCACCAGGCCGGGGACGTCACCCTTCTGCTGGAGGCCCTCAAGGGCCGGGACGCGCTCGAGCCCGTCGGGGGCGTCTCGTACATCGAACGGCTCGTCGCCGCGGCGCCCGCCCCGACCAACGCGGTCCACTACGCCCGGGTCGTGGCGGAGAAGCACCGGCTGCGGCGGCTCGCCGAGGCCGCCGGCGCGATCCTCTACGACGCCTTCCACATGGGCGAGGGCGAGAACGACACGCTCCCCGCGGTGATCGACCGGGCCGAGCGCCTGGTCTTCGAGGTCGCCGAGGAGTCGCAGGTCTCCGTCGCCGAGCGGCTCAGCGAGCTGCTGCACCAGACGATGGAGGCCCTCGACGCCAACGAGGGACGGGCCATCACCGGCGTCGCGACCGGGTACCTCGAGCTCGACGAGATCACCAGCGGGCTCCAGCCCGGCGAGATGATCATCGTCGCCGCCCGCCCCAGCATGGGCAAGACGGCCCTGGCGCTGAACCTCGCCGAGCAGGTCGCCCTGGGGGGCGGGCCCGGCGCGTCTCCGATCCCGAGCCTCTTCTTCAGCCTGGAGATGAGCCGGCAGGCTGTCGCCCAGCGGCTGTTGTGCGCCCGTTCGGGTGTGGATTCGCAACGGCTCCGCCGGAACATGCTCAAGGATGAGGACTACCAGCGGCTGATGGCCACATGCGGGGAGCTCGACGCCGCCCCGCTCTTCATCGACGACACCCCCGGGATGACCGTGACCCAGCTGCGGGCCCGCGCCCGCCGGGCGTTCACGCAGCACCGCGTGGGGTGCGTGTTCGTCGACTACCTCCAGCTGCTGACCGCCCCGGGCGCCGGTCGCGAGAGCCGGCAGGTGGAGGTGTCGGCGATCAGCCGGGGGATCAAGGCCCTGGCGCGGGAACTGAACGTGCCGATCGTGTGCCTGTCGCAGCTCAACCGCGCCGCCGAGCAGCGCGAGGGCCACCGCCCGCGGATGAGCGACCTTCGCGAGTCCGGCTCGATCGAACAGGACGCCGACGTCATCATGCTCCTGCACCGCGAGGCGTACTACCACAAGCGGGACTCGGCGTGGACCCGCGAGAACGCCGACCGCGAGAACGTCGCCGAGCTCATCATCGCCAAGCAGCGCAATGGGCCCACGGGCGTCGTCGAACTGGAGTGGGACGCGCGGACCACGCGGTTCCACCAGCGCCAGTGGCGACCCGCGGTCAAGACCGCCCCGGCCGCCTCGGCCCCGGCGCCCGCGGGCGCATTCGGGTCCAGGCCTCGCACCGGTCCGGCCGAGGACCACCGCGACGGGGGCGGGCCCGACGAACCCGCCTGGGACGAGGACGACGCCCCGGCGCCGTTCTAAGCCCGCGCGGGGGCGGCCCGGCGCCCGAGACGCTCGCTCGTCCCGGTCCGGCCGAGCAGGCCCAGCATCAGGTCCGCGTGGCGCGCCGTCGCGCCTCGGTTCGCCTCGACGCACGCCCGCGCGGCGGCGCCGACGCGCTCACGCTCCGCCCGATCCTCGATGAGCCGGGCGAGCACGCCGCCGAGGCCCTCCCGCGTGGTCTGGATCAGGCCCCCGGCGTCGCGCAGGGCCCGCACGGATGACTCGAAATCCGCGACGCTCGGTCCGATCACCACCGGCTTGCCCAGCGACGCCGGCTCCATCGGATCCGAGCCGTACAGCCCGCCGAACGACCGCCCGACCACGGCGACGTCCGCCATGGCGTACGCCAACCGCAACTCACCGATGGTGTCGAGCAAGAAGCGATCCGCCGCGGCGCCGCGGTTGCCCGCGGACCGCCGGACGCACCCGGGCAGGTCGCGCTGGGCGCCGTCGAACCACTCCGGGCGCCGAGGGGCGCACAGCAGCTGCACACCCGGCGGGGTCGCCGCGTGCAGGAGGGCGTGCTCGTCGGGCGCCGTGCTCCCCGCGACGATCAGCGGGCGCGAGCGGTCAATGCCCAAGTCGCGCGCCAGCGACTCGGCCGCGGCGAAGTCCGCGTCACGACCGGCGGCGTCCCACTTCATCGACCCCAGCACCGAGCAGCGGTCGGCCGGGACGCCCACGGCGATGAACCGTCGGCGGTAGGCCTCGTCCTGCACGGCGCACGCGGCCAGAGACCGGAACACGCCGCCGAGGATCGGCCGGGCCAGCCGGTACCTCGAAAACGAGCGTTCGCTGAGCCGACCGTTGAGGATCGCGAGCGGGACGCCCCGCCGCCGGCACGCCCGGGCGAAGTTCGGCCAGAGCTCCAGTTCGATCAGGCCGACAGCGTCGGGGCGCACCGCGTCCAGAAACCGCCTGACCATCCACGACGCATCCAAGGGGTAGCGCACGACGGTGACGCCCGGCGCCGTCCCGTACAGCTCGCGGGCCCGCGCGATCCCGGTGTCCGTGGTGACAGACACGATCACGTCGGCTTCCGCCGCGAGCGTCCGCACGAGCGACCGTGTGAGGTTCACCTCGCCGACCGACACCGCGTGGATGAGGACGCGGCGCCGATCCGTGCCCGGGATCGGCCCGGTGTGGCCGAAGCGCTCGCGCCAGCCGCAGCGCCGCCGGCGCAGCCACCACGGCGCCGACAGCGCCGCCAGTACGAGATACAGCGCGTCCAGGAGCATCGCGGTCAGACCGGCGGCCTCGACTCGGCAATGGGCGGGGTGGGACTCGAACCCACGACCACTCGCGTGTAAGGCAAGCGCTCTGGCCGGCTGAGCTACCCGCCCGCGGCCGATCAGACTCTAGCGTTCACAAACCGGGCTGAATCGATCGCGAGGCCGATCGGCCCGCGGCGCCACGGGAAGGTATTGCTGCGTCCTCCTTTGTGAGGTAGCATGGGCGACGAGAGAGTGGGCTCGCGGGAGGGTCGGTGGGCCGCCCGCGGGTCTTTTTTTGCGCCCGTTCGCCGCGGGATCATGCGTCGCGGCCCGTGCCGGACCCGAAAAATGTTGGCGGGGCGTCGAGCGTGTACACGGCCGTCTCGCGCGCGATCGCCTCGCGGATGTCCTTGGGCAGATCGAACAGCCCGCGCATCGCCCGGCCGTCGAACATGCGCAGGCCAGACACCCCGCGATCGGCGAGGGTCCGGTCCGTCTCGGCCGGGTCAGGCGGCTCGACGGGCTTGGCCGATCCGATGATGAACGACCACGGCGCCGCATACGACGGGACGAACGACCAGTACGACGTGGCCCCGCCGAAGGCCGCGCGGACCGTGCTGGCGAGGGTGGCGTGCGCGCCGATGTTCGCGGGGTCGAGCGGGCCGGCCTGCACGACGAAGACGCCGCCGGGCGCCAGGGCGGCGCGGGCTTTCTCGAAATACTCCTTGGTGAACAGCGGCGCGCTCGGGCCGTGCGCGACGGGGTCGGACAGGTCGGAGATCACCGCGTCCCACTCGGGCTCGGCGTCGTCGAGGAACCGGAGGGCGTCGCCGATCACCAGCTCCGTGCGGGGGTCGTCGAACGCGCCCCGGTGCATGTGGGGCAGGTGGCGCCGGCAGGCCTCGACCACCTCGCCGTCGATGTCCACCATCGTGACGCGCTCGATGGTGCTCCATCGCAGCGCCTCGCGGACGGTGGCGCCCTCACCCCCGCCCAGGACCAGCGCCCGCCGGGGTCCGCCGTGCACCACGAACGGCGCGTGGACCAGCGGCTCGTGGTAGAGGTGCTCGTCGATCTGGCAGGACTGCCACTTCCCATCGAGCACCAGCCCGAGCCCCGCCGAGCCGGACCGGACGATCATCATGTCCTGGAATCGGGTGCGGGCGCCGGCGAGAACCTCGACGATCCCGTGCGCCCGGATATCAAACGGGCTGATGTATTCGCTGAGCCAGAAATCGGCGTGCAGTTCGGCGCCGGGCATGATGCTCTCCGATGCG
>RFGI01000159.1 GCA_003696725.1 Planctomycetota bacterium | reverse complement strand
TCGTCAACCGAGGGCCCGTCAGCGAGTGATGATTCGGATGCAGCGACACGGCGGTCGAAGTCGGGGTCAGGCAGTCGGCGGTTGTTGGCTTCCCACTCAGCGAGACGCGGTGGTAGCGCTCCCGGCTTTCCGCTGAGCCGTACGGGCCGAGCCAGTAATCTCGGCGTTTTCCGGTGAGGGAATCGGTGAGCGTGACGAGGGCCTGGTCGTAGCCCTTTCGCTGTCGGTACGCGGGGGTCTTGGGCATGGGAGCGCCTCGGAAACGCGAAGCGCGGTGTAACACCGCGCTGTTTTGCGTCCCGGGCCGCTCCGTCGCCGATCGACGGGTCGTCGCAACTCGCGACTACGGCGGGGTTTGCGTCGAAAGCCACCTCGGAGACTCGAACTCCGGACCTGAGCTTTACGAAAGCTCCGCTCTACCAACTGAGCTAAGGTGGCAGGGGCGTGGTGCGCCACAAAGCGGCCCAGCCTTGAGCGGCGATGTAGCCTCTGGAAGCCGGAGTATAGCGAGCGGGACGCCCCGTCAACACGACGCCGGCGCGCGTCCCACCTCTCCTTGACGACCAATCGGGGGACCGGGTGGTTCGTCTCGTCCCGCGACCCGGCGACCGGTGACACTCGGACGCACCGGTTCGTGCACATCCCGAGGGAGTGGCTCGCGCGCCGTCCCACCGGCTGATCGCGGCGCCGGGCGTTTCCGTCTGATCTGTCACTCAGAACCTAGTTCCAGGTCACGCCCTTCGGGGCGTCGGGGTCGACCTGGCGTTCGGCCCGGGCGAGCAGGCCGCGGAGGTGCTCGAGCTCGTCCTCGATCAGCGCCGCCCGCACGGTGGGGTCGCCCTCTTCGAGCAGGCTGTAGCGGACGCGGTCGTCGGTCAGGAGCGTGACGCCGATCAGTTCCAGGACCGCGACGGTGGGGGCGTCGGCCTGGCCCAGGCACTCGGCGACCTTGGCCGCGGCGTGGAGGCGAGACAGGGGTGTGTCGGTCAGGAGCCAGCGCAGCCGCTGACGTTCGGCGTCGAGCTCGTCTGGGTCGAACTCACCGTTCTCGATCGGCGCCAGCCGCACGGTCCGGTAGAGCTGCCCCGGGGGCGCCGTCACCTCATCCGCGATCCGCGCCCGGCATACGCCCTGCAAGAGGACGTTGTAGCGCCCGTCGACCAGACGCTCGTGCTGCATGATCTGCCCGACGCAGACGGCCGGTTTGAGCGGGGGCGCACCCGTCGGCTCCGTCGGCCAGGCGTTGTGATCGACGACGGCCATGGCGATCTGGCCGGCGCCGTCCAGCACGTCCTCGATCATCTGCCTGTACCGCGGCTCGTACACGTGCAGCGGCAGGACGGCGTGCGGCAGCAGCGCCACCTGTGAGAGCGGGAAGACCGGCATCGGCCGGCCGAAGTTCACGCGCACCGTTTCCGTCTCGGCGGTCATCGAAGGGTCAATCGTAGGCCCCGGCCCGGTCGGTCGGGTCGGCCCGGGGGGCGCCGGCCTTGTACACTCCCCGTCCCGCACAGGCCCGCCGACCGAGGACCCCGCATGCCCGCAGACGCCCAGCCCGCCCGCCGGTACATCAAGGATTTCGGGCCCAGCGAGCGCTTCGGCGGCGTCTTCTCGATCGCCAACGCCCAGCTGGGCCGCACCCGCAACGGCGACCCATTCCTGAAATGTCTGCTGGGCGACCGCACGGGGACGCTCCCGGCTCGCAAGTGGTCGGTCTCCGAGGAGCAGTTCCGCCGGCTGCCGACCGACGGGTTCGTCTACGCCGAGGGCGCCACCCAGCCCTACCAGGGCGAGCTCCAGCTCATCGTCGACACCATCGAGCCGACCGAGCCCGGCCCGGCGGAGCTCCCGGACCTCTTGCCGTCGACGGATCGCGACCCCGACGAGATGTTCGCCGAGGTCCGCGCCCTGCTCGAGTCGCTGGCGCACCCGGCGATGGCCGCCCTGGCCCGCGCGTACCTCGCCGACGAGATGCTGATGAGCCAGTTCCGCCTGGCGCCGGCGGCGAAGATCATGCACCACGCGTACCTGGGCGGGCTGCTCGAGCACACCCTCACGCTCATGCAGGGCGCCGACCGGCTGCTGCCGTTGTACCCCCGGCTCAACCGCGACCTGGTGCTGATGGGCCTCTTCCTGCACGATCTGGGCAAGACGCGCGAGCTGATCTACGACCGGTCCTTCGCGTACTCGGACCGCGGCGAGCTGGTGGGCCACATCGTCGAGGGGGCGCTGATGCTCCAGGACAAGGCCAAGCAGGCCATGGCCGCCGAAGGGGTGCGCCTCCCGCCGGGGCTGCTGTCGGTGTTGCAGCACATCGTGCTGTCGCATCACGGCCGGGCCGAGTACGGCGCCGCCCGGCTCCCGGCCACGCCCGAGGCGATCTTTGTCGCCATGCTCGACGAGCTCGACGCCAAGACCTTCATCGCGCTCAACGCCGCCCGCCCGCCCGAGGCGCCCGCGTTCGATCTCGGCGGCAACTTCACCGAGCGGCAGTGGGCCCTCCAGAACGTCCGGCTGTACCGCCCCGACCCGTTGGCCTGACCGTCATCCCGGCTCATCCGCCGTCAGTTCGGGGATCTCCAGCCACACCGTCGTCCCCTCGCCGTAGACGGATTCGAGCCCCGCCTCCCCCCCCAGGGCGGCGGCGGCATGCTTGACGATCGACAGCCCGAGCCCCGTCCCACGCCGGGCCCCGCCCGCGCCGGTCCGCGCCGGGTCCACTTGATAGAACCGCTCGAAGACCCGGTGCTGCTCATCCAGCGGGACGCCGACGCCCCGGTCGCGGACCTCGAACCTCGCCCGACGCGGCCCGTCGCGGGCCTCCCCGTCCACCGCGCCGCAGACACGCACCGTCGAGCCCTCACGGCAGAACTTCAGAGCGTTGTCCAGGAGGTTCTTCAGGACCAGATGCACGAGGCGCGGGTCGGTGAGGAAGCCGTCCACCTCCGGCGCCAGGTCGAACTCGATGGATACGTCCCGCTCCCGAGCGGCGTCACCGTGCAGGGCGCGGAGCGACTGCACCATCTCGGCGGCCGCCAGACGTTCGACGCGGCGCACGGGCTCGGGGCCCTCCAGCCGGGAGAGGTCGATCAGGTCTCGGGTGAGCTCTTCGAGCCGGCGCATGTGCGTCGGCGCCATGCCGACAAACTTCTTGAGCAGCTCGGGGTCGTCGTCCGCGGCCAGAGCCGTGTCCAGCGCGGCGCGGATCGCGGCCAGCGGCGTGCGCAGCTCGTGCGACGCGTTGGCGACGAAGTCCGTCTTCATCTGGGCCGCGCGGGCCAGGCGGGTCACGTCGCGCAGGATCAGGAGGGCGCCGGCGTCGGGGCCCGCGCCGAAACGCACGGGGCCGGCCGAGACGTCGTACACCCGCGGGCCGGCGTGCGTGGAGAGGTCGAGGCGATGGCGGAGCGGCTCGCCGGCCAGCGCCGCACGCGCCGCGGCGAGGATCGGCGGCTGCGCGATCACCTCGCCGATCGCGGACCCGATCAGCCGCGGCCGATCGATGCGCAGGAACGCGCACGCAGCCGAGTTGGCCAGCAGCACCCGGCCGTCGGGCGCCAGGGCCAGGATCGGGGCGTCCAGCGCCTCGATCACCGCCGACCTCAACTCGAACCGGTCGTCGGCGTCGGCGAGCGACGCCCGGAGCGCGTGCAACTCGTGGCGGAGCCGACCCAGGATGCGGCCCGCGTCGGCGTCCTCGATGCCGACATCCCGGCCCGCGTCGAGGATCGGCGTCGCCAGCCGCCGCCGGCCGATCAGCGCCGCCCGTCCGAAGATCGCCCCGGCGAGGACCGCGGCGAGCGCCGTCAGCCCGACCAGCGCACCGCCGCTGACCCCGATGGCCCACAGGGTCGCCAGAGCGAGCGTCGGCGCCGCCGCGGCGAACGCCGCCAGGGTCGAGGGGGACAGGTGCGACAGGCGGTTCATCGGATGGGCGTCCGCGTCGGGCGCGCCCGCCGGCGGAGCCCGGGTCGCCGGCGCGGCGCTACACCGGCTCACGATCGGCGGTCATCTTATAGCCCACGCCTCGCACGGTTTTGATGAGCGAGCCATGCTCGCCGAGTTTCTTGCGCACGGCGGCGAGATGCACGTCGATCGCCCGATCCGTCACGCGGATGCCCGGCCCGATCGCCCGGCTGATGAGCTCCGGGCGGGTGAGGACCCGGCCGTCGGCCCGGACCAGGGCGGCGAGCAGCTTGAACTCGGTCGTGGTGAGGCGCACCGGGTCAGAGCCGACGCGCACCTCGTGGGTGTCCAGATCGATCCGCACAGGCCCGCGCGCGGCGACGGCGACGCCCGACCCGTCGCCCTCGGCCCGGCGGAGAACGGCCTCGACCCGGGCCAGCAGCACGGGGATCGAGAACGGCTTGGTCACGTAGTCGTCCGCGCCGACCGCCAACCCGGTCAGCTGATCGCGCTCGTCCGCCTTGGCCGTCAGCATGACGATCGGGATCGACGCGGTGGTGGGCTCGGCCCTGAGCCTGCGGGCGATCTCCAGCCCGTCGATCCCAGGGAGCATCAGGTCGAGGATCACGAGGTCGGGCCGCTCATGCTGGGCCAGTCTCAGGCCCGCGGCGCCGTCGGAGGCCTGAAGAGGCGTGTGCCCGGCCCGCTGGAGATTGAACGCGATGATGTCGGCGAGGTCCGCCTCGTCCTCGACGATCAGGATTCGTCTGCAGAGGGGCACGGAACACTCCCCGACTCGCCACGCCCGCGGCCGCCGTCCGGACCCCTCGCTCCCCGGGCGCGTGGGCGTAGTGTAAGTCTCCGCAGCGGCCCCGAGCCCAGGACGACGAGATCTCGAGCACTCTTGGCTGAATCCACATGATGGCGCAAGAGGGGGCTGAACACCGGGGAACCCAACGCCGGGTTGGGGGTGTGGGAGGGGATCGACAGGCCAGATCAGGGGCAAACAGCCCATAATCCATCGAGTTTGATGAAACGCGTGGGCTCGGCCCGACTAACACCCGTGCGGGCGAGTTTGCGTTCGCTAAACTGGCGGGTATCATGCCCGGCCGGGCGGAGCCCGGTCCGACAGGGCGCGGCGGTCGTCGCGGGACAGGCACACCGACGGCCCGCCGCCGAGCAAGGGATCGCATCGAACGGAACAAGCCGACCGCGCACGGGTGGATCGTCGTTCTGCGACGCGAACTGAAGCACGAATCAGCGACACACGCGACATACACGCCCGAAGGGGCCGCGCCGGCCGCGTGAGCCGGCGGCGCATCGGGCGATCGGATTCCGGAACCGTGGCCGCCAGCGCGGCGGTCCACACGCTTCGAAGCAAGGTAAGGAGATGTCTCCAATGACCCGAACCACGACCCTGAGCCTGCTGGCGGGCGCCACCGCCGGCCTCGTGGCCTCGGGGGCGCTCGCGGACGCCGCGACGCCCGCCGGCGCCTCGAACGACGAGATCCGCGCCATGGTCGCGGACATGCTCGCCGACGCCGAGACCCGCTCGAGCCTCCTTCAGGCCGGCGGGACCGCCGGGCACGACGGCAAGTTCTTCCTCGCCAGCCCCGACGGCGCCTTCCGACTCAACGTCGGCGGCCAGATCCAGTTCCGCTACGTCCTGAACTTCCGCGACGACGGCGGCAACGTCCCCATCGGGAACCTCCGTGACGACTTCGAGTCCGGCTTCCAGACCCGCCGCACCAAGCTCACCTTCGACGGCACGGTCTACAACGACATGTTCTTCAAGATCCAGGGCATCTTCAACCGCGCCGGCGGCGGTTTCGCCCTCGAGGACGCCTACGTCGGGTACGACTACGGCAACGGGTTCAAGGCGATCGTCGGCCAGTTCAAGTCGCCGTTCAGCCGCGAGCAGCTGGTGTCGTCCAAGCGTCAGCTCGCCGTCGACCGCTCGTTCGTCGACGGCCTGTTCAACGCCGGCCGCGTCCAGGGCATCATGGTCACCTACTCTGAGGACACCTGGCGCACCATGCTGTCGTTCAACGACGGCGAGCGGACGGCCAACACCGATTTCATCACGAACAACCAGGGCGTCGGCGGCGTCCGCGGCGGCGAGGGCGACTGGGGCTTCAGCGGCCGGTTCGAGTACCTCGGCGGCGGCTCCTGGGACCAGTTCAAGGACTTCTCCAGCGCCCGCGGCTCGGAGGGCCTGGCCTGGATGCTCGGCGCGGCCCTCGAGTACCAGGACGGCGCCGCCGACCTCATCCTCGACAACGGCGGGTCGCTCTTCTCGTACACCTTCGACGCCAGCCTCGAGGGCGACGGCTGGAACGCCTTCGGCGCCTTCATCGGCCGCCACGTGGACAACGAGTTCACCGACGCCGGCAGCGCCGATCAGTACGGCTTCGTCGTCCAGGGCGGCATCTTCGTCACCGAGGACATCGAGCCCTTCGTCCGCTGGGACACCCTCCTGCCCGACACCGGCAGCGCGTTCAACACCATCACCTTCGGCGCCAACTGGTACATCCACGGCCACGCCGCCAAGTTCACCCTCGACGTGCAGTGGTTCCTGGACGCCCCGGCGTCCGTCGGCGGGTTCGACAAGGCCGCCATCGGCGCCAACACCGGCATCGGCTTCCTCGGCTCCGGCATCGAGGAGGACGAGTTCGCCGTCCGCGCTCAGTTCCAGCTGCTCTTCTAAAGCCGCTCGGACCGAGCCCGATCTGATCTGAACACCGGCCGGCCCCGCGATGGGTCGGCCGGTTCTTTTTTTTGCCCGCAACCTTGCCCGCACGGCGGCTGGCTGTCACCATGCGCCCATGGACGCGACGCCAGCCCCCGCGCATCACGACCCGGACCGCCGCGACCCCGCCCGCACACGCGACGTGCGCCACGTCTTCTGGCAAAACGTCGTCCAGCAGGCGCTGACCGCGTTCAACCAGCAGGCGGCGGCCAACCCCGCGCTCACCGACGGCCGCGTCGCGGTCCTGACACGCGGCGGGGAGCGCGTGGCGATCCGCGCGGTCCACCCGCTGTTCGCCTGCACCGTCAACGTCTCGCCGACGGACCGCGCCCTGTCGGAGCTGGTGCAGTGCACGGTCTTCGAGATCCACACGCCGGGCGGGGAGGTGGTGACCCTCCCGATCGAGGAGATCCGGGGGCTGCACGTCCTGACGGAGGAGCTCGCCGAGCAGCTTAAGGAGGCCGCCGCCGCGGAGACCGGCGCCGGCGGCGACGAGCCCTTCGGCTACGCCGCCTTTACGTCCCTGGCGCGCCAGCGCCGCGCCGAGGCCGAGGCCCGCGCGCCCGAGTCCGATTGAGCGCCGGAGGCGGTCGCCGACGCCCCCAGCCGCACTCCGGGCAGCCGGACGACAGATCGCCCAGCAGGTCGTACGCGCACCGCGGGCACAGGCCACGGCGGCGGCGCCGGTGACGTGGCAACAGCAAGAACGCGAATGGAAGCGGGAGCCACAGCGCCCCATACAGCGCGGTGTTCCAGGCGAATCCGGCGAGGATGGGGCTGTACGGCAGCAGCGCCTGCCATTTCATGCGGTTCCATCCGCCGCGGTAGAACTGTCGCTGAGGCCACCAACGCACCGCGAGCATGCGCTCGGTTCGCTGTGGCCGTTGATCGAGAAAACTGTCGAACGCAATTCCCTCAACACACAGCATGGGCCAGCCCACTCGCCGGGCTCGGATCCATGGCCCATCATTCGTGGTTGTTCCGTAGCAATTGGTGTCTCGACGCCGTTCGACACCGCCGTTCCAGAACGACGCGCTGACGGTCGGGGAACGATCGCACAGATCGAGGAACCACGCCAGCAGGTCATCTTCTGTGTCGGTGCGCGGCCGCCTGGAGTTCGTCGCGCACCCGAACACGCAGCCCGGCCAGTACACGATGCACTCCTGCACCCCGGGGCCCGCACGAAGGACGACCGAGGCAGACTTGATCCTTGCCGGCTTCAGTTCATCGGGCACATGCTCCCGCGATCCGACGAACGTGGAACACGACCAGGTTGTCTTTGCGCTGTCGGCGGCCGCGATCCCCCACGCGACGGCGACGGTGGTCGCCGCACCGAGCGCCATGGACGCCGCCAGGCGGATCACGACACCTCTGGTCGCCAACGGATGGTGCGCGCCAGGAGTCTTCATCCGATCGCCTCCGGTGCGCAAGGCTTCGCACCGAAGAGGCGTTCGGTTCCCGGTTCAGCGCGGTGTCACTCGGCGCTCTCGCGGAGTCTGGCCAGGACGGAGTAGTCCTCGAGCGTCGTGGTGTCGCCGACCTTCTCCACGCCGGCGGCGATGTCGCGCAGCAGCCGGCGCATGATCTTCCCGCTGCGCGTCTTGGGCAGGGCGTCGGTGAAGCGGATCTGATCGGGCTTGGCGATAGCGCCGATCTCCTGCGCGACGTGCTGGCGCAGTTCGGCGCGCAGCGCCTCGCCCGGGTCGGCGCCCGGCCCGAGGGTCACGAACGCCGCGATCCCCGTGCCCTTGATCTCGTGCGGCATCCCGACGACGGCGGCCTCGACCACCGCGGGGTGCGCCACCAGGGCGCTCTCGACCTCCATCGTCCCCAGCCGGTGCCCCGACACGTTGATCACGTCGTCGACCCGGCCCATGATCCAGATGTACCCGTCCGCGTCACGGCGGGCCCCGTCGCCCGGGAAGTAATAGGGCACGACGGGCGAGACGCCCGTCCCACCGGCGTGAGCGCCGGCAGGTCCGGTGATCTTCGACCAATACGTGTCAATGAAGCGCTCGCGGTCGCCCAGGATCCCGCGGAGCATCCCGGGCCACGGCCGGCGGATGGCGAGCAGCCCCCCGGTGTCGGCCGGCAGTTCCTCGCCTTGTTCGTTGACGATCGCCGCGTCAACACCGGGGAAGGGCAGCGTGCACGAGCCGGGCTTGGTGGGCGTGGCGCCGGGCAGCGGCGTGATCATGTGCCCGCCGGTTTCGGTCTGCCACCAGGTGTCGACGATGGGGCATTTCTCGCGCCCGATCAGGCGGTGGTACCACATCCAGGCCTCGGGGTTGATGGGCTCGCCGACCGTGCCGAGCAGGCGCAGCGAGGAGAGGTCGTGCCGGCGCGGGTGGGCGTCGCCCCATTTCATGAAGGCGCGGATGGCCGTCGGCGCGGTGTAGAAGTGCGTGACCTTGTGTCGTTCGACGATGGACCAGAAGCGATCGGGTGTGGGGTGGTTGGGGGCGCCCTCGTACATGAGCGTGGGCACGCGGTTGGGCAGGATCCCGTAGAGGATGTACGAGTGCCCGGTGATCCAGCCGACGTCGGCGGTGCACCAGTAGACCTGGTTGGCCCCCGGGTGCAGGTCGAAGGTGAGTTTGGCCGTGAGGTAGGTCCAGACCATGTAGCCGGCGGTGGTGTGCAGGATGCCCTTGGGTTTGCCGGTGGTGCCCGAGGTGTAGAGGACAAAGAGGGGGTCTTCGGCGTCCATGGGCTCGGCGGGGCGGTCGGCGGGCGCCGCGGCCATCAGGTCGTGCCACCAGTGGTCGCGCTTGGCGCCGGGCCCGTCGGAGGGGGCGTGATGCCAGGCGATCTGGGCGCCGGTGCGCTGGAGGACGACGACGTGGCCGACGGTCCCAACCTGGGCGCACGCGGCGTCGACGTTCTCCTTGAGGGGGACGATCTGGCCCCGGCGCCAGCCGCCGTCGGCGGTGACGACGACCTTACTCTGGGCGTCGTGCACGCGGTCCGCGATGGCGCTGGCGCTAAAGCCGCCGAAGATCACCGAGTGCGGCGCCCCGATCCGGGCGCACGCCAAGACCGCCACGGCCAGCTCCGGGACCATCGGCATGTAGATCGTCACGATGTCGCCCTTGCCCACGCCGAGCGACGCCAGCACGTTGGCGAACCGGCAGACCTCCGCGTGCAGCTCGCGGTAGGTGAGCCGGCGGACCTCGGGCCCGCCGTCCATGGGCTCGCCCTCCCAGATGAGCGCGACCTGATCGCCCAGCCCCGCGGCGATCTGCCGATCGAGGCAGTTGTGCGAGACGTTGGTCTTGGCCCCCGCGAACCACTGAGCGTCGGGCGGGGACCAGTTCAGCACGCGCCGCCACGGCTCGAACCAGTCCAGGTCCGCCGCGACCTCGGCCCAGAACCCCTCGGGGTTTGCCAGCGACCGGGCGTGCATCGCCCGGTAGTCGTCCATCGAGGCGACGTGCGGCGTGACCGGCCCGGCGCCGGGCCCCGCGCTGGACCAGCCCGCCGCAGGCGGGAAGACGCGGGTCTCATTGAGGGATGACTCGATGCCGGCGGTCTGGTCGTGGGCCATGGTCCGGGGAAGATACCGGGGCCCGGGCCGACGCCCCGCTCACCGGCCGGCCGACACGGAACCCGCCGCCCGGCCGTGCGTTTGAGTAGAAGGCCAGCCCGATCTGCCGATGCTGAGAGTCCCGAGACGCCGATTTCAGGAGGTTC
>RFGI01000158.1 GCA_003696725.1 Planctomycetota bacterium | reverse complement strand
GGGGTGATCGCGCCCGGCGGGCGGATGCAGCTCCGAGCCCTGCACGAGGGCACGTCGTCGCTGCCGGCGGTGGCCCTGGCCGCCCCGGATCGGGAGGGCGACACCTTCGCCAAGACCACGCCCGAGGCGATGCTCCACGGCGTGTACTTTGGCGTGCGCGGGCTGGTCCGCACCGTCGTCGAACGTTTCGCGGCGCGCTTCGGCGCCTACCCGACGGTCATCGCCACAGGGGGGGACGCGGCCCTCTTCTTTGACGACGACGAGTTCGTCGAGCGCATCGTCCCCGACCTCACCTTACGCGGGATCGCGCTGGCGGCCCAAGCGGCGCTCGCCGACGCGCCCGAGGACGCATGACCGCGACGGACTCGGCCCCCGCGGCGCGGCGCCGCCCGGCGACGCCGGCGGGCGTCGGCGCCATCGCCGTCGTCGAGATCCTGGGCGACATCGACGCGGCGCTGAGCGCCCTCGGGGTGCGGCCGATCGAGCCGGGGCGCGTGGCGCTGCGGTCCCTCGGCGGGATCGACGAGGGCGTGGTCGCCCGCGTGGGCGCGTCGCACGCCCTGCTCATGCCTCACGGCGGGATCGGCGTGATCCGGGCCCTCACGGAGGCGCTCGACGCGGTCGGCGTCGCTGAGGACCGCGATCCGGATCCCCTCGCCGCGCACCCCGAAGCCGACGACCTCGCCGAGGCCCTGATGCTCGAAACGCTGCCGCGGGCGCAGAGCCCCGCGGCGGTGGACCTGTTGCTCGATCAGCCGCGGCGCTGGCGCGCGTGGGACGGCGCCCGTCCCGACCTGGACGAGGTCGATCGCGTCTCGTGCGTCTTGAACCGCTTGATCGACCCGCCGCTGGTCGTCGCGGTCGGCCCGCCGAACGTCGGCAAGAGCACGCTGACCAACGCCCTGGCCCAGCGGGCGGTCTCGGTGGTCGCCGACGAAGCCGGCACGACGCGCGACCACGTGGGCGTGTCGCTGGTGTGCCCGTCGCCGGGCGGCGCGGTCGCGATCCTGTGGGTGGACGCGCCGGGCGTCGGGCCGGACGTGCGCGACGGGATCGAGGCCGAGGCCCTGCGCCTCGCGCGCGCCGTGATCGCGCGGGCGGACCTGATCGTTTCCTGCGGTGACGCCGCGAGCGGCTTCCTCGACGACGCCGAGATCGGCGCTGCGCCCGGCGCGCCGATGATCCGGGCCGGTCTGCGCGCCGACCTCGGCCCGGCGCCCGGGGCGGATGTCAGCGTTGCCGCGCTCCACGGGCGGGGCGTCGCCGATCTGGCCGCGGCCGTTCGCCGAGCGTTGGTCCCGGACGAGGCGCTCGCCTGGCCGGGCCCGTGGCGCTTCGACCGGCGGCTCACGGGGGCCGGGCGCTGAGTCTGTGTTCGACAGATCACCCGCACGCGCCGAGGCGAAGGGAAGAGCCGGTAGGGCGGCCGTCTTAACTGTTGTCCGTGTCCACCACGACGGGCGAGACGCCCGCCCCACCGGGCGAGACGCCCGCCCCACCGGGCGAGACGCCCGTCCCACCGGGCGAGACGCCCGTCCCACCGATCCGTCAATCAGAACCTAGTCGAGCGGCGTCATCGCGCGCAGGATCGGGAGGTCCGCGCCGACGACGAGCCAGCCGTCCATGAAGCCCCACGTCGCCAGCCCGTCGTCCGACGCCGGTTCGAGCAGGTAGACGATCAGGTTCGCCAGCGGCTGATCCATCGGCACGACCCACGAGCCGGCCGGCGCGCGGGCCCGCTCGCGCCGGGCCGACACATCGACCGTCGCCAGCCTGTGCCCCTGGAACGGCCGCTCGGACCACTCGGCGCGCTGGACGGTGTAGACCTCCGCGTCGACCATGGCGTCGTGCGCCAGCCGCTCGACGCGCACGCCGTGCCGCTCGAGTGTGTCGACGATCTCGTCGGCGTCGCCGGGCAGCACGTACGCCGCGGGCCGGGCGACTGCGAGCGTGGGCTCGAACCGGCCGAAGTGCTCGACCGTCACGGTGCGTTCGATGAACCGTGCGGGTCGGCCGTCGCCTTCGCCGGCGGGGACCATCGCGGGGATCTCGGCCGGCTCGTCGAACGCCGCGATCTCGTACCGGATCCCGATCTCGTCGCCCGCGTCACCGGTCGGCGCCGACACGGTCGCGCGCTCGGCGAGGGCCACGGCCTGGGTGATCTCGACCCGGTGCTCGGCGGCCCAGCGCAGGCACTGGCGCACAAACTCCCGCGTCGAACGGACGCGCTGCTCGTAGGTGTCGTAGGCGTACGCCTCGGAGAGGACCGACATCCGCCCCCGCAGCCCGCGGTACGGCGTCGCGAACCGGGGCTTGTGCGAGTAGGTGGCCCAGACGGTCATGTCGCGGTCGAAGTTGCCGTAGAAGTAGGTCCTCAGGCCGGTGCGCGCCTCCAGCCGGCGCGAGACCTCGGGGAGCATCCGGTCGCGGGTCAGTTCGATCGGCGCGGGGTGGCCCGACGGGTTCAAGGGCGCCGCGTACGTCAGCGCGAACCCATGGCGGGAGCCGTCGGTGGTGTGGCAGTCGATGGTCAGCTCCGGGTTCCACTCGGTCAGGAAGCGGGCCAGGGCGCGGGCCTCGGGGCTTTCCAGTTTCATGTGGTCGCGGTTGAGGTCCAGTCCCTGGGCGTTGGCCCGCTGGCCCATGCCCAGCTCGGGCCCGTTCTGAGCCGGCCCGCGGTTGCCGGGCGCGATGCGGTCGTTCCCGTCGGCGTTGTAGACAGGGCAAATGACGAGCGCCAGATCATCGAGCAGGGCTCGGTCCTCAGAGGCCGGGTCCAGAAGGATCTCGCGCGCCAGCTGCACCAGAGCGGGTTTGCCACAGACCTCGCCCCCGTGGATGCACGCCTGGAGGTAGACGACGATGCGGCCGCCGGCGCGGGCCTCCTGCGGCGTCTGGGCGGGCGGGTCGGCGATGATCAGCAGGGGGATGTCCCTGCCTTCATGGGTCACGCCGAGTGTGGCCCGGGCGGCCAGCGGCGAGCGGTCGGCCAGCTCGTCGAGGATCGCGACGATCTCGGCGTGGGTCTCCGTGGCGCGGTAGCCGGACCGCTCGGACGTGAGCGTGAGCTCGTCGGGCCACGCGCGGCCCGGCGGCTGAGCCTCGGCCGGGTTCGGGCCGGTCGTGGCGCACGCGCCAAGCGCCAGGGGCAGGGCGGCGAGGGCGAGCGCGGCCGGGATTCGGCGCACAACACGCCGGCCCGCGGGACGATCGACGATGGCGGCTGACATCACCATGCGCGGATCGTACCGGCGAGCCGGCGTGCCGCGTCGGCATCGACGCCCCTCCGCATCGACCCGAGCGAGAAGACTGGCTGTCGTCGGGGCAGCCCCGTGCCCCCGACACCCACCTCAGCGTCGGGCGCCCGGCCGACCGGCGCGCGATTTCGGGATTTCGACCAAGAAAGTCACGGCGCCGCGCTGAGGTACCGCGACGCCCGCCCCATGCAGTCCCGCAGCCGGTCCACGGCCCGTGAGCACGCCCGCCGGACCGCGTCCTCGGACTTGCCCAGGTCCGCGGCGATCGAAGCGAACTCCTCCTGCTCGAGGAATCGGCGGGTGACGATCGCTCGGGACTCTTCGGGCAGGCGCGCCAGGCACGACATCAGGGCGCCCTCGGCGTCTTGCCGGCGCAGGGTCTGGCTGGGGCGCCGGTCCCCGGCCATTACATGGTCCAGGAGCGACTGCCGACTGCCGGCGATCTCCCGGCGGGCATCGCGCTTGGCGCGCCGGAACCGCCGAACCTGATCGATGAACTTGTGGTCGATGATCCGGGCCGCCCAGCGGTAGAAGGACTCCCCGTCCCTGGCCTCGAATCCGTGGATCTGCCGGAGGATGTCGATGTACGCCTCCTGGAGCAGGTCCTCGGCCTCGATCTTCCCCTGCCAGTCCACCCCGATCTTGCGCCTCGCTGTCCCCAGCAGGCGCCCGTGGTGTGCCCACAGGAGCCGCTCGGCCGCATCGAGATCGCCGCCGGCGGCCTGAGCGCACCACGATCGGATCTCGTCGTCCGTCGGCGGGTTGGCTGATGAAGGATCCACAGGGGAGGGGGCCCGGCGTCTTCGCCCCGGTAGAATAGAGTGGGTTCTTCAGGGAGGGGAGCCGAGGGGGCTCATGTCCGGCTCGTCCGATCCATCCGTCTCCGACATCGTGGCGCGGTTCTTCCAGCGGCGCCAGAGCGGCGAGCGCGTCTCCATCGACGACGTGCTCGAGACGCTCGATGTGCCCGACGCCGCCGGCGCCCGGGCCGAGGCCCTGTCGCGCATCGCGCGCCAGAGCGCGACCCGGCTCAGCCAGGGCCGGACGCTGGACCAGAGCGACGGCGCG
This sequence comes from Planctomycetota bacterium, assembly GCA_003696725.1. Classification (GTDB taxonomy): domain Bacteria; phylum Planctomycetota; class Phycisphaerae; order Phycisphaerales; family UBA1924; genus J020. The sequence continues at coordinate 3,657 of RFGI01000158.1, read as the reverse complement.
GACTCGGACCCCGACGCCGCGTGGTCTGACCTCCCCGAGATCGAGGGCTACGACCTCATCGACATGCTCGGCAAGGGCGGGATGGGCGTCGTGTACGAGGCGTACCAGCGGTCCACGGGCCGGCGCGTCGCCATCAAGGTCATGCTGGGGACGGCCGCCGCCAGCGAGACCGGCCGGCGACGGTTCGAGCGCGAGGTCGAACTCATCGCCCGCCTGCAGCACCCGGGCGTGGTCAGCATCATCGATTCGGGCGTGCATAAGCGCCGCTGGTTCTACGTCATGGAGTACGTCGACGGCGTCCCGCTCGACGAGGCTCTGACGCCCGGCGAGTGCGACCCGCGCGAGGCGCTGGAGGTCGTCGCGCGCGTGTGCGACGCCGTGGAATACGCCCACCAACGGGGCGTCCTGCACCGCGACCTCAAGCCCAGCAACATCCTGCTCGATGCGATGGGCCAGCCGAGGCTGCTGGACTTCGGCCTGGCCAAATCCTTCGACCCACAGTCCAAGATGGGCCTGGACGTGAGCCTCTCCGAGCCCGGGCAGATCCTCGGGACGCTCGCCTTTATGCCCCCCGAGCAGTCGCGCGGGCGCTACGACGAGATCAGCGCCCGCACGGACGTGTACTCGCTGGGGGCGATCGCGTACGAGCTCATCACGGGCCGGCTGCCGTGCGCGATGGAGGGGTCCCTCTCGGAGATCCTCCGCCGGATCGAGGAGGTCGACCCCGCCGCGCCGTCGAGCCTCCGGCCGGGCCTGAGCCGGGATGTCGACGCGGTGCTGCTTAAGGCGCTCGAGAAAGCGCCCGAGGGGCGCTACGCCTCGCCCGCCGAGCTGGCCGAGGACATCCGCCGGTTCCTGAGCGACCGGCCGGTGCGGGCCCGCCGGACGGGTCCCGTGGCGCGCGCCGGACGCTGGATGCGGCGCAACCGTCTGGCGACGCGCGTCGGTGCGGTGGCTCTCGTGGTCGTGGTGGTCGTCAGCGCCCTGGCCGCCGTCAAGATCGTCGGCGCCTACCGGGCGAGGCTCGATCAGTCCGAACTCCAAGAGCAGACCGCCGCCTGGCTCAGCCAGACGCTCGCGCAGCTCAGCCCGGACAGCGGGTACTTCCAGCAGACCATGACGCTCGAGCAACAGAACGACGCCCACGCGGCGCGGCTGGCGTCGGACCCGCCGGCGCGGGAGGAAGTCGCCGCCGCCGTCCACTCGTTCGTCGGGCGGAACTACCTCCAGCTGCGGGCGTTCGACAAGGCCGAGCGCCACGACCGCGCCGCGGTCGAGATCCTCCGGCGGGCGCACCGCGCGCCGCACCCGGACCTGGCCGAGGCGATCCACAACCTCGCCGCGGCCCTGTGGTGGAAGGGCGAGTACGCAAACGCCGAGCCCCTCTACCGCGAGGCCCTGGCCATGCGCCGCGAGCTCTTCGGGCCCGATTCCCTGGAGGTCGCCGACACGACGAACCACCTCGCGGCGTGCCTGGATCGCCTGGACCGCGACGACGAGGCCGAGCGGCTCTACCGCGAGGCGCTGCGCATCCGGCGGGCGGCGCTGGCCCAGACCCCTGGCGACCGTGAGCCTATCGCCGCCAGCCTCAACAACCTCGGCACATTCCTCCTGAGTCGGGGCGAAGCCGAGCAGGCCGAGCCGATCTTCCGCGAGTCGCTGGGGCTGATCGAGTCGCTCCGCGGCCCGGACGACCGCCGCGTCGGCGCGGTGCTGACCAACCTCGCCGAGTGCCTGACCGATCAGAACCGGCCCGACGAGGCCGAGCCCCTCCTGCGGCGGGCGATCGAGATCTACACCCTCCGGCTCGGCGACGACAACACGTCCCTCGCGATGGCGCTGTACGAGCTGGCGCGCGTCCACGCGGCCCGCGGGTCGTGGGACGAGGCCCGCGGCGAGGCCGCCCGCTCGCTCGCGATCCGGCGGCGCAAGCTCCCCGCGGGCCACCCGCTGATCTCGGACTCGCTGGAGCTGCTCGGGCTGGCCGCGCTCAAGTCGGGCGACCCGGACGCCGCCGAGGGCGCCCTGCGTGAGTGCCTGACCCTCCGACAGGGCGCGACCCAGCGCCGACCCGCGGGCCTCATCCGCGCCGGCGTTTCACTGGCCGTGGCGGTCGACGATCGCGATCCCGAGGAGGCCCGAGCCCTCCTGGACGAGGCCTTCGATCTTGCGCGCGATTCCGAGGGCCGATCCGTCGAGCGGGCGATCCGGGAGTGCGCCCGGCTCCTGCGCGAGATGGGGCGCAGCGAGGACGCGGGCCGGTTCGAAGCCCTCCTGGATTCCGTATGACGGATCGGTGAGACGGGCGTCTCGCTCAGCGGGACGGGTGTCTCGCCCGTCTCTATGGCAGGCATGACGGCCGAGACGGCCGTCCCACCGGCTGTTGCTCCCATCGCCTCGGCGCTCGCGCGCGATTCGTTAAACCGAGCCTGTGCGCCGGCCTGACCCCGGCGCCGCCGCGGGCCCGGGCCTGCCCCGCTTCACCCGGTCCAGGCGTTGAGGATCAAGGAGATGTCTGGGCCGTTGACGACGCCGTCGCCGTTGAGGTCGGCAAGGTTGGCGATCGCGCCGAAGACGTTGAGGACAAACGTGATGTCCGCGCCGTTGACCCGCCCGTCGCCGTTGAGGTCCGGCGGGTGGCGGGCGCCGCTGACGCCGGAGATTTGCCGGAGGATGTACTGTCCCGCGACGCCGGGGCCGGCCCACCCGGCGATCGGGCTTCCTCCACCCGCGCCGTCGGGCCCGGACACCTCGAACGGGTTCGTCGGGCTGAACGCGAAGATCGGCCGGCCCAGCGCGTCGACCGGGAATCGCCCGTCACCCGAGATGGCGAGGAAGTACCGCAGCCCGGGGATCAGGTTGTCGATCGGCGAGCCGTCCGTGGGCGTCCCGGTGAGCGTCGCCCCGCCGCTCTGTTGGCAGGTCGGGCACTGCTGGTTCGCCAGCAGGCCGAGCCCCGGCCCGGCGGGGTGATCCGGGCCTGTGAACAGGTAGAGCGTCGCCGTCGCCGCTTGGGGCACGCCCTCGGTCGCCGTCAGCAGCGGCGGGGACTCGGTCGAGACGAAGAACTGCGCGAAGTCGTCCACCCGGACGAGGTACATGTCCTCAAAATCCGGAGGCAGGCCGAGCCCGGCCTCCGTGATCGGGGCGGCGCCCTTGAGGCTCCCCGTCAGCGAGCCCAGCGGGCCCGGGATGGGCACCGGCTGGCTCGAATCGGGCAGCGGGCCCGCATCGGGTAGGAAATCGCCGTCGTTCTCGCCGCCCTCAATCCAGTCGGGCCCGGCGAGCGCGGCGCCGGCGACCGCGAGCGCAACCCACACCATCAGCACCTGTCGAGTCATGGTCTGCGTGCTCCCACACGGACAGCGTCGTCGGCCTTCAGCGTACACCTCCAAGGCGCCGATTCAATACAAAAACCCGGCGTTCACCGGGTTTGGGTCGTGGTCACACGGTGATGGCGCCCGGTTACGGGACGAAGGTGGTGGCGCCCCAGTTGGCCAGGAGGGTGACCAGGTCGATGGTGTTGACGATCCCGTCGAGGTTCACGTCGCCGCGGCTGGCGGCCTCGGAGGTCGGGCACGGCTCGGCGCCGTCGCCGGCGCTGGTCGTACCGCCCTCTGGCCGGACGTACAGGACGTAGTTCCCGCACACGCCGTG
>RFGI01000157.1 GCA_003696725.1 Planctomycetota bacterium | reverse complement strand
GGTGGGGGTGAAGATCTTGAAGCGCGAGCCGACGCGCACGTCGTAGCCGTAGGAGGAGAGGCCGAAGGAGACCCGGCCGGGCCGGCGCCGGCCGTCGGCGAAGGGCTCGATGGGGATCAGTTCGCGGATCTCGGTGTCGCTGAGGACGGCCATGGCCCATGCTCCCGCCCCCGGGAGGGACGACCGCCCGCCCGTCGGGGTCTCTTCTGGATGCTCAGGCGGCCAGCCCAGCCGCCAGTGGCCCGCCCGGTGTGTCGGACGGGCGAGCGTGGCCAAGATACCGCTAGATATCGTGCTGGCAAGAGAAATTGGCACAAAATGATGTGGAAAATCTGTCGTGTAAGTACGGGACAGGCGCAAGGTTAGGCGTTCTCGGGCCTTGCGAGTCGTGCGATGCGCCGGAGCCCAAGATATGGGGGTGTTTCGGGCCATAAGCGAGTTGAAAACACGATATGGGCTGGTGAAACCTGTCAATGGCGCGCCGGCGGGTGTCTGGATCGTTGCGGGCTCTCGATCCCGCCCCTGGCGGCCGCTACGCTCTGGTCGCAGGCTGGATGGGCCCAACAGCAAGCGACGGATGATACCCGAACATACACCGAATATCCAGAACGCCGTCGAGGCCGCAGACCCGCTCCTGTCGGACCTGACCGAGCCGCAGCGTCAGGCCGTGCTGCACGGTGAGGGGCCGCTCTTGGTGCTCGCCGCGGCGGGGTCGGGCAAGACGCGGGTGATCACGCGGCGGATCGCGCGGCTGATCCGCGACGGCGCGGCGCCGTGGTCGGTGCTGGCGCTGACCTTCACCAACAAGGCCGCCGCCGAGATGCGCGATCGCGTCGCTGATCTGCTGGGCGACGGGGCGCTGACGCGCGGCCTGACGATCACGACGTTCCACTCGCTGTGCGCCAGGCTCCTGCGCCGGCACGCGGACCTGCTCGAGATCCCGGGCCTGACCGGCACGTACGCGATCTACGACTCGGCCGACCAAAGGGCTTTGATGAAACGGGTCATCATCGAGTCGGATCTGTCGACGACCAACTGGCAACCCCGCAGCGTGCTCGGCGCGATCAGCAAGGCGAAGAACGCCCTGAAGGGCCCCGCGGCGTTCAAAGCCGAGGCTGGCGACTTCTACTCCCGCACCGTGGCGACGTTGTACGAGCGGTACGAGTCGGCGCTGAGGCAGGCGAACGCCGTCGATTTCGATGACCTGCTGCTGCTGACGGTCCGGCTGCTGCGCGACCGCGAGGAGGCGCGCGAGGAAGCGCATGCGCGCTGGTCGCACCTCCTGATCGACGAGTACCAGGACACGAACGCGGCGCAGTTCGCCCTCGCGTCGCTCCTGATCGGGGGCGGGTCGCGCAGCCCGGAGAGCCCGTCGGGCGAGGGTCCTTCGGACCGGGAGAACCGCGCAGCCGCCCGACCGAACATCTGCGTCGTGGGCGACCCGGACCAGTCGATCTACGGCTGGCGGGGCGCCGACCTGAACAACATCCTAGACTTCGAGCGCGTCTACCCCGGCGCGCGGGTGATCGCGCTGGGGCAGAACTTCCGATCGACGGCGCCGATCCTCGCCGCCGCCGATGCGCTGATCCGCCACAACACGCGACGCAAACACAAGGATCTGTTCACGACTCGCACTGGGGGCGAGCCCGTGCGGGCGCTGGTCTGCCGCGACGAGCGTCACGAGGCTGAGCGCGTGGTCGCGTTCTTTCGAGAGTCGGTGGAGCAGGACGGCCTGGCCTGGAAGGACATGGCCGTGCTCTATCGCGTCAACGCCCTGTCGCGCGTGATGGAGGACGCCTTGCGTGTCGCCGGCGTCCCGTATGTGATCGCGCGCGGGACGGCGTTCTACGAGCGCGAAGAGGTCAAGGACGCGCTGGCGTATCTGCGCGTGCTGGCGAATCAGCGTGACGACATCTCACTCCGACGGATCGTGAACAAGCCGGCGCGGGGGATCGGCGCCGCGTCGATCAAGGCGTGCGAGGCGCAGGTGGCGGCGCGGGGCCTGCCGCTGATCGACGCCCTGGCGCTCGCCGCCGCGGGCGGGGTGGAGGGCGTGTCGTCCCGGGCGGCGCCGGCGATTGCGCGGTTCATCGCCCTGATCGAGTCGTGGTCCGGACGCGGGGAGTTCCTGGGTACGGGCGTCGGCGGGTCGCTCGCGAGCCTGGTCGAGCAGGTGATCAAGGAGTCCGGGCTCGACGACCACTACCGAAAGCGGGACGACGCCGCGGATCTCGCCGGCGAGGAACGGGCGGAGAACCTGGCCGAGCTCGTCTCCGGCGCCCGCGACTTCGAGCAGGAGTACGACCCCGCGGACGACCCGGCGCTGGAGGCGGGCGGCGCCCGAACCCCCCCCTTGCTGGCGATGCTGCGGGCCTTCCTGGAATCCGTTGCGCTGGTCGCGGACGCCGACGCGGTGGACCCGGACCGCGGCGCCGTCACGCTGATGACCTTGCACGCCGCCAAGGGGCTGGAGTTCCCGGCCGTGGCCATCATCGGGCTCGAGGAGGGCCTGTTGCCCCACGCGCGCGGGCGCGAGTCCCAGGCCGAGCTGGAGGAGGAGCGCCGGCTGTGCTTTGTCGGGATGACGCGGGCCGAGCGCCGGCTGCTGCTGACCCTCGCCCGCCGGCGGACGCACCGCGGCGTCTCAGAGCGGACGATGCCCAGCGCCTTCCTGCACGAGATCGAGGACGCCGGCGTGCGGCTGACGGACCTGACCGAAGAATGGGACTCGGGCCCCGGCTCGCTCGATCCTCAGACGGTCGACCACCGTTTCTCCGAAGACGCCGCCGAGGCGCCACGGCCGGTGCGCCGATCGGGCCGACCGGCCGCCGAAGCGCTGCCCGTCGGGTGCACGGTGCGCCACCCGCAGTTCGGAGTCGGCCGGGTCACTGCGGTGATGACGGCCTCGGCTGAGCCGCGGGCGCGGATCGAATTCCGGGGCGTCGGTGTCAAGACGCTCGTCCTGCGCTACGCCCGGCTCGAGCGGGTCCACGGGTAGCGTCGTGGGTTCACGCCCGGCTCGGCGCAGGCAGGGCATGAGCGCCGATGTCCCGCCGCCAGTGCTTGCCCTCAAACCGGATGAGCTCGCAGGCGCCGTTGGCCAGCTCGCGCGCCTCGGCGAGCGTGCCGGCCAGGGCGGTGACGCTCAGGACCCGGCCGCCGGCGGTCACGAGCCGGCCGTCCTTATCGCGCTTGGTCCCGGCGTGGAAGACGATCACATCGCCCATGGCCTCGGCCTCCTCGATCCCGGTGATCTCGTGGCCGGTCTCCGGCGCGTCGGGGTAACCCCGGCTGGCGAGCACGACACAGCACGCGGTGCGCCGGTCCCAGTCGATCGAGGCGCCGTCGAGCGACCCCGACGCGGCGCGCCACAAAGTTTCGGCGAGATCGCCCTTGAAGCGCGCCATCAGCGGCTGGCACTCGGGGTCGCCGAAACGGACGTTGAACTCGAGCACCTTTGGCCCGCCATGCGTGAGCATCAGCCCCGCGTAGAGGACGCCGCGGTAGTCGACGCCGTCTCGCCGAAGGGCGTCGACGACGGGGACCAGGATGTCGCGCTCGACCCGGTCCATGGTGTCTCGGTCGAGAATCGGCGCGGGGCAGTACGCGCCCATGCCGCCGGTGTTGGGTCCGGCGCCGCCCTCGAGCAAGCGTTTATGGTCCTGGCACGGCTCGAGGACGTAGATGGTGCGCCCGTCCACCAGGGCGAGGACGGACACCTCGGGCCCGCTGAGCCGTTCTTCGATGACCACGGTGTCGCCGGCGTCGCCGAACACCCGCTGCACCATGATGCGGTCGATGGCCTCGATGGCCTCGGCGGGCGTGTCGGGCACGGCGACGCCTTTGCCCTTGGCAAGGCCGGCGGCCTTGATGACCACGGGGTCGGGGCGAGACTCGACGTAGGCGCGGGCGGCGGCGGGGTCCGTGAACGCGCGACCCTCGGCGGTGGGGATGGCCGCGGCCCGCATGAGCGACTTCGCCCACGCCTTGTCCGCCTCGAGCCGGGCGCCGGCCCGGTCCGGGCCGAACACGGCCCGCGCGGGGGTGCGCAGGGCGTCGGCCAGGCCCGCGGCGAGGGGACCCTCCGGGCCGATGACCACGAGGCCGATGTCGTGTGTGTCACAGAACCGCTGGATCCTGAACGGCGCCTTCGCGTCGATCGGGACGTCGACCGCGGCGCCCAGCGACGCGAGCCCCGGGTTGTCGGGGTGTGACACCCAAAGCCGACCCATTCGGGGCGACCGCGCCAGGCGCCAGGCGAGGGCGTGCTCGCGCCCGCCGCCGCCGACGAGCAGCGTATTGATCTTATTCGGGACGGTGCGCGGCCGGGGCATGCTCGGCAGCGTAGCACTCCCGGAAGATCGGGGTTGACGGGCCGGCGGCTTCGGTCGTTGGCGCCCAGTTGGCAGGATCGCCCGGCGATTCCGGCTGGGCGCCCCAGTTTGTCAGGATCATCGAGATGTCCGATGCGTTGACGACCTGGTCGAAGTTGATGTCGCCCCTGGGGTGGCTGATGTTGCCGCCCCAGTCCGAGAGCACCTGGGTGATGTCGTGGCCATCGATATGCCCGTCGCCGTTGGCGTCGACCGGGCTTTTCCAACCGTGCACGATCGCGAGCCCGCCGACCTCATCCAGAGTGGCGCTCGAGCGAGGCCCGGTGTAGACGGAATGCATGAGGTCCGACGATGACCACGGATCACCAGGGTTGAACAGGATCGGTGAGATGTTCCAACTCCCGTTGAGAACGGCCTGATTCGGGTGATCCAGGCCCATCGCGTGCCCCACCTCGTGCAGGACAACCGCGCGGAGGTCGTAGGAGATGATCTGATTGTTCTCGTTGGCGCCTCCAGAGGCGCTGGCTGGCGCCTCGGCGTCGAACCAGGTGAACGACTCGTTCAAATAGATATCGACGGACACGATCGTCCGGCTGCCGATCCGGTTGACCACGGTGAACCCGAGCACGTTGGGATTCATCGAGAACGTCAACGATTGCGAGGTGATCGTGAATCCCGTCGGGACGCTGAAGACCTCGACGTTTGCGCCCCATCCGGGGGTGGTCCCGGGGAAGGCGCCGCTGAGCCAGTCGAGGATCCCTGGGCCTTCCCATTGATCCGGCGGGGCGGGGCCTTCATTGCGGACCGCGGACCACGGCGCCTCCGTAAAGGTCACGCGGCCGCGCGCCGCGTCGGTCCAGAGATTCAGCGTGTCACGGACGATCCCGGCGGCCTCGCCCGGGGCGAACGCGGACTGGTTCGCGAGCAGGTCCGCCTGGATCGCGTAGGTCAGGCTCACCGCCCATGGCGACGCCGGGGGAGGGGCGTAGGGTGAACTGGCCCGCCAGCCCAGGAACCGCCCAGCCGAGATATCGCTCGGGCTCGGGAAACCCAGCAGCGTGGCGCCGGTTGCGGCGGCGGTGAGGGTCAACGCGCAAACGCCGCCGATGGAACCGCTGATCGAGCCCTGCGACGCCGGCCACGAACGCCCGAAGCTCTTGAAGTTCATTTCTTATCCCATCATCTGTCAGGTGGTCTATTCCGGCGCCTGTACGTCGCGCCTGTCGCAGTTGCCTCCGTGATGACCCGTGCGTTGTTGGAAAAGATTCACGATCTCCGGTTCACATCCCATCGGTCGCCGAGATTATTTCGTTTCCATCGACACCGGTGCGGCGCCCCGTCACCGCCGGCGACGCAGCGCCGTCAGGCAGGCCAGGCCCACGAGCGTCGCGGCGCCCGGTGTGGGCACCACAAACGAGATCGGGATGAGCACCGGCGCCGCCTCGACGGTTGGATCGAACGGCCCCGTGGAGGACGCGAGTGTCGCCGCGAGGTTCATGAACCCCGACCCGATCGACGCCTGGCCGGTGAACATGAGCAGGGTGATCGTTTCGCTGTTGCCGAGCTGCTGCGTCGGATCCGACTGGAACCAGTTCCATTCGAGTTGCCCGCCGTCGAGCCCGAAGAGGCTGAAGTCATCCGGAACCGCCGGCGACACGGACGAGATCGGCGCCACGACCCCGGGGCTCGGCGTCAGGAACCCGCGGGCTTTGAGCAGGCCCAGGTCCATCGAGTCCGTCCCGAGGAAGTTGGCGCCCGCGACCTGGACCTCGTCCACCGCGGACACCGTGTTCCCGCTCGCCGACACGAGGCGGATGGTGTACGCGAAAACCATGTCCCCGACTTCCAGCGTCAGGCCGCCCGGCGCCAGCTGGGTCTGCTGGTTGACGCGGTACACGTCCGTGCGCAGCTCGGTGCGGTCGAGCTCGGCGATCGGATTGCCGTTCGCGTCGAGCACGTTCCGGACGAAGCCGCTGTTGGTGAACAGGGCGCTGTCGAATGGGAAGTTGAACGGGGTGCTCGCCACGTCGAGGGAAGCGACGAGATTGGTGAACGGCGCGAGGTCGGCCACCTCGTGCATCGAGCCGGCCTCGAACGCGGCGCACGCTGGCCTCGCGATTATGAGCGCGGCGACGGCGATCCCTGCGCTGTGCCTGACCATCATCTGACTCTGCTCCCTCTTCCGTGGTCTGATCCGCCGGCCGACCTGAACTCATTCGACGGAGCGGTTCTCTCCTTTTCGCATCCCGACATCGATCAACCTCGACACACGTCTTCCGCCGAAGCGAGCGGTTCGCTGCTCACCGCTTGCCCCGCGGGTCAGCCACGGCGGCGGCGACGGCCCGCGAGCAGGCCGGCGCCCAGGAACACGCCCAGCGCGCCGGGCGCCGGGACCCCGAGGTCCGGCTGCCCTGTGCCGTTGACCATGGCGAGCATGTCGAACACGTCGCTGCCGAAGTCGCGGACCTCGACGCGCGCCTTGTCGATGACGATGGCGCCGTCGATCTGGATGTACCAGCCGAACGTCTCATTCGCGAGCGTGTCGCCCGCGCCGAGGAAGTCGAAGAAGAGGGTGGTGTTCCCGGGGATCGCCAGCGAGGCGCCGTCCGTCAGTGTGACGTTCGGGTTGGCCTGACCGACCGTGGTCAGCGACCCGATCGTGCCGATCGTGGCCCGGCTGTAATCGGCGAAATTGAGGTCGTTGCCCGAGTTCAGGCCGAATTCGAAGGAATCCAGCGGCGTCCCACTGTTGGACGCGAACTCGTACACGATGGTGATCGAGTTGAGCCCAGCGCCGGGCGTCGATTGATTGCCGAACACCGAAGCCGTCACGGTTCCAGAGAACCCGAGGGTGCTGAAGTTCGCGGTCAGCGAGTTCGTGGTCGTCAGCCCCGTGACGATGCCGGTCAGGTCAAGCCCCACCAGCCCGCCGGTCACGTCAGAGACGTTCGCGACGGCGTTCGTGCTCATATCGATGTTGACGGCCGAAGCCCCGGCGGCCAACGCGAGAACCGGCGCCGCGACCACGACGCCCCGATACACCCCGATTGCGCGCATGAGACGTGTCTCCTCCTTACTCACTCAAATCCGCTGGGCCCGCATCACACGCCCGGATGAGCCGGGCTCCCCCGCGGGTCAGCGGGTGTCTCTGTCGCCGACTGCGACGCGTCCAATATCGCGGAGCAAGCCGCGTAATTCAACCCTCCTGCAACCTTTTTGGTGAACTTAAGGCCTACACCCTATGGGGCAAAAAGCCCGGTCACGGACTGCCGACCCCCTGGGATACGACATAAACACCCACAAAATAATCACTTACGCAATCAGGGCGACTGGATTCGAACCAGCGACCTCCGCGACCCAAACGCGGCGCTCTACCAAGCTGAGCTACGCCCTGCTCGTTCTGAGGCGAATCCTACCGCAGAGGTCGGGCGCCCGGCCCGCGCCCGTCGCGGTAGACTCCGACAAGCCCGCCCTCCCCTGGGGCGGCCCATCGCCGAGTCGGACCCACCGCACAGACGCCATGACCACCGACCATGCCTCGTATCTGCCGGTCCTCCTGATCGTCCTGATGGCGATCGCGTTCGCGGTCGGCAATATCGTCCTCTCCCGGCTGTTGGGGCCCAGACGCGAGGGGGCGGTCAAGGCGACCACCTACGAGTCCGGCATGGACCCGATCGGCGGGGCGCGCAAGCGCTTCAATGTCCGGTTCTACGTCCTGGCGATGATCTTTCTTGTGTTCGACGTGGAGATCATCTTCCTCTACCCCTGGGCCGTCAGCTTCGCCCATGTCGATCCGCGCAGCCCCGACGGGGCCCTGTTCCTCGGCCGGGTGCTGTTCTTCCTGTTCACGACCGTGGTCGCGTACATCTACGCCTGGCGCAAGGGCGTCTTCCGTTTCGAGTGATGCCGCGCGACCAGTCCTTCGAGCGCGAGCCCCTGCCTGCCGTCGGCGCCGACGCCGCCGATGCGCCCCGTCGCCAGCCTTTGCGGGCGACGGCGCGGGAGCGGGCGGCCGGGGCGGTGGTGGCGCTGGGCGCCCTGGCCGTCCTGGTCGTCGCGGCGTGGCTGAGGCCCGACCCCTCGGGGCACGGCACGCATGAGCAGTTGGGCATGCTGCCCTGCACATGGGCGGCCGTCCTGGACAAGCCCTGCCCGACCTGCGGGATGACCACCTCGTTCGCGTACGCGGCCCACGGCGACCTCCTCGGGGCCGTCGCGGCGCAGCCGTTCGGCGCCCTGCTGGCGCTCATGACCGCGGCGGCGTTCTGGGGCGGTCTGCATGTCGCGGCCACGGGGTCGATGCTCGGGCGTCTGGCCGGGCGGCTCTTCACCGCGCGGGCGATGTGGCTCGCGGGCGGGCTGGCGCTGGCGGCCTGGGCGTACAAGATCGCCACCTGGCCCGGCGTCGGGGGATAGGCTTGACCGGAACCGACACCGACAGGCCCGCGAATCGGCCTGCCTCGGATCCAGCGCCGCTCATGCCCCGCAGACGGACCATCCCGACGATTGTGCTGGCGGCCACAGCCCTGGCGGCGGCGGTCTGCTCGCTCCCGGGGTGCGCCGCCGGCACGCTGATCGGCGGCATGGCCGAGTCCTACCGCCGCACGTCCACCCGCACCGTGCCCTCGGAGTACGACGGCCTGCGCGACCGATCGTTCGCGGTCCTGGTCTCGGCGGACCGGGTGATCCAGTCGACGCGCCCCCAGGCCGTCGCCCGCCTGACCACGCTCATCACGGCCCGGCTGATCGAGCACTCGGGCGCGTCGGGCGTGGTCCCCGCGGCCGCGGTCCTGGAGTTCCAGTTCAACCGGCCCCAGTGGGTGGCGATGTCCTACGACGAGATCGCCGAGCACTTCGGCGTCGATCGTCTGGTCGTCATCGACCTGTACGAGTTCCGCCTCAACGACCCGGGCAACGCGTACCTGTGGTCGGGCGTCGGGGCGGGCGACGTGGGCGTCGTCGAGGCCGACGGCCCCTTGGGCGACGACTTCGCGTACTCCAAGGCCGTCGCGGTGCGCTTCCCCGATCAGGACGGATACGGGCCGACGGATTACACCGCCGACCAAATCGCCGCGGTGCTCGAGAAGCGCTTCGTCGATCGCGTCACCTGGCTCTTCTACGACCACGAGGAGCCGTACTACCCGGATTACTGATGGCGCCTGGCGGCTCTCTCATCGCGGCGGCGCTTCTCTCGGCGGCGATGCTCACGGCCGGCGGCTGCAACATCGTCGCGCCGGTGGCGTACGCGATCCAGGGCCCGCCCACGACGCCGGCGCTGCACACGCTCGACGGCTCGCGGACCACGGTCGTCTTCATCGATGACCGGCTCAACCGCGTGCCCCGGCGGTCGCTGCGGCTGGCCGTCGCCGAAGAGGTCGAGCAGGCGCTGATGCGCAAGGGCGTCCTGAGCGCGGACCGCGTGATCACCACGCGGGCGATCATGCGCGAGGCGTCGAACGACCGGTTCTCGGCGCCTCGGACCGTGGCGCAGCTGGGGCGGGACCTCGGCGCCGAGGTGGTGATCTATGCGACGATCGACTCCTGGACGCCGTCGCCCGACGGCGTGACGCTGGCGCCCTCGGCGGCCGTGCGCGTCAAGGTGATCGACGCCGCCGAGGACCGGCGGATCTGGCCGCCCGACGGCGCCGGCCACCGGGTGGTCGCGTCGCTGCCGCCGCAAACCCGGGGCGTCCCCAGCGGCGCAGACCTGGACCGGGCCAACGCCGCCCTGGCCCTGATGCTGGGCCAGCGGATCGCGCGGGTCTTCTTCGAGCATCAGCGCGACGCGCTCTCGGGCCGGCTGGACGACTAGGCGCCGTCGCCGACGGCTGACGCCGGGCGATCCTCCGGGCGCTCGGCCAGACGCCGGACGACCAGATCACGCATGGCCGCGGCGGTGGCCAGTTCGTCGACGACCACCAGGTCGGCGCCGAGCGATTGGGCCATCGTCACCCGGCTGGCAAGCGTGGCGCGAGCCACGATGAGGATGCCCGGGTGTTCGCGCCGGGCCGCCTGGGCGGCGCGCAGGACGCTCTCCTCGTCGGGGATGGTCAGCACCAGGGCGTCGGCGTCGTGGATGCCGGCCGTCTCGAGGACGTGCGGGTTGGACACGTCGCCGTAGATCGCGCGGACCCCTTGGCTCTTGAGGGCCTGCACCGTCTTGGGATTCAGTTCTGCGACGCTGTAGCGCGCCCCGGCCTGGCGCAGGCCCTCGGCGACCGCCCGGCCGACCGGGCCGAACCCGCCGATGATGACCAGGCGCCCGGCGGCGGCGCCCTCGGGTTCTGGAGGGTCGGGCCGCGCCAGCCCCCGCCTGAGCCACGGGGGCAGGGGGACGGCGCGCGTCGCAGGCGCCCAGAGCCGGCCCGCGTGGATGAGCAGCGGCGTGAGGATCAAGGAGAGCACCGTCACGGTCACCAACACCCGGAACGCCGTCGGCGAGAGCACGCCGATCCGCTCGGCGGCGCTGAAGACCAGGAGGCTGAACTCGCCCCCGCCGGCGAGCATCAGGCCCACCAGCACCGAGGCGACGCCGCCGGCGCCGATCGCCCAGCACGACAACCCGATCACCACCGACTTGACCAGCAGCAGCGCCGCCAGCGCCGCCGCGATCACCCCCGCGTGGTCCACGAGGACGCCGGGCGCGACGCGCATGCCGATAGTGGTGAAGAAGACGGCGACGAAGAGGTCGCGCAAGGGCCCGATCTGCCCGCTGATCTGGTGCCGGGCCGGGGACGCCGCGAGCGTCAGCCCGGCCAGGAAGGCGCCCAGCTCCGCCGAGAACCCGAGCGCCTGCGTCACGACGGCGGCGCCGATCGCCGACGCTGTGGCGATCACCAGGAGGACGTCCGTCCCCCGGCCACGGGTGGCCTCGGCCAGCAGCGCGGGCAGGAGCCACCGCGTGGCGATCACCACCGCGGCCAGGCCCGCCAGCCGGCCCAGCGACTGGACAAGAAACGCGCCGACGCCCGGCCCAGCGCCCGCCGTCGCGCTGCCCCCCGCGCCGGCCCAGGCGCCGATCACCGGGACCGCGGCGAGCATCCCCAGGACGGCGAGGTCCTGCACGACGAGAATCGCCAGCGCCAGCCGCCCGTGGCTTCGGTTGAGCTCCCGTCGCAGCGCCAGGTGTTGCATGATGACGGCCGTGGAAGACAGCGACAGCGCCATCGCGGCGATCAGCGCCGCCGGCGCCGGCAGCCCCAGCGCCATCGCGATCGGCCAGCCGATCAGCGTGGTCGCCGCGCCCGATCCCACGCCCGCCAGGATGTACCGCACCAGCGCCGCCCGCAGCGCCGACAGATGCAACTGGAGCCCGATCCCGAAGAGCAGCAGCACGGTCGCCAGCCGGGCCAGGTCGTCCAGCGAGCCCGCCGAGGACGACAGGCCCAGTGCGCCGGGCCCGATCAGCACCCCGGCGATCATGTACGCCGGCACGACCGGCAGCCGCAGCCGGCTCATCACGAGCGCCACCACCCCGGCCGTCATCAGCACGATCAGGAGGTCGAGGACCAGGCCCGACGCGGCGCCCGCGGCCAGGATGGTCGGCGCACTCCCCACGCGGGCGCGAGGATACCGGCGACTCCCAGGCCGGGCGGGATCGGCCTCCCGTTGAACGGCGCGACCACGGTCAGATAGACTCGCCGCCCGCCGCCGACCCCGGATCCCAGACGGAGCCGATTCCATGCCCGACCCGGCCGTTGATCAGAGCAGACCGATCGCCGTCACCGGCGCCACCGGGTTCGTCGGTCGGCACGTCGTCCGCGCCCTGGTCGAGGGCGGCCGGCGCGTGCGGGCCCTGGTCCGCGACGCGCGCAAGGCCGACCGCGTGCTGCCCGACTCGGTGGAGTTGGCTCTCGGCGACGTGCTCGATCCGGGGTCCCTCGGGGAGCTGATCGCCGGCGCCGGCGCCGTCGTGCACCTCGTCGGGATCAGGCGCGAGCAGCCCGGCGGGGTGCGCTTCGAGAGGCTGCATATCGACGCGACCCGGAATGTGGTCAGCGCCGCCGAAACCGCCGGCGTGGCGCGCTACGTCCACATGTCCGCCCTGGGCGCCCGGCCGGACGCGGCCTGCGCCTACCACCAGACCAAGTGGCGCGCAGAACAGCTCGTCCGCGGCTCCGGGCTGGCGTGGACCATCGTCCGCCCGTCGCTGATCCTCGGCGACGGCGGCGAGTTCCTGGACATGGCCCGGGGGTGGGCTCGCGGCACCGAGCCCCCGCGCCGGTTCCTGCCGTACTTCACGCGCCCCGCCGCGGGTGTGGGCGACCCTGTCCCGACCCGCGCCGACCGCTCGGCGCTGGTCCAGCCGGTCTTGGTCGAGGACGTGGCCCGGGCGATCGCGATGGCGCTGCAGCGCGACGGCTCGGTCGGCGAGGTCGAGCCGCTGGTCGGGCCCGAGGCCTACACCTGGCCGCAGCTGCTGGTCCTGATCCGCGACCGGACGCCGGGCGCCAAGCGCCGGATCGCGCCGCGCGGCGTGCCGGGCGTCGCGGCGTCGCGTCTGGCGTGGGTCGCCCAGCGCGTCGGGCTGGGGTCGCTCTTGCCGTTTGGCCCATGCGAGCCGCTGATGGCGATCGAGGACAACACCGGGTCGCCGGCTAAGGCGCGGGCGGACCTGGGCGTGGACCCAGCGCCGATCGTGGGCGCGCTGGCCTGACCCGACCGACCCACCCGGAGCCGCTCATGCGACGGACCAACCTGCTGACCGCGCTGGTGGTCGCCGCCCTGATCGTCGGGGCGCTGATCGGGCACGCCTTCCTGTGGGACGCCAACGCCACGCCCGAGGCCCAGGAGCAAGCCGTCGCCGGGTGGCGCGAGGCGGGGAACCTCCTGTTCATCCGGCCGCTGATGCTGATCGTCATCCCGCTCATCTTCACCAGCGTGCTGACCGGGATCGTCTCCATCGGCGATCCCAAACGTCTGGGCGTGGTGGGCGGCGCGACGCTGGTGTTCTATGTGCTGACGATGGTCCTCGCCGTCGCGGTGGGGATCACGCTGGCCGCGACGTTCGAGCCGGGCGCGGGCGTATCGCCGGACCTGGTCGCCCAGGCGGCCGGCGGCGCAGCGCCCGTGGCGCCCGCGGCGGGTGAGACCGGGCTCGGGGCGGCGTGGCTGGCCATCGCCCGGCAGCTGATCCCGGACAACTTCCTCCGCGCCGCCGTGGAGCGGCAGGCGCTGAGCGTCATCAGCGCGACGATCCTGCTGGGCGTCGGGCTGATCGCGATCGGGGAGCGGGCCCGGCCGTTCACCGCCGCCGTCGAGGCGCTTCACGAGGCGCTGATGCGGCTGGTGCTGTGGATCATCTGGCTGATGCCGCTGGGCGTCCTGCTGCTGGTGGCCTGGGGCGTGGGGCGGTTCGGCCTGGCGACCCTGGCGAGCTCGCTGGGCAAGTTCGTGCTGATCGTAGTGATCGGGCTGGCGATCCACATGTTCATCACGCTGCCGGTGGTGCTGCGGGTCTTCGGCGGGGCGCGCCCCTTCCGGTACATGTGGGGGATGCGGCCGGCGCTGCTGATGGCGTTCGGCACCGCGTCGAGCATGGCGACGCTGCCCGTCACCATCGAGGCGGCGCAGGAGGCCGGCGCGTCCAAGCGCGCCGCGGGCCTGGTGCTGCCCCTGGGCGCGACGGTCAACATGGACGGGACGGCGCTGTACCAGGGCATCGCCGTCGTCTTCATGTTCCAGGCGTTCGGCTACGACCTGACGTTCGCGCAATACCTCGTCATCGTGCTCACGGCGACGCTCTCGGCGATCGGGGCGGCGGGCGTCCCGGGCGGGTCGCTGGCCACCATCATCATCATCGTGACCGCGGTGAACACCACGCTCCGAGGCGCCGGCGTCGACCCCCTGCCCCTCAGCGCCATCGGCCTGATCCTCGCCGTCGACCGCGTGCTGGACATGTGCCGGACGACGGTGAACGTGTGGGGCGATTCGGTCGGCGCGCGGATCATGACGCGGCTGGCGCCGGACCTCGAGGAGGAGCGCGAGCGGGCCTTCGCCTAGCCGGGCGTCTCGGTTCTGGTTGACGGATCAGTGGGACGGGCGTCTCGCCCGTCCGTCTGTGTGCGAAGACGGCTGTCCCTCCGGCCGGATGCGCCGCCACGTCGCTGGTGTGTGATCCGTCGAACAGCGCCTACAGCAGGGCGATCGGGTCGACGTCGACGGCGGTGGCGGCGTCGTTCTTGGCGAGGCCGGCGTTGCGCAGCGCCGTCAGCGCCGCCTGGATGTCCCCCGGGCCCGGCGCCAGGAGCTCCACCGCGATCCGGCGCCGGTCGTTGATCCGCGCGATCGGGCACGGCATGGGCCCGCGCACGCGCAGCTCGGGCCGGCGCCGGCGCACGCGCTCGAGCGCCTCGGCGATCCGCCGCGCGTCGGCCAGCGCTCTCTCGTACCGCTCGTGGCGGACGACGAGGCGCGCCATCCGCGCCGCCGGGGGCAGGCTCGCGCGCGTGCGCAGGGCGAGCTCCTGCTCGGCGAAGGCTTCGTAATCATGCGCCGCCGCGAGGCGCACGGCCGGGTGGCCCGGGCTGAAGGTCTGCACCACCACGCGCCCCGGGCGTGAGGCCCGGCCGGCTCGACCGGCGACCTGCGCCACCAGCTGGAACGTGCGCTCGGCGGCGCGGAAGTCCGGCAGGTTCAGAGCCGTGTCCGCGTTGATCACCCCGACAAGCTCGACGCCCGGGAAGTCGTGCCCCTTGGCGAGCATCTGCGTGCCCAGCAGCAGCCGGACCGACCCGGCGGCGAAGGCCTCAAGCGCCCGGTGATAGTCCTTCGCGCTGCGCATGGTGTCGCTGTCAACGCGCATCACCTGGCCGGCCAGGGCGAGTTCGGGGTACAGCCGGGCGAGCTCGTCCTCGACGCGTTGCGTCCCGGCGCCGAAGAGCGTGACGCGCTTGCCGCACACCGGGCACGCGCCGGGCAACCGCTGCTCGCTGAGGCAGTGGTGGCAGCGCACCACCCCACCCGCGGGCAGGTCCCGCGTGCGGTGGTGCACCATCGTCACGTCGCAGAACCGGCAGGTGAGCGTCCAGCCGCAGCGGTGGTCCGGGCAGGTGATGTAGGACGCCCAGCCGCGGCGGTTGAGCAGCAGGATCGCCTGGGCGCCGGCGTCGAGGGCGCGCGAGAGCTCCCCGCGGAGCGTGGGCCCGAGCATCGCCAGCCGTGTCGTCGGCGTCGGGTCAGCGCGCATCTCGTCGGCGAGGTCGACGATGGCCACCCTCGGCAGTCGCGCCCCGCCGACCCGCTCAGTCAGCCGGTGCAGCGTGTAGCGTCCGGTCCGGGCGTGGCGCCAGGACTCCAGCGACGGGGTCGCCGACCCCAGGACCACCGGGCAGCCTTCCATCTGGGCGCGTTTGAGGGCGACGTCTCGGGCGTGGTGCCGAGGGGCGTCCTCCTGCTTGTAAGCGCCGTCGTGCTCCTCGTCGACGATGATCAGCCCCAGTCGGGCGCCCCGCGCGGGGTCGAACGGTGCGAAGACCGCCGACCTCGCGCCGACGGCCACGCGCGCCTCGCCCCGGGCGATCCTGGTCCAGTGCGCCCGGCGCTGGCCCATCGACAGCCCGGAGTGCAGGACCGCGACCCCGGCGCCGGCGAACCGCGCCAGGAACCGGTCCACGGTCTGCGGCGTGAGACCGATCTCCGGCACCAGGACGATCCCGCACCCGCCCGCCTGGATGACTCGCTCCAGCACGCGCAGGTACACCTCGGTCTTGCCTGATCCGGTGACGCCCAGCAGGAGATGTGGAGAGAAGGTCCCCAACGTCGCGCCGATGCCCTCCACGGCGGCGGCCTGCTCGGGGGTGAGCGTCGGCCGGTCGGCCCCGGGCGTCGCCGGTCGATCGGTCCTTGACAGGGCCGACCCCGGGAAAAGGTCGGGGGTCCGGACCCGTTCGATCTTGCGCAGCAGCCCGAGCCGCACCAGCCGATTCACCGGGCCGACGCTCGGCGCCCCGATGC
The DNA here is from genome assembly GCA_003696725.1 of Planctomycetota bacterium. Classification (GTDB taxonomy): domain Bacteria; phylum Planctomycetota; class Phycisphaerae; order Phycisphaerales; family UBA1924; genus J020. The sequence continues at coordinate 4,505 of RFGI01000157.1, read as the reverse complement.
GCTGGACCAGGGCCCGCGGCTCGATCGGGAAGGCGTCCTCAGGCAGCGCCTGCGCCGCCTCCCACACCCGAGCCGTGACCGGGGGCAGACGCTCGGTCGGTCGCTTGCCCGTGCGGGTCAGGAGCGTGACGGGCCGCTCGGCCCGAGCGTGTTTGACGGCGCCGGGCGCGACCGCCGACAGCGCCACGCCCAGCGGGCAGCAGTAATACCCGGCGATCCACCGGGCCAGCGCGACGAGATTCACCGGGAGCGTGATCCCAGTCCGTCGGCGGATGGGTTTGATCCGATCGGGGCTGATGTCCGCGGCGACGTCGACCTCGACCACCCACCCCGAGGCCCGTCGGTCGTGCCGGCCCAGCGGCGCCTCGACGCGGTCGCCGACGCGGACCTCCCCCACCGACGCCGGCGCCCGGTACGTCAGCCCCTCGGGCGCGTCCAGGCTGCGCTCCAGCGCCACGCGCACCAGCGGACCGGGGTCCGTCTCGGTCTGAAAGAGTGAGGCCGGCGCCACGTCGGTCAGCGTATCCCCACGGCGCAGGGCCCGACGTACACTCTCGGCGCATGCCCGCCGCTGACCGCCCCATCGCGCGCCTGGCCCTTGAGGACGGGTCCGTGTTCACCGGCGCCGGGTTCGGGGCGACCGGCGCGGGCGGCGTCCGCACGGCCGAGGTCGTCTTCAACACGGCCATGACCGGGTACCAGGAGGCCCTGACCGACCCCTCCTACACGGGGCAGATCCTGGTGATGACGGCGCCGATGATCGGCAACACCGGCGTCAATGGCGAGGACGTCGAATCGGACCGGGTCCACGTCGCCGGGTTCGTCGTGCGCGAGCTGGCTCGGTCGCACTCGAACCACCGCGCCACACGCGGCCTGGACGGCTACCTCCGCGAGGAAGGCGTGATCGGCCTGACCGGCGTTGACACCCGGGCCCTGACCCGGCGGCTGCGGACGCACGGCGCCTTGCGCGGCGCCCTGACCGACGACCCGCGGGTGTCGGACGAACACCTGGTCGAACACGCGCGCTCGGCGCCCGCCATGAGCGGGCGGAACCTCGCCCGGCTCGTCACCTGCGCCGCGCCCGTCGAGTGGACCGAACCGATGACGTTCCTGCCCGGTGAGGACGCGCTGCATCCGACGTGGCGCGCGGGCGCCAGCGCCCGGCCCGACGGCTCGCCGTGGCGCGTCCTAGCGCTGGACTGCGGCGCCAAGCGGAGCATCTACCGGCACCTGCTGACCCGGGGGTGCGCCGTCACCGTGGCGCCGAACTCGATCAGCGCCGAGGAGATCTTCAATCGGCGCCGGGCGGGGCGGGTCGACGGCGTCTTTGTCTCCAACGGGCCGGGCGACCCCGCGGCCGTTGAGGAGACGATCCGGACGCTGCGGGCCCTGCTCGCCCCGGGCGCCGACCCCATCCCCATCTTCGGGATCTGCCTGGGGCACCAGTTGCTGGCCCTGGCGCTGGGCGCCGAGACGTACAAGCTCAAGTTCGGGCACCACGGCGCCAACCAGCCGGTGCGGAACACGCGCACAGGCCGGGTCGAGATCACCAGCCAGAACCACGGCTTCGCCGTTCGGGCGGAGAGCCTCGACGCGCTCGGCGCCGAGGCCACCCACGTCCACCTCAACGACGGGACGCTCGCGGGGTTCGCCCTCCGCGACCGGCCGGTCTTCGCCGTCCAGCACCACCCCGAGGCGAACCCGGGCCCGCACGACGCGGCGTACGCCTTCGACGCGTTTATCACGATGCTGCGGACCGGGGCGCCGGTCATGTTTGAGCCCGCGGCGGCTGCAGCCCTGGACGGGTGACGTTCGGGCCACGATGCGGACGCCGCTCGAAGGATCAGCAGGCCACGCGTCAATCCGTAGGAACCGGGTCGCGGTTGCGGGCCCTATATGGGGGCGGTAGGTTGCGCCCGCCCGCCGGGACGCTGCGCTGCGCAGCCGTCCCGCCGACGTGCGACGCGGGCATTCGGCGACATTTCGGCGCTGCGCCGCGGCGCGATGGGAGCACCGCCCCGATGAGTCTTACACCGAACCCCTCGTTCCGGCTGCTCGCGGTCCTCGCGATGGCGGCCTGTGTGTCGCTCGCGCGGGCCGCCGCCGCGGCGCCCACTGCGACCGATCTGTTGGACCGCGCCTCGGGCCTGTACGACGCGAACCGGCTGGTCGAGGCGCAGCGCGTGCTCCTGAGCGTGGACCGCGACGGGCTGACGGACGGCGAGCGCGAGCGGCTGCTGAACCTGATGGCCGGGGTGGACCGCCGGCTGCGCCGGGCCGACCCGATTCAGATCAGCCTGGACAAGGCCCGGCTGGCGATCCGCGAGGGCGACCTGCGCGAGGCGGACCGTCAGTCGAACGCCGTCCGCCGCAGCGACCACGCCAGCCCGGAGCAGCGGCTCGAGGCCTCGGCCCTGCTGGATGAGTCCAGCCGGCTCAAGGCGGAGGCCGCCCCGACGATCCCCGGCCTCATCGAACAGGCGATGCTCGACTTCAGCGCCGGCCGCGTGGCCCAGGCCAAGGCCGGGTTCGACCGCGTCTACCGCTCCGGCGTGCGGCTGACGCCCGAGCAGGCGCGCACGCTCGATCGTTACCGCGACCGCATCGTGCAGATCGAAATCGAGCAGGGCGAGCCCTTCGACCTGCCGCGGATCTCGCTGGCGGCGTTCGAGGCCGATCAGCCTGAGACCGAGGAGCAGCCAGAGGAAGGCGAGGACCTCTTCCAGCAAGCGCTGAAGTTCGAGGCGCAGCGGCGGCTCGCCGAGGCCCAGCAGGCCTTCGACGAGGGCCGGTACCCGACGGCGTTGGAGAACTACCTGCTGGTGACGGGGCAGTACCGGGACCAGTTCACGCCCGAGGAGCTCGGCGCCGCCGAGGCCCGGATCGCCGAGATCCGCGCGATCCTCCAGCAGCAGGGCGCGGGGACGCTCCAGGAGACGATCAACCGAGGGCAGCTCGTCCGCGACCGGGCGATCGCGGAGTTCGAGAACCTCTTGGCCGAGGCGCGGCAGGCGCTGGGGCAGGGCCAGACCGAGCGGGCGCGCGAGCTGGCGTCCGAGGCGCGCCTGCGCCTGAGCGAGGCCCGGCAGGTCTTCTCCGAGCAGGAGTACGAGCAGCGGCTCGGGCAGCAGCGGGCGCTGCTCACCGAGATCGTTTCGGCCGAGGAGGGCATCAGACAGGCCGAGGCGCAGGAGCGGAGCCGTGTGCTCGAACAGCAGGCGCTCGAGCAGGAGGCCCGCCGCGAGGCGGAGAAGCAGCGGCAGATCGATGACAGCCTCAACCGGATCCGCGCGCTGCAGCTCGAGCAGAAGTACGAGGAGGCCCTGCAGGTCGTGGAGCAGGTCCTGTTCCTGGACCCGCTCAACCCGGCGGGCCTGCTGCTGAAGGACACGCTCCAGGACCTGATGATCTTCGATGATTGGACGCGCATCCAGCGCGCCAAGTCACTGGGCTTCGCGCGGGAGTCGAACGAGATCCAGCGCGGGCTGGTGATGCCCGAGCGGATCATGAACTACCCGCCGGACTGGCCCGAGATCTCGTTCCGCCGGGGCGAGCCGGTGGCGTTCCAGGAATCGCCCGAGGACCGCCGGGTGCTCGCGGAGCTGCGCGGCCGGCGCATCCCGGCGAACTTCACCGACGCGCGTCTGGAGGACGTGCTGTCGTTCTTCGCCCAAGTCACCACGCTCAACGTCGACGTGGACTGGGACTCGCTGGCGGACATCGGGATCAGCCGCGACGACCTGGTGTCGCTGAGCCTGCAGCCGCTGGACGCCGAGACGGTGCTCGACCGGGTCCTGCGCAAGGTCAGCCCCGACCAGTTCAGCCGGGCCAACTGGGCCGTCGAGGACGGCGTGCTGGTCATCGCGTCGGACGACGCGCTGCGGCGGAACACCTTTGTCGTCATCTACGACGTGCGCGACCTGCTCTTCCGCATCCAGGACTTCGAAGAGGTCCCGGACCTCGGGCTGGGCGAGATCACCCAGGGCCAGGGCGGCGGCAGCCAGAGCGATTTCCAGGTCGAGGACAGGGATGGCCCCACCGAAGAGGAAACCCTCCAGCGCATCATCGACATCATCCAGAGCAACATCGACCCCACCGGCTGGTCCGTCGCCGGAGGCGACACGGGCGACGTCACCGAACTCAACGGCAACCTCATCATAACCAACACGGCGCGCAACCACCAGGCCATCGCGGGGCTGTTGAGCCAGCTGCGCGAGGTGCGCTCGATCCAGGTCGCCGTCGACGCCCGGTTCCTGCTGGTCAACGAGAACTTCTTTGAGCAGATCGGCTTCGACGTCGACGTCGTGTTCAATGCGATGAACAACCAGTTCCAGAACGCCTTGGCCAGGCAGGACCTCGCCCCGCTGGTCGGCAACAGCGGCGTCGGCACCGACACGCTGCTGCCGTCGGACCTGGTGGGCCCGTTCTTCGACAACTCTCGCGTCGGCGGCTCGCCGGGCTTCACCGTCGACCCCAACACCCTCACCAACCCCGCCGGACCGACG
>RFGI01000156.1 GCA_003696725.1 Planctomycetota bacterium | reverse complement strand
GAGCGCGCCGCGCGCACCTCCGTCAGATCCCAGACCTCCACGGTCCGCCCGCCCGCGCGCTGGCGTGAGCGAAGCGCGCCGTCCGACAGCCCGACCCAGCCCTCGGGCATCCGCAGCGTTGTGGCGCCCGGCGCGACCAACAGCCCCGACGTGAAGCCTTCATGCTGATCGATCCGCGGCAAAGGGAACGGCGTCCACCCCTCGACCCACGAGGCCATCGCGAAGTCGGGACGGATCAGGAGTTGCGGCGCCGCGTCGGCGTTCTCGAGCTCGAACCGCACCTCCACCGTCTCGCCCCGGCGCCGCGGCTCGTCGAAGCGGATGTGCGCAAGCCTGAACGCGTCATCGCCTTCGAGCGTCGCGTTGAGCTCCGAACGGGCGTCGCGCGCGGTCGCCGACACCCAGGCCAGCGCGGGGCGAGACCCGTTGACCACCAGGCTGGGCCCGTCGGATTCGTCGAGGCCTTCGAGCCGCAGGACGGCCGACCCGGAGATCCGCAAGCCGGCGCTGTCGGGTTCAAGATCGACGGTCAGGTCGAGGCGCGTCAGCGTCCACCCGACGCCCATCTCCTCCGGCGTGGGCGCCGCCGCGGCCGCGCCGCACATGGCGGCGGCCAGGCTCATCGAGGCAACGATCTTCGCTGTCACTGCGCTGCGCATGGGCGATCTCCAGGTGGGCGCCGCGCGCCGGCCGCCAGGCCAGCCGGCGCGCGATCGAGTCGAGGTCCGCCGGGTCGATCACGTACTTCAGCTGTACGGCGCGGGGGTCGGCCCGGGCGCGCGCCGGCAGACGCGCCCACGCCCGCGGCGGGAAGAGCACGGGCGATTTCACCGGCGAAGAGAGCGCGTCGTTCGGATCGGCCGCGACGACCGGATCCACGCGCACGCCTCCGCCGAGCAACACGGAGACATCCGCCGCGATCGCCTCGGCGGTCGCACGGTCCGACTCGCAGACGCGCACCTGGTCGTGAGTCCCGGCGAGCGCGCCCACAACCACGGCGTCCGGCTCGATCGAGACGAAATGCGCCTCGCGCAGACGCCCCGGCCAGAGCCGACGGATATCGTTGTAATGGAAGTACGTCGCGATGAACGCCCCGGGCGGTGAGCCCGTTCGCGGATCGAGCGGCCATGGCACGGCCTGCACGTCGTACGCGGACTCGACCTCCCGCGCGTGGCTCTCGCATTGCGCGGCGCTGCATTCGACGATGTGCACCACGGGTCGGTCCACGCGACCGGCGCGGGCCGTCAGCGCGGCCGCCAACGCGCCGGGCGCGATCCCGAGTGACCGCGCCGCGTCGATCGCCCGATCGACGATCTCCTCGAGCGAACGGCCCGCCGCGACCGGCCCGGGCCCCCGCGTCGCCGGCTCGGCCGCCCGCCCGCCGGTGGTGACGCGTGTGCCTCGGGCGCCGAGGCTCTCCACCAGACCATCTCGGGCGAGCGACGTGTACGCGTGCCGGACGGTGTGAACATTGACGCCCCAGCGCGCCGCCGCCTCGCGCAGCGGGGTCAGGGCGTCGCCCCCGGCCAGCTCGCCGCGCCGGATCTTGTCACGGATGGCGTCGGCGATCTGGAGGTAGAGCGGTGTCGGGCTGGACGGGTCGATGCCGGCCATCGCTTGGTCTATCAGCCTAGAACAAGATCGTTGCCGATATCCTGATATGTCGCAAGATATCGCTATTCATCGGCGCCTATTGAGTCATATACCCTAGAACATGATCCGCCGATGTGCTCGCTGAGACCGAGCGGCCTCGGGCGGTCGGGCACGGGTGGGACGCCCGCATCGGCGTCCTGATGGTCAGGCCGGCCGCGGCATGGGTGTATCCTGCCCGGCCCGAACCAACCCAGCCCGCACCCGGAGGAGCGAACCGCCATGGCCACCGCCATCACCATGACCGACAAGGGTCTGAACGTCCCCGACCACCCCGTGATCCCCTTCATCGAGGGCGACGGCACCGGCCGCGACATCTGGCGCGCCAGCGTGCGGGTCTTCGACGCCGCCGTCGAGAAGGCCTACTCGGGCCAGCGCAAAATCCAGTGGAAAGAGGTCCTCGCCGGCGAGAAGGCCCACGACACCACCGGCGACTGGCTCCCCGACGCCACCCTCGACGCCTTCCGCACCTACCTCGTCGGGATCAAGGGCCCGCTGACCACGCCCGTCGGCGGCGGGATCCGCTCGCTCAACGTCGCCCTGCGTCAGATCCTCGACCTGTACGTCTGCCTGCGCCCGGTCCGCTGGTTCGAGGGTGTGCCCTCGCCGGTCAAGAGGCCCGAGCTGACCGACATGGTCATCTTCCGTGAGAACAGCGAGGACATCTACGCAGGCGTGGAGTTCGAGGAGGGCACGCCCGAGTGCGATGAGTTCAAGAGCCTCTTCGCCAAGCACTTCCCCGACCTCAACAAGAAGATCCGCTTCCCCGGGACCAGCGGCATCGGGATCAAGCCCGTGTCGCGCGAGGGGACCGAGCGGCTGGTCCGGGCCGCGATCCGCTCGGCCATCGATGAGGGCCGGGCCAGCGTCACCCTGGTCCACAAGGGCAACATCATGAAGTTCACGGAGGGCGCGTTCCGCGATTGGGGCTACGCCCTGGCGAAGAAGGAGTTCGGCGCCGTGGACCTCGACGGCGGGCCCTGGCAGAAGATCAAGACCGCCGACGGCCGCGAGGTCATCGTCAAGGACGTCATCGCCGACGCCTTCCTCCAGCAGATCCTGACGCGCCCGGCGGAGTACGACGTCGTCGCGACCATGAACCTCAACGGCGATTACATCTCCGACGCCCTGGCCGCGTGCGTGGGCGGGATCGGCATCGCCCCGGGCGCCAACATAAACTACGTCACGGGGCACGCCATCTTCGAGGCCACCCACGGGACGGCGCCCAAGTACGCCGACCAGGACAAGGTCAACCCGGGCTCGGTCATCCTT